>JANOCP010000240.1:0-4921 GCA_031412235.1 Polaromonas sp.
CATGACCTGAACACCCTCGCAACCATCAGGTGCCATCCACGCCAGCGCGCTGGAATCATCCACCCACAGCCGTAGCTTGTGCCCGCGTGAAGCCAGGTCTTTGCACAGACGCCAGCTCACACCGATGTCGCCAAAGTTGTCGATGACCTTGCAGAAAATATCCCATTGCAGACCGCTCATGCGGAGATTGTCCACAATACGACATGCCCAAAACCGTGATGTCATGACCAAAGATTTTGAATTTGCTCCCGAACTGCTCGCAGAAGTGGCCGCCTTGCCCGCGCTACCGGGGGTTTATCGATACTTTGATGCAGAGGGCGGCGTGCTCTACGTTGGCAAGGCGCGCAACCTGAAAAAGCGCGTATCGAACTACTTTCAGAAAAACCACGGCGGTACACGAATTGGCCATATGGTGACCAAAATCGTGCGCATGGAGACCACTGTGGTGCGCTCTGAGGCCGAGGCGCTGCTACTTGAAAACAACCTGATCAAGACGCTAAACCCGCGTTTTAATATTTTATTCAGGGATGATAAAAGCTACCCGTATTTAAAACTGGCATCGCACCAGTTTGAGCGTGTTGCCTACTACCGCGGCTCGGTCGAAAAAAAACACCGCTACTTTGGCCCCTATCCCAGCGCGTGGGCGGTGAAAGAAAGCATTTTGCTGCTGCAAAAGGTCTTCAAGCTGCGTACTTGCGAAGACACGGTATTCAACAACCGCACGCGCCCCTGTTTGCTGTACCAGATCAAGCGCTGCTCTGCGCCGTGCGTGGGCCACATCACCGAAGAAGCGTACGCGCAGGATGTCGCGAATGCAGAGAAGTTTTTAAAGGGCCAGACGCAGGAGATCCTGCAGGCGCTTGAGCAACAGATGCTGGCGCATGCTGAAAAACTGGAGTTTGAGCAGGCTGCCGAGTTGCGCAACCAGATGTCGGCGCTGTCCAAGGTGTTGCATCAGCAGTCCATGGAAATCGGCGGTGACAAGGACGTGGATATTCTGGCCGTCAAGGTGCAGGGCGGCAAAGCCTGCGTGAACCTTGCCATGGTGCGCGGCGGGCGGCACCTTGGCGACAGGCCTTACTTTCCGACGCACATTGAAAATGCTGTCGATGTAGCGATTCTCGATGCTGAAGCAGACGCGGAGGAAACCCTCAGTCCCAGTGCCAAGTCACTGGAAGCGCTGGTGCTTGAAGCCTTTATCGCCCAGCACTATATCGACGTGCCAGTGCCCCCCACACTGGTGTGCAGCGAGCCGGTAGACAAAGAGCTGATTGCGGCGCTGGTTGCCCAAAGCGGCGTCAGGTTTGCCGCGATTCACCAGCCACGCGAACAACGTCGTATTTGGCTCGACATGGCGCAAAAAAATGCCGAACTGCAGCTTGCACGCCTTTTGGCTGAACAGGGCTCGCAGCAGGCACGCACCCGGGCGCTGGCAGAGGCGCTGGATCTGAAAATGGAAGACCTCACCGCGCTACGCATCGAATGTTTTGATATTTCACACACCGCCGGTGAGGCGACCCAGGCATCATGTGTGGTGTTTCATGAGCACAAAATGCAAAGCGCGCAATACCGCCGCTACAACATCGAAGGCATCACACCCGGTGACGACTATGCCGCCATGCGACAGGTGCTCACGCGCCGTTATAGCAAGCTGGCCGAGGCCGTTAAAAATAATGACGGCAGGCTGCCCGACCTGGTGCTGGTTGACGGCGGCAAGGGTCAAGTGTCCATGGCGCGTGAAGTGTTTACCGAGCTGGGCCTTGATCTGGGCCTGATTGCCGGCGTTGAAAAAGGCGAGGGCCGCAAGGTTGGCCTGGAAGAGCTGGTGTTTGCCGATGGCCGCGACAAGATTTACCTGGGTCGTGATTCAGCCGCACTGATGCTGATTGCACAAATACGCGACGAGGCGCACCGCTTTGCCATTACCGGCATGCGCGCCAAAAGGGCTACCGTGCGCACCGGCGGCAGCAAGCTTGAAGACATCGACGGCATAGGCCCCAAACGCCGCGCCAGTCTGCTGCAGCGCTTTGGAGGCATACGCGCCATCGCTTCTGCCAGTGCCGAAGACATTGCGACCGTGGACGGTATTTCCAGAGAACTGGCTGAGGAAATTTACCGCGCGTTGCATTGAATGCTGCTCGCGGAGTCCTGATGCCGCGCTCTCATGCCAAAATGACGTATGAAGTTCTGGACCATCCCCACCATCATGACCTGGACCCGCATCATTGCGATTCCGCTGATCGTGGGGGTTTTCTATGTGGATATTCCCGACGTGGATCGCAATCTGGTGGCCACGGTGATGTTCGTGGTGTTTGCTGCGACCGACTGGCTGGACGGCTACCTGGCCCGCAAACTCAACCAGACGTCGTCGTTTGGTGCCTTTCTCGACCCGGTGGCGGATAAGTTTCTTGTGTGCGCCGCATTGCTGGTGCTGGTGCATTTGCAGCGTGCTGATGTGTTTGTAGCACTTATCATCATCGGCCGTGAAATCGCCATTTCGGCGCTGCGTGAGTGGATGGCCATGATTGGTGCGACCAAGAGCGTGGCAGTGCACATGCTCGGCAAAATCAAGACCGCAGTGCAGATGACCGCAATTCCATTCCTGCTTTATGACGGCAGGCTGTTTGGTTTTCTTGACACCCATATTTGGGGTACCTGGCTGATCTGGATTTCAGCGGTCCTTACCGTGTGGTCCATGATTTACTACCTGCAGATAGCCATTCCCGAAATACGGGCACGGGCCAAGTAGCGGGCCAAAAAATTGATACTTTCTTCCGAGAGCGCCCTGATCCGGGCCATGCCGGCCGTATTCGTCCTTATCTGGAGCACCGGTTTTGTTGTCGCTAAGTTTGGCTTGCCATTTGCGCCGCCGTTGACCTTTTTGGCGATCCGCTACTTTCTTTCCATCATCTGTTTTCTGATCTGGATCGCACTGGCGCGCGCTGCATGGCCACGCCGCGGGCCGCAGTGGTTGCACCTGGGCGTTACCGGCGTGCTGATGCATGCGGGCTACCTGGGCGGCGTGTGGATTGCGGTTAAGGGCGGTATGGGCTCAGGCCTTGCGGCCCTGATAGTGGGTTTGCAGCCTGTTTTGACGGCGCTTTGGGTGTCGTGGATGGCTTCTGGCGACCCAAGTCGAGATGGGCAAAAAGTAACGCCCCGGCAATGGCTGGGTCTGGCGCTGGGTCTGGGTGGTTTATTGCTGGTGGTCTCGCGTAAATTCGGCATGGGCCATGAAGTGACTGTACTGACCCTGGCTGCCACGATAGTCGCACTGTTCAGCATTACCGCCGGAACGCTCTACCAGAAACACTTTGTGCAGCCCACTGATGTGCGCACTGCCAACGTCATTCAACTCGGCGCGGCTCTGCTTTTTACCTTGCCGCTAACGTTTCTGGAGTCCGAAGCCATCACCTGGAACCCGCATTTCATCGGTGCAATGGCCTGGTCGGTGCTGGTGTTGACGCTGGGCGGCAGCTCATTGCTTTACCTGCTGATTCAGCGTGGTGCGGCTACCGCCGTAACCAGTCTGCTCTACCTTGTTCCGCCGACCACGGCTTTAATGGCCTGGATGCTGTTTGATGAGTTGATCACCATGTCAACCGTGATTGGTACGGTGATTACGGCTATCGGGGTGAGCCTGGTCGTACGGGCAGCAAAGCCGAAGCCGACAACCGTGCCGCCGACGGTTATCTAGTTTTCCAGGGCTCACTGGCAAACTGTGCTACCAAAAAGTCAATCAGCAGGCGAATTCGCTTTGGCGAGTCCTTGCGGTAGGGCGCCAGCCAGTGAATATCAGCGTCAGGCATTGACCAGTCGGGCAGTACACGCACCAATTGGCCGCTTGCCAGCTGCGGTGCAATGTCCCACAAGCTTCGCAACATGATGCCGCGCCCGCCAAGGCACCAGTCGCGCACCAGTTCACCGGAATTGCTCGACAGCGGGCCGCTAACCCGCACGCGTACGGGTGTTTTGCTGCGCTCCTTGTGCAGTGCCCACATATCAAAACGCTGACCGGCAGCGTTACTGTTTTCACGTACCAGCAGGCAGACATGGCTTTGCAAATCTTCCAGGCTGGAAGGTGAGCCGTGTTGTTTGACATAAGCTGGCGCGGCGACCAGAACGCGCTGGTTACGTGCCAGCCTGCGCGACACCCATTGCGCCGCCTGCCTGCCCTGCACAGTCCATAGCCATATGGCGCCGTCAAAACCTTCCAGCGCCAGGTCGGGTAGTTGCTCTGTCAATTGCAGCTGCACCTCAATGCGCGGATAGCGTTCCTGAAAACTTGCAAGTGCCGGCCCCAGCCACAACCGGCCGAAACCAAAGGTGGCAACCAGCCGTATCAGCCCTGTGGGCTCTGCCTTGCGTTCCTGAAGCTCGGCCTCAAGCGCCTTGAAGCCCTCAAGCAAAACCTGCGCGCGCTCACACACCGTTTCACCTTCAGCCGTGGGGCTGACGCGGCGGGTGGTACGCTGAAACAGCCGTTGGCCCAGTTGAGCCTCCAGCGCGGCCAGGCGTTTAGTCACGGCAGGCGGGGCGAGGTCAAGGCTCAGGGCGGCCGCAGCCAGGCTGCCATGTTCACGTATGGCCAATACAAGTTCGAGGTCGTTTCTATCCATTGTTTCTTTTTGGGAAATAATTTATTTCTTTATTATTGCTTGAATAAAGCTGCCGTGTTCTGCAAAATCAGCAGTGAAAAAAAGACAGCAACAAAGCAATGATGTTTGAAAATTTTGTATCGTCTGACATACAGGGCCCGGTCGGAAAGCTGCATACCTTGCGCGGCGGGCAGGGTGCGCCATTGCTGCTGTTGCACGGTCATCCGCAAACCCACGTTATGTGGCACCGCGTTGCGCCAGCACTTGCACAGCATTTCACGGTGGTGATGATGGATTTGCGGGGTTATGGTGATTCAGCCAGA
>JANOCP010000241.1:0-1928 GCA_031412235.1 Polaromonas sp.
TTGCTGGCTGAAGAAACCGGCCTGCCGGTGCTTGTGGCTGAAGAACCCCTGACCTGCGTGGTGCGCGGCTGTGGCATGGCGCTGGAGCGCATGGACCGCCTGGGTTCCATCTTCACATCGGAATAATGCCCCCGTGATGCCGCTTTCGACGCGGCACCAGACGAGGACTATTTAAGCGCAAGTCATGCCTTTAGGAACCCTGGACAGATCCCCGCCGCCCTTTTTCAAACAGGGGCCGTCGGCGCTGTCCAAGCTGATGTTTTTCAGCGCGCTGTCGCTGTTTTTAATGGTGGCCGACACCCGTTTTCGCATCACCCAGCCGGTGCGTGCTGCGCTGGCTACCGCCTTGTTTCCGGTGCAGTGGCTGGCCCTGCAGCCGGTTCGCGCGGTACAAAACAGTGGTGACTATTTCACCAGCATGGCGCAGGCCAACTCAAGCACCGAAGATGCACGCAAAAAACTCGCCCTGCAGTCACTGCGCGCAGGGCAGGTTGAGCAGCTGCTACAAGAGAACAACCGCCTGCGCAAACTGCTGGGCCTGCGCGATCAACTGGCTACCTCTGTCATGGCGGCTGAAGTGCTGTACGACGCAGCCGACCCGTACACGCGCAAGGTCATCATCGACAAGGGCATGTTGCAGGGCGTTGAGCTGGGCTCGCCTGTGCTCGATGAGTCAGGTGTGCTGGGGCAGGTCACGCGTGTGCACCCGCTGGTCAGCGAGGTCACGTTGGTGATTGACCGCGACCTGGCGATTCCGGTACTGAATTTGCGTACCGGTGCCCGCAGCGTGGCTTATGGCGACCCAACCGTGTCGGGCAGCGGACTTGAGCTGCGCTTCATGGGCAGTAATTCTGATGTGCAACAAGGCGACCTGCTGACCACCAGCGGCGTTGACGGTGTGTATCCGCCAGGTCTGCCTGTAGCCAAAATCACGCGCATCGAGCGGCGTGCTGAATCTGCATTTGCCAAAATCTACTGCGCGCCGCAAGCGCTGGTGACTGGCGCGCGGCATGTGATGGTGGTCAAGCCCGTGTCGAGCCAGCTACCGCCACGTCCCGATGCGCCTGCACCTGTCGTTACGGGCAAAAAAGGAGCGCTTAAATGACCCTGCTGAGGCTGACCAAATGATCATGCGCTCGGGCCAGCAGCTGCTGCTACCTGCCAACCCCCTGTTTATCTGGGCCAGCCTGATTGCGGCGCTTCTGCTCAATATGCTGCCGCTGGGGCGTGTGCCCTGGATGCCGGATTTTCTGGCGCTGGTGCTGGTTTTCTGGAACGTGCATCAACCGCTGCGCGTGGGCATTGGCGTGGCTTTCATGTTTGGGTTGGGCATGGACGTTCACCAGTCGTCGCTGCTTGGCCAGCATGCCCTGTCGTACACCGCGCTGAGCTTTTTTGCCACCATGATTCATCGTCGCCTGCTGTGGTTTTCGGTGCCCTCACAAGCGCTGCAGGTCTTGCCGCTGTTTGCGGTGGCGCATGGCGTGGAGTTGATTATCCGGATGGTGGGCGGCGGCATTTTCCCGGGCTGGGTCGTTTTGTTTGCGCCGCTGGCCGAAACGCTGCTATGGCCAGTGATCAGCATTCTGCTATTGGTGCCTCAGCGCCGCGCGCCGAATCCCGACGAAAATAGACCGCTGTAGATATGGCCCCCACGCTTGTCACTTCGTGTACTGCGCTGCCCCCCGAGGGGGCCGCTGCCCCTGCGGTCTGGCAAAGCCAGTCCCGCGGCCCCTGCTTGAATGAATCGGGCAGATTCGGGCACTTTTCACCGCTATTCAGTTCTTACGGTCATGACTGAACTTCGTAATGTGGAGGCCGACTTATCGCGCTTTCGTGCGCGTGTGCTGGTGGCCAGCGTGGTTGTGCTTGGTGCGTTTTTGTTGCTGGCAAGCCGGCTGGTGTATTTGCAGGTTTATCGGCACACA
>JANOCP010000242.1:0-3538 GCA_031412235.1 Polaromonas sp.
GTGACGGGATAGACACCCTGCGGGCGCCACAACAAAACAGCGACCATCACGGCAATGTTTGAAAACAGCGCCGCCTTGGGAAACAAAAATCCGGTGTAGTTGGCCATCAGGCCCACCAGCAATGCACCAATGAGCGCACCACCAGTCGAACCCAGGCCGCCGATGATGATGACAATGAAGATCAGCACATTGACTTGCGCGCCCATTTGCGGAATCACGTTTTGCTGAAACAAACCCCACATCACGCCGCCCAAACCGGCCAGTGCGCTGCCCACCACAAATACGCCAATAAACAGGTGCCGTATGCGGTAGCCCATGGCTTCGACCATCTCGCGGTCCTGTACGCCGGCACGTATCAAAAGGCCGATCTTGGTGCGACCCAAAATCCAGGCCAGAACAGCAAATACAAAAAAGCCCACGGCCACAGCAATCAGCCGGTATTTTTCAATGGCTGCGTCACCTACCAGCAGCGCGCCGCGCATGGCCTCGGGCAGCGGCAGTGCAATCTGAC
This sequence comes from Polaromonas sp., assembly GCA_031412235.1. Classification (GTDB taxonomy): domain Bacteria; phylum Pseudomonadota; class Gammaproteobacteria; order Burkholderiales; family Burkholderiaceae_C; genus Polaromonas. The sequence continues at coordinate 512 of JANOCP010000242.1, forward strand.
CAGCGCCCCAGATGACCTTGATAAGCTCTTCACCAATAATCATGCCGCCCATGGTGATCAGGATCTGCTTGAGATGCTGACCATACACCGGACGCACGATGAGGCGCTCAAATGCAAGGCCAACAGCACCTGCGACCGCCATGGCCACCAGCATCGCCAGAAATACCGCCACCAGATTGCGCCACAACTCGGGCGAGCCAGTCCAATTCCCCATGGCACCCAGTACGCTGGTAGCCACAAAAGCCCCCAGCGCTATGAATACGCCATGACCAAAGTTCAGCACATCCATCAGGCCAAACACCAGCGTCAGGCCGGAGGCAATGATGAAAATAATCATGCCCATCGCCAGCCCGGCTACCGTCAGGGTCAGCCAGGTGGATGTTGACCCCATGAAAGGCATCACCAGCAAGGCCAGCGCAGGAGCCAATGCCAGAGGCTTCCAGTCAAAATCAAGCTTGGTCATTTTCATAATGCCAGCCCCAGCAGCGAATGCTGCAGCTCTTCGTCATCGGCCAGCGCCTGCATGGCACCGGCGTGCACTACGCGGCCGTTGTCCATCACTGCCACGCTGTCACCCAGTTGCCGGGCAAAGTTAATGTTTTGCTCCACCATCAAAATCGTCACGCCGCTGGCTTTAAGCTGTGCAAAGGCATCAATCATGTTGTTGACAATGGCGGGCGCCAGGCCTTTGCTGGGCTCGTCCACAATAAGCAGATCGCGCGGCTCGACCACTGCACGCGCTACCGCGAGCATCTGCTTTTGACCGCCCGATAATTTGCCTGCAGGGTGATTCCAGAACTTTTCGACGGCGGGGAAAAGTGAAAAAATCCACTTCAATCTCGACTCGTCCATCTGGCTCGCGCGGCTTGCGCTGCGTGCGGCCAGCAACATGTTTTCCTTGACCGTCAGGTCAGAAAAAATGCCCATGGTTTCAGGCACATAGGCAATGTTCAGGCGCGCAATTTCAGGCGTGGCCAGGCCGGTAATATCGCGGCCATTAAAAGTAATCACACCGGGCGCAGCGCGCCACAAGCCCATGATGGTGCGCAGCGTCGTGCTCTTGCCTGCACCGTTGCGGCCCAGCAGCAGCGTGACCTGCCCGCGCGGGACTGCAAGATCTACACCATGCAGGATATGGTAGGCACCAATATGCGTATGCACGCCTTGCAGCGTCAGCAGATTGCCACTCATGGGGTCGCCCTTGCCTGCGTTGCCGAGCCTGCAGCCATACCCAGATAAGCCTCCTGCACAATCGCCGAAGCCATCACCTCTGCAGGCAGGCCATCTGCTACCAGCATGCCGTTGTGCAGCACGATGATGCGGTCTGCCAGTTCACGCACCACGTCCATCTTGTGCTCCACCAGCAAAATCGTTTTAGTCTTGTCCTGCTTGAGCTGGCGAATCAGATTAAGAATGACCGGAGCCTCATCGGCGCTCATGCCAGCGGTCGGCTCGTCAAACATGAAAACCTGTGATTCGAGGGCCATCAGCAGCGCCACTTCAAGCTTGCGCTGGTCACCATGCGGCAGGCTGGCGACGCTATCGCCCTGCCTGTGCTCCATGGCCACGATTTCAAGAATGTCCCGCGCGCGCTCGGTCAGCGCCTTGTGGTCGCTCCAGATGCTCCACAAATTAAAGCCGCGCTGGTGGCTGCCATCGCGCGTGGCCTGTACTGCAAGCCTGACATTTTCAAGCACCGTCAGATTGGGGAAAAGGTTGGTCAACTGAAACGCCCTGCCCAGCCCCGCACGTGTACGGGCTGAGACGCTGGCATCAGACAGGTCACGCCGGTTCAACATGACCGATCCGCTGCTGGCCTTGAGCTGGCCCGAGATCAGGTTGAAATATGTGGTCTTGCCTGCTCCGTTGGGGCCAACAATGGCGGTCAGTGTGCCGGGCTCAAAAGCGCAGCTCACGGCATTGACCGCCACGTGGCCGCCGAAGCGGATCGTCAAGTCTTTGGTCGTCAACATACCCGGTCTCACAGTTGGGGCCCCTGGTTTTCAGATCATTTCTAAAGCCTCGCGGCTTACGGGCAGGTACCAATAACGTAGTAATTGGTGGCGGTCTTCTTCAGGGTTGTCGTGGTGTAGATATTCCACAGCCCCATGTTCTGGTTCGAGCCATAAGCCAGCGCATAGCCAAATGAGGCGTAAGCACGGCCTGCGGTGGTATGCGCATAGTTTGTCGCGGTGTAGCAGGTTGCCGCCGGCGGTGCAGTGCCGGTTGTCGTGCCTGTGGCCGCAGTTGATGCTGCGCTTTCAACACTGTTGGCATCCACGGCCTTGACGGTCCAGCTGTACTGCGTTGCTGCCGCCAAGCCGGTGTCGTTGAAGCTCACGCCGCTCACGGGCAGCGCATTGGCTTTGTTGGCATTGCGGTAGACGTTGTAGCTGGATGCACCGGACACTGCGCTCCAGCTGATTTGCATGCTGCTGGTGGTGGCGTTGGAAGTGACTACGCCGGTAGGCGCAGCAAGGGTAGGCGTGACAGGAGGTGTGGTGCCGCCGCCGCTGGATACCTGGTCCACCATGGCTTTGATGGCTGCCATTTGCGGGCCGGATTTTTTGGCGTAATTGGCATTGTCATAACCCCACCAGTCCCAGCAGCTGTTGGTGGCTGCGGTGCTGGTCTGAGGGTAGACCATCACAATGTTGTTGGTGTCAGCCCAGCGGTTGTAGCCGGTATTGCGCACATACTGCTGTTGAACCAGCGTCACGTTTTGCTGGCAACCATGCAGCACCACATGCACGCGGCATTGTGTGCCGCTTGTGCAGGCTGCGGGAATGTATGCCCAGCCTGTAGGCGCCATGCCGTGATTGGTAATGAACTGGGTCTGGTTGAATTCGACAAAATTGCCTGCAGCAAGGGTGCCGTTGTTTCGCGCATTCAGGGTGCCATAAAAGTGCGCGAGCATGGTGCCTGCAAGGTCAAAGTTGCAATCATTGATATAGGGAGACGCTTTGGTTGAGCAGGTGCTGCCGAAGTCGTCGGTAATCATCGCGTGCTCGGCAGCGATATCTTTTT
>JANOCP010000243.1:0-2138 GCA_031412235.1 Polaromonas sp.
ACTGAACCGCCTTGCCATTGATCTGGCCAGCCGTCATGTAATGGCCACCGCTACCGGCTACCAGCACAATGCGGTTACCTTTTGCGCCTAAACCAGCGCCCCCGCCACCCGCACCCGTTGAAACCGGCGCATCACCCACACGCAGCGTGATGCGCTTGCCAGACTGCTCGATGATGGCTTGGTCACCATTGGTTGAAATGACCTTGACGCCCTGATGGGTTTCACCGGCAGCAACCGTTTTGGGTGCACTGCCATCGACCACCAGCAAGGCCTTGCTGCCCAGCATGCCAGCGAGGGCTACGGATTGCGCATGGGCTGCGGCTGCCGTCATGAGCAGCGCTGCGAGCAAGGCAGTATTACGCCTGGACATGACTCTCAAGATCAATCTCTAAAGTTCTCGAAGCCAAGGGGGACGTCTGATATTTCCGTTCTTATGAGCGCTATCGCGCTTTGCAAATCGTCACGTTTTCCGCCGGTGATGCGCACTTTCCCGTCCTGGATGGCAGCCTGAACCTTGATTTTGCTGCCCTTGATGAGAACCTGAATTTTCTTGGCAAGATCGGCTTCGATACCGTCGCGAATCTTGATTACTTTCTTGACCTTGTCACCGCCGATTTTTTCAACTTTTCCAATGTCCAGAAACCCAGGATCAACCCCGGTGGACTTCTGGTCAGCACTTTTGGCCTTGGTGAGCTTGTTGCGCAGCACTTCCATGATCTGGTCAAGCTGAAAGTCGCTGTTGCCGATCAGGATGATTTCTTTTTCCTTCTCCCTCAGCTCTACGGATGCCGGCGTGCCCTTGAAGTCAAAGCGTGTGCCGATCTCTTTGGCGGTGTTTTCAACGGCGTTTTTGACCTTGACCAGGTCGGCTTCAAGGACGGTATCAAATGAAGGCATGTTTTTCAGCTTTTCGGGTGAAGATCCCAGTCGGGTGAATGAGACAATCCAAGCATGTTAGTCGAGAAAAATGTCCCGCTCCAGTCTTTCAACACCTTTGGCATCGTGGCCAAGGCACTGTCATTGGTTCGCCTTCATGATGAAGCCGATATTGATGCCGTGCTGGCCGACCCGGCGCTGAAAAGCACGCCTAAATTTGTACTTGGCGGCGGCAGCAACATCGTGATTACCGGCGATGTCAAACCGCTGGTGCTCAAGGTTGAAATCATGGGTATGCGGCTGGTTCGTGAAACTGCCAAAGCCTGGATTATTGAGGCCGGCGCGGGTGAAAACTGGCACGACCTGGTCGCCTGGACACTTCATAACGGCTACCCGGGTCTTGAAAACCTGGCGCTAATCCCTGGAACCGTGGGCGCATCGCCTGTGCAAAACATTGGCGCTTACGGCGTAGAGCTGCAAGACCGTTTTGAAGACCTTGACGCGGTTGACCTGAGCACCGGTCAGCGTTTTACCCTGAATGCCGCCCAGTGCGCTTTTGGCTATCGCGACTCGGTGTTCAAACATAAAAGCAGCCCTGCCAATTCAGGCAACCCCGGTAATCAGGGCAATTTCGGTTATGGCCTGGCCGACAGGGCGCTGATCACGCGCGTGCGCTTTGCGCTGCCCAAAAACTGGAAACCCGTGCTTGGTTATGCCGATATTGAGAAAAAAATGGCTCAATCAGGCTCCCTGCCCATGATTGGCGGGCCAAGCGCGCTACAAATTTATGAGTGGATTTGCGAAATCCGCCGCGCCAAGCTGCCCGACCCGCAAGTCATCGGCAATGCCGGCAGCTTTTTCAAAAACCCCACGGTCAGCACAGAGCAGTGCGCTGACATCATCCAGCGCGAACCCAAAATCGTCCATTACCCGCTGGCCGACGGCTCTGTCAAGCTGGCTGCCGGCTGGCTGATTGACGCCTGCGGCTGGAAGGGCAAGCACATTGGCAATGCCGGCGTGTACGAGCGTCAGGCGCTGGTACTGGTCAATCGCGGCGGCAAGGCAAACCCGGTGACCGGCGGTGAAGTCATGACCCTGGCCAAGTCAATCCAGACCAGCGTGTATGAGCGCTTTGGCATTTTGCTGGAGCACGAGCCGGTGGTGGTTTAAGCCACCGCCACCGGGGGGGTGCTCAGGCTCAGCTGCGCTTGGCCGACAAGACTGCCCTCAAAAACTCCGATTGCTTCAGAGTCCGAATGGAA
>JANOCP010000244.1:0-11511 GCA_031412235.1 Polaromonas sp.
GTCGGTGGCGATTTGTGAGCAGGTGGGCGACGTGGCTACGAGCAAGGGACCAGTTGAACGCAAAGTGGTGCGGGTGGTTACGCCGGGTACGCTGCTTGACCCCGAGCTGCTGAGCGACAAGACCGAATCGATTTTGCTGGCGGTTCACCAGGGCTCACGCAACACCTGCGGCCTGGCCTGGCTCAGTGTGACCCAGGGTGAGATTCATCTGGCGCAATGTGTCAACGACGAGCTTGAGGTCTGGCTGGCGCGCGTCAGCCCGAGCGAGCTACTGTACAACGTCGATATCACAGACAGGTTTGAGCAGCGCCTTAAAACCATGCGCTGCGCTGTCACCGCGCGGCCTGCCTGGCAGTTTGATGCGGCGCTGGGTGCGCGGCGTTTGCTGGCGCAGCTCAAGGTCGCCTCACTGTCGTCATGGAACGCCGAAGGCCTGAACGAAGCGCATGCTGCCGCCTCTGCGCTGCTGGGTTATGCCGAGCACACCCAAGGCCGTACGCTGCCGCATGTTCAGGGCCTTCAGGTAGTGCGCTCGGGCGAGCTGATGGAACTGCCGCCCACCACGCGGCGCAACCTTGAGCTCACGCAAACGCTGCGCGGTGAAGATTCGCCCACGCTGTTTTCACTGCTCGACACCTGCACCACCGGCATGGGCAGCCGCACACTAAAGAGCTGGCTGCTCAGCCCGCGCCGCGACCGTGCCCAGGCCGCTGCACGGCTGGAGGCGATAGCGCATTTGCGCAGCGGCCCCCAGCAGGTGCTGCGCGCCAGGCTCAAGGGCAGCAGCGACGTGGAGCGGATTACGGCCCGTATCGCATTGCGCCAGGTGCGCCCGCGCGAGCTGGTTGCGCTGCAGCTGACGCTACAAAAATCAGAGCTACTGACAACCGAAATCATTGGGCTACCAGCACTTTTGACTACTATTTTTGAAGATTTGACGCCCCCGGCGGGTTGCGCGGCCTTGCTGCGGCGCTATGTGCTCGACGAGCCCGCCGCGCTGATACGCGATGGCGGCGTTATCAACCACGGCTGCGACGCTGATCTTGACGAGCTACGCGGCATACAAACCAACTGTGATGCGTTTTTGCTGGACCTGGAAGGCCGCGAAAAGGCCCGTACCGGCATTGCCAACCTGCGCGTGCAGTTCAACAAGGTGCACGGCTTTTATATTGAAGTTACGCAGGGCCAGACGGGCAAGGTGCCCGACGACTACCGGCGTCGCCAGACATTGAAAAATGCCGAGCGTTACATCACGCCCGAACTTAAAGCCTTTGAAGACAAGGCCTTGTCAGCGCAGGAGCGGGCACTGGCGCGTGAAAAGTTTCTGTATGAGCAATTGCTCGACCAGTTGCAGGACTTTATTCCCGCGCTGAGCCGCCTGGCCAGGGCCCTGGCGAGCCTGGATGCGCTGTGCGCGCTGGCCGAACGCTCGCTGACGCTGGGCTGGGCAGAGCCGGTGTTTGTGAAAGAGCCGTGCATAGACATCGTGCAAGGCCGTCACCCCGTGGTTGAGGCGCGCCTGCTAGAAACCGGCGCGGGCGCATTTATTGGCAACGACTGCAGCATGACGGGTAAAAAACGCCTGCAGATCATTACCGGGCCCAACATGGGCGGCAAATCAACCTATATGCGGCAGGTAGCGCTGATCGTACTGCTGGCCAGTGTGGGCTCTTATGTACCGGCCGCCTCACTACGCCTGGGGCCGATTGACGCCATACACACGCGCATAGGCGCGGCCGACGACGTAGCCAACGCGCAGTCAACCTTCATGCTGGAGATGACCGAGGCCGCGCAAATTCTGCACACCGCCACGCCGCATTCGCTGGTGTTGATGGATGAGATTGGTCGCGGAACGTCAACTTTTGACGGCCTGGCGCTGGCTGGCGGCATTGCCGCACACCTGCACAACAAAACCCAGGCCTTCACGCTGTTTGCAACGCACTATTTTGAGTTGACCGAGTTCCCCGCACAACATCATGGCGCAGTCAATGTGCATGTGAGTGCAGTTGAATCGGGAAATGACATCGTGTTTTTGCACCATATTGAGCCCGGCCCCGCCAGCAAGAGCTACGGTATTGCCGTGGCAAGGCTGGCCGGTGTGCCGGTGGCGGTGGTCAACCATGCGCGCCATGCCCTGAGCGCGCTTGAAACACAACAAACATCGAGCCGCGCCCAGGTAGACCTGTTTGCCGCGCCGCCAGAGGCTGTTACACCCGAGGAAAACGCAGTTAACAGGGCATTGGGTACCATTGACCCTGATGCCCTGAGCCCACGCGAAGCGCTGGACGCCCTTTACCGGCTAAAAAAACTGTCTTCTCTCCCATAAATCCCATTTAAAGCGCTTCCCCATGACCTATTGCGTAGCCATCAAACTGAATGCCGGGCTGGTGTTTCTGTCCGACTCGCGTACCAATGCGGGCCTTGACCAGATCAGCACCTTTCGCAAGATGATCATTTATGAAAAGCCAAACGACCGCTTCATGGTGCTGCTGTCTGCCGGCAACCTGTCGATTTCGCAGTCGGTGCGCGAGATTTTGCAGATCGAGCAGCTCAAGGACTCCGAGGGCGGCCTGCCCATCACCATCTGGAACGCCCGAAGCATGTTTGACGCGGCGCGCGTGCTGGGCTCAGCCATTCGCCGGGTGCACGAGCGCGATGGGGAAGACCTGAAAAACTCCGGCGTTGACTTCAATGTGTCGCTGGTATTTGGAGGTCAGATCAAGGGCGAAGGCATGCGACTTTTCCAGGTGTATTCAGCTGGCAACTTTATTGAGGCTACGCCCGAGACGCCCTACTTTCAGGTCGGCGAGTCCAAATACGGCAAGCCCGTGCTTGACCGTGTCATCACGCCTGAAACCCCGCTGGATGAAGCCGCGAAATGCGCGCTGGTGTCCATGGACTCAACCCTCAAGTCAAACCTGTCCGTTGGTCTGCCGCTCGACATGGTGGTTTATGAGGTCAATTCGTTCCAGAGCGACAAGGTGGTGTGCATAGACCACGAGAACCCCTACTTTCGCATGCTGCATGACAACTGGGGAAAAAAGCTCCGCGAGGTCTTTGACAGCATTGAAGACCCCATGTGGACGGGCGGCGCGACACAAGTCCCTTTGCTGACACCCCTGACGCGCAACCAGCCCCTCAGAAAAATCACCTCGCCTGAAGAAAAACTCATTTAAGTGCCAGCTGCCTCAAAACCACTCGTAATTTTCTCCCACGGCAACAGCTTTCCGGCCAGTACTTATGGGGTCATGACGCACAGCCTGCAGGCGCGAGGCTTTGCAGTCAAATCAATTGAAAAATTTGGTCATGACCCGGCTTACCCCGTGACCAGCAACTGGCCGCATCTGGTGCAGCAGCTGGCCGACTTTACGCAAAAGCAGGTCGAAAAATCAGGTCATGCTGCTTTTTTGGTGGGTCACTCGCTTGGCGGTTTTTTAAGCCTGATGTGCGCCGCAAAGCACCCCGAGCTGGGCGGCAAACCGTTGCGCGGCGTGGTGCTGCTGGACTCACCCCTGATTGGCGGCTGGCGCGCTACCGGCTTGAGTCTGGCAAAACGTACCAGCCTGGTCGGTTCGGTGTTGCCCGGCGCGGTCAGCCGCAAACGCAAGCACCAGTGGGGGACCATTGACGAGGTGCTCACGCATTTCAGTAGTAAAAAAGCCTTTGCATGCTGGGACGAAGCCGTATTGAGCGACTACGTTGAACACGGCACCCTTGAAGATGCAGATGGGGGCCGCAAGCTCGCGTTTGACCGCGATGTTGAAACCACTATCTACAACACGCTGCCCCATAACCTGGACCAGCTGATCAAGCGCCACCCGCTTAAATGCCCGGTCGCCTTTATAGGCGGCAGGCAATCAGCCGAAATGAAACAAGTCGGCATGACCATGACTGACAAAGTCACCAAAGGCCGCATCATGATGCTCGATGGCAGCCATCTTTTTCCGATGGAAAAACCTGTGGCAACGGCAGCGGCCATTGAAGCGGCGCTACTGAATATGGCGACGCTGACCTGAGGACCCTAAGGACCCTAAGGACCCTAAAGACCCTAAGGCTTGGGGTCTATTGCGACCAGACCACCAGGCCGCTCCAGGCTGTAGCCAGCACCACAATGCCAAACGCAATGCGGTACCAGGCAAAGGGTACAAAGTCATGCGTGCTGATGTAGCGCAGCAGCCAGCGCACACATAGCCAGGCGCTGATAAACGAGAACACCAGGCCGACCGCGAACATCGGAATATCGTTGACCGACAGCAGCGCGCGCTCTTTGTACAGGCTGTAGGCCCCCGCACCGATCAGCGTGGGAATCGCCAGAAAAAACGAAAAGTCAGTGGCCGCCTTGCGCGACAAGCCCAGCAACATGCCGCCAATGATGGTTGCCCCGCTGCGGCTGGTACCCGGGATCATGGCCAGACATTGCACCAGCCCGACTTTGAGCGCGTCCATGGGGGTCATGTCATCAACATCCATCACGCGTACCGAACCTGCCGGACGCTTTTCAGCCCACAAAATGATGAAGCCGCCAATGATGAAGGTACTGGCCACCACGGTGGGTATAAAAAGGTGCGCCTTGATGACCTTGCCAAACAGCAGGCCCAGCACCACCGCAGGCAAAAAGCCGATAAAAATATTCAGCGCCAGACGCTGCGCCTTGGGCTGACGCGGAAGTGCAATGATGGTCGAGCGGATTTTTTGCCAGTACACCAGAATCACTGCAAAAATTGCCCCGGTCTGTATGGCAATGTCAAAGACCTTGGCCTTTTCGTCGTCAAAGCCGAGTAGCGAGCCCGCCAGAATCAGGTGCCCGGTTGACGAAATGGGTAAAAACTCCGTCAGCCCTTCGACGATGCCCATGATGGCGGCTTTGATCAGCAGTTCAATGTCCACGCAAACTCCATAGATTGAAGCCGGATTATCGCCGCCAGCGTGCGCTTGCCCGGCAACAGGCGGCCACCTGATAGCCGTGGCTGGCCCGGCTGGCATCTTGAAAATTGCGTTTCAGCGCGCGGGCCACGCGTTTCGTCGCAATCAGCTAGCGCACGCCATGGGGCTGCGGCAAAGTCAGGCCAGCTCCGCAAAAGGCCACCCATGAACCTGTCGCCACTTATTGCCATTCATATTTCTGCAGCCCTGGCTGCTGTGGCCATTGGTCCGTTCGCGCTGTGGGCCAGACAAGGGGCCGTGCAGCGCCCAAGGCTGCATCGCGCCTTTGGCTATGCGTGGGTCACGCTGATGCTGATGACGGCGCTGTCGGCCCTTTTCATACGGGATTTTTCACTGCCCAATATTGCGGGCTACACGCCGATTCATGTGTTTGTGCCCTATGTAATGTTCAGCCTGGCGTTGGCTTTTCGCGCTCTGGCGCAGGGCCGTGTCAGCGCACACAAAAAAATCATGACAAGTACCTATGTTGGCGCTTGCCTGATGGCAGGCGCTTTCACCTTGCTGCCCAGTCGATACCTTGGGCGCCTGCTGTGGTCTTCTTTGTCATGAGCTGCTGATTGATCTGTAAAACTGAAAGGAATGTCCATGAACAACGCCAATCCTCACACGACATCAAGCACGACGGCAAACACAACATCAGACCTGCATGAACTGGCCCGCCGTCGCGCCGGGGCCAAACTGGGCTGGATGATCCATGCGCTGATCTACCTGGCCGTCAACGGCGGACTGGCGCTGCTGTCGCTATTAGCCATTGATGGCGCAAGGGACGGTGCCGCCGCAACAGCGCTTGGCTGGGGCTTTGGGCTGTTGATACACGGTCTGGTGGTGCTTGCGGCCGGGCCGGGCAGCCGCCTGCGCGAGTCAATGGTGCAGGCTGAGGTCAAGCGTCTGCAAAGCCAGCGCGACCCTTGGTGAAAACGCCCGCCTGTCCCGGCATACTGTGCACATGTTGGCCCTTGACCCCAAAACAGTAGTGCATCGCGGCTTGCAGGCCGCCAGCTGCAACACCCTGATTGCGCTGTTTTTGACGCTGATTGGCACACGCGGCTTCTGGAACAACATGGTGTATGCCCAATGCATTGGCTTGAGCATCTGGGTACTGATCGACATTAGCCGCGGCACTCTGATAACCGACTGGGTCACCCAGCGGCACCGGCTGATTTTCATCGTTCCCCTCAGTGTTTTGGCGGGGTATATCGTGGGTATTTTGCTTGCTGGCAGGCTGATGGGCGACGATGCCATCGCCTTTTTCTGGGCCGAGCCCCGCAAAACCCTGGGCATGCTCACCATGAGTCTGGTGGCCGGTGCCGTGCTGACGTATTACTTTTTAAGCCGCGAGCAATTGCGTGAAGCCCGCACGCGCGCTGAAGCCCTGCAGCTGCAGGCTGCAGAAAGCCAGCTGAGGCTGCTGCAAACGCAGCTGGAGCCGCACATGCTGTTCAACACGCTGGCCAACCTGCGGGCCCTGATAGGCAGCGACCCCGTCCGCGCCACCGACATGCTGGACCGGCTGATTGACTACCTGCGCGCCACGCTGCAGGCCTCCCGCGCCACAGCGCACTCGCTGCAGGCCGAGTTTGACCGGATAGCTGACTACCTTGAACTGATGTCCGTACGCATGGGCCCGCGCCTGACTTACACGCTGGACTTGCCCGCAGCCTTGGCCGACGTACCCGTGCCGACCATGCTGCTGCAGCCGCTGGTTGAAAACAGCATCAAGCATGGCCTGGAGCCCAAGGTAGACGGCGGCAGTGTACGGATAAGCGCTCGCCGGGAGGGCCAATCCATCGTTCTGGAAGTTTGCGACACCGGCGTCGGCCTGGGAGGCCCTGATGCGCAGTCCGCGCCGTCACGTCCCTCCAAGGCCTTTGGCCTGAGCCATGTCCGCGATCGCCTGCAGGCGGCTTACGGCACGCAGGCCACTATTAATTTAGTAGCAGAAAATAGCCGTAAAACATGGGCACGCATCACATTTCCTTCAAAAATATGAGTTTCAGCACCATCACTGCGCTTATCGCCGAGGATGAGCCGCTACTGGCTGCAGCACTCAAGGCTGAACTGGCACGCGCCTGGCCCGAGCTGCAGGTGCTGGCTATCGCGGGGGACGGTGTTTCAGCCGTGGCGCAGGCACTAAGCCTGCAACCCGACATCCTGTTTTTTGACATCCAGATGCCGGGCCTGAACGGGCTGGATGCTGCGGCAGAGCTGGCAGACGCCTGGGGCCTTGGCGGCGCGCAGACCAGGCCCTTCCCGGCGCTGGTGTTTGTTACCGCCTACGACCACTACGCCGTGCAGGCGTTTGAAGCCCAGGCGATGGACTACCTGCTCAAGCCCGTGCAGGCCGACAGATTGCAAAAAACAGTGTCAAAACTGCGCTCTGCCCATGTAAATCGGCTACAAGCTGCTATCAATCCAGGAGTAAATGCAGAATCTGACATGGAGCGCGCGCTGGGCCAGTTAAGGGCCCTGCTGGCTGAAAAGTCGCACCACGCCCCGGGCATGGCAGCACCGGCACCGCTGCAGATCATTCAGGCCTCGCTGCCGGGCTCGCTGGGTAACAGCATCCGCATGGTGCCGATTGCAGATGTGCTGTATTTTGAGGCGGCTGACAAATACATTCGGGTGGTAACACCCGGCGCCGAATACCTGATTCGTACACCGCTGAAAGAACTCCTGCCGCAGCTGCCCGCGCATACCTTCTGGCAGGTTCACCGGGCTACCGTGGTGCGCGCCAGCGCCATTGAGGCGGTGGCACGCGACGAGAGCGGACGCCTCAGCATTACCCTGCAAGGCCATGCAGACAGCATCAGTGTGAGTCGGCTGTACGCCCATTTATTCAAGGCAATGTAGGCACGAACTTGGTGCGTGACAGGTGCACTGGGGCTTTGAAAAATTCAAATTGGTGCGTCTTCATGGGGGTTTGCCCCAACCCAAATCATAAGGCGAACTTATCAACTCGCTCTTTGATTCAAACGAGGCGAAACCCGGTACCGCTTGATGCGGCGGAAATATACATTGCCTTAGCCCCAAGTTCCGCAACCCTTTCCACCCGGACCAAACCCGCATGAAACGAGCTCACACCATGAACAAGTTGATTTCCCGGCGCGCCACCCTGCACGCCATCGCCAGCACTACCGCCCTGGTCAGCCTTTTGGCTGGCACTACCCTGCTGTCTGGCTGCAACAACCCGCCCAGCACCATCAAGATTGGCGTCGCCCAGCCCCTGTCGGGCAACCTGGCGGCGCTGGGGCAAGACTTGCTCAACGGCGTCAAGCTGGCGGTTGATGAGCTGAACAAAGAGGGCTTCAAGATCAAAGGCAAGCCCGTCACCATTGAAATCGTGGCGATGGACGACAGGTCTGACCCGGCTGCCGGCGTAGACGTTGCCAAACAGATGGTGGCCGCTGGCGTGGTTGCCGTGATTGGCAATTTGAATTCTGGTGTCAGCATTCCGGCAGCGCCGATTTATGGCGCTGCAAACATCGCCCAGCTGGCAATTTCAACCAACCCCAAATTCACCCAGCTTGGCCTGGCCACCACTTTCAGGCTGGTCGCCAATGACAACCTGCAGGCCCGCGCCATTGGCTCGTTTGCCGCCAACCAGCTCAACGCCAGCAAATTCGCCATCGTTGACGACGGCACTACCTATGGCAAGGGTCTGGCTGAAGGCGCTGCAGTCGAGCTGAAAAAGGCCAAGAAAGAGGTCGTCGTGACCTATTCGTCTGACGACAAAACCACGGCCTTTGATGACCTGGCCGTAAAAATCAAGGCCGGCGGGGTTGAGGTGGTGGTGTCCACCCAGGGCGATTTTCAGATTCTGGCCCTGCTTGAAGCACTTAAAAAAATTGACTACACCAGCATCAGCATTCTGGGTGGCGACACCATCAAAACGACCAACATGCTCAAAGGCATTGGTATGGTCAAGGGCCTGTACGCCACCTCGCCCATTCTGGACGCCAAAGAGTTTGTCACCGGCCCGCAGTTTTTGACCAATTACCGCGCCGCCTTCAAGGTAGACCCAGCCTACGGTGGCCACTACACCTATGACGCCATGCATGTACTGGCAGGCGCCATGAAGCGTGCCGAATCAACCGACGCCAAAAAGATCACCGAAACCCTGCGCACACTCGATGGCTACGCGCCCATTACCGGCTCCATGAAATGGGACGCCGTGGGCGAGCAGCGCTATGGCGTGGTGGGCGTTTATTCGGCACGCGGCGGCAACTGGGAACTGCAACTGCGCTCTGACCGCTGGTAATCTGGCCACCGCGCTTTGGCCAGTCAACCCGCAGCGCACTTCACTGAATCCGAGGAGCTTGGACTTGCGTACCTGCTTCATGGTCATAGCCATGGACTCGCATGCCATTGGATTCAGTTTAGGGTGAGCAGCCAGCTCTGAAGTTAGGCGGGGCTGGTTTTTCAGATCCACAGGTCTGCCCGCAAGGTCGGGCCTGTGGTTCTTTTTACATAAATTCCGGCGCTTGTCTTTCAGGGCTTGCTGCCCGGGTCCTACACGGCAGCTTGCCACCTCGCGGTCTACTTGCTGTAGATCAACAAACCGAGGGCACAAACATGAAATCTACACACAACACCGCCAGGGCCTATGGCAAAAGCGCAATCACCACGCTGCTGATGGTCACTGGCACAGCCGTCATGATGGCGGCCTGCGCCAATGTCAAACCCGTCGTCAGGGTGTTCAACCAGGAAACCCTGGCTGAAGCTATCCGCGTGCCTGCCGGCCACGTCGCTTTTCTTGAAACCACTGCTCAAGGCGTACTGAACTACGAATGCCGTGCCAATATGCCCACCGCTGGCACCATCGGCTGGGTACTTGTTGGCCCGCAGGCCGACCTCACCGACCGCGAAGGCAAGATGGTCGCCAAATACTATGGCCCACCTGCAACCTGGGCGCACGTTGACGGCTCCACAGTCACAGGCGCTCAGGTCGCCATCGCGCCAGTGGTTGGCGCAACCAACATTCCGGTGCAACTTGCCAGGGGTACGCCCGGTGCCAATCCTGGCATGCTGCAGGGCGTGACTTACATCCAGCGTATCAACACCAAAGGCGGTCAGGACTTCACCAAGGCCTGCACCCAGGCAGATCTTGGCGACAAGATGACGCAACGCTACCAGGCAGACTATGTTTTCTGGAAAGCTCTTTAAGCCGACCAGGAGCTGAGTACAAATCCGGTGTTTCCCATGACCGTAATATGGTCATGATACAAAGTCTGCAGACTCCGGTCTGTAGACTTTGCCACTCAGGGCTCCATACAAGCAATAATGACAACCAGGCTTGTGTACACACACGAAAAAGTTGTAAGGTTGATCCGCGGCGTGTTGCCCCGCCGACCTGCAGACGTTTACCGGCAAACTTGCTTAAATAGCTTTGAAACCAATGACCACTGGACCAGCCGTGAAAACCAAAGCCTACCGCCCTGCCACGTTTAACCCATTGTCTCGAGCGGTCCTTCTGGCTGTCGGTGCAGCTTTGACCTTGGGCGCCTGCGGTTCACGCGTACTTACTTCTTACTCGGCACAAAAAAATCTGCCTGAAGCCATCCGGGTACCTGCTGGAAACCTGGCTGTGCTGGAAGCCGAAGGCAGAGGCAATCTGCTCTATGAATGCCAGGCCATCAGGCGCGCGCCGTTTGAATACGCATGGCTGCTGCGAAGCAATGGCCTGCAGTTAAAAGACAGCAGTGGCCGCACCATCATGTATTACCCCGGAGCGCGTTCACGCTGGGTGCACAGTGACGGCTCCCAGGTCTCAGCCAATGAGATGGTAGAAGTGCCCGGTGACCCGCAAAGTCTGCCCCTGCAACGCGCAAAAGCTGAACCCTCTACGACCCCAGGCGCACTTGAAAAGGTAAGTTACATCCAAAACCAGCGGACCCAAGGCGGAGTAGTCACCGGTAAACCTTGTACCGCCGCAGGCTTGGGCATGCGTATGGTGGTGCCCTATGAAGCCGACTACGTTTTTTGGCGGCCTGTGTCCTAGCTCGCTGCCGCAGCACTGTCAAGGGCCAAAGGCGCCCGAAAAAGAGCCCGCGTGAAGCGGGCTTTTTGCTTACCCCAGCTTAGCGCTGGTAGTAGACCGGGCCATATCCAGGCCGGTACTGCTGGCGGTAGCCGCGGTTATCGTCATCACGATCGTGCCCGTGACCGCGCCGACCATGCCAGCCATTGCGATAACCCGGATGGGTGTAAACCACTTGAGGCGGCCCGTAATAATACGGACGCGGTTGTACAAACACCGGGCGCGGCTGCACGTAAATTGGCGCTGGCTGGTAATAGACCGGTGCCGGTTGGTAGTACACAGGTGCGGGCTGGGTATAAACAGGGTAGGCGTTAGTCACACCGAACGCCACACCAGGCACCCCGATGCCCAGCGAAATCGAGACGTTGTCCCGTGCCTGCGCGACACCCGCAAAACCCACGGCGGCAAGTGCCAGGGCAGCAGCAGTACCAGCCACCAGGCCAGAGCGTTTAGCGTTGATGATTGTCGTCATTCGTTTCTCCTATCCAGGGCGTGAAGTACCCATGTGCTTATTAAACGTCGCAAGACAG
>JANOCP010000245.1:0-7078 GCA_031412235.1 Polaromonas sp.
GTATTGCTGATCGAGCGTGCGGACCATCCCGGTTTCTGGCAAAGCGTGACGGGCTCCAAAGATGCCTTGAATGAAGCCCTGCTGGACACCGCTGTGCGTGAAGTCATGGAAGAAACCGGCATCGCTGCATTGGGCCATGAGTTTGTAGACTGGTCGGTATCGAATATTTACGAAATTTACCCCGCGTGGCGTAGCCGCTATGCGCCGGCGGTAACGCACAACACCGAGCATGTCTTCAGCCTGTGCGTGCCGGCGGGAACCGGCGTTCAGCTCAGTCCCCGCGAACATGCCGCTTACCAATGGTTGCCCTATCGTGATGCGGCTGACCTTTGCTTTTCGCCGTCAAACGCCGAGGCAATCCTGCTATTGCCACAGTTCATGGCATAAGCTTGGGCCATGAACGTATTGCAAAGATCCCACGGTCTTCAGTTATTGCAAGGTGGGCAAGCCTTGTTTCCCGCGTTGATCAAGGCGATGGACGAGGCAAATACCTGGGTACAGCTGGAAACTTATATTTTTGATGTTCATGGTGCTGGTGCTGAAGTTGCCGATGCATTGATTCGTGCGGCGCGGCGCGGCGTAACGGTACAGGTGCTGGTCGACGGCATCGGGTCCGAGCCCCTGTCAGACGAATGGCAGCAAAAAATGCGTGATGCTGGCGTGCACTGGTTTGTGTACTCTCCCTTGGGGATGGGCATGGGGGGTTTGGGTTTGCTGGTACCCGACCGCTGGCGCAGGTTGCATCGCAAGTTGTGCGTGATTGACCAGCGGATCGTTTTTTGTGGCGGTATCAATGTGCTGGATGATTTTTATGATCCCAATCACGGTGAGCTGAAGGCGCCCCGGTTTGATTTTGCCGTCGCGGCTACTGGTCCCATCGCTGCTGACGCCGCAGATGCCGCCGCACTGCTATGGTGGCGCGTGCAGGCGGGTTACAGCGCGCGACAGATGCACCTGAACGCTGCCTGGGAAAAGTTCAAGGCAGCGGGGTATGGGGGGCGGACGACATCGACCCGTCTTGCCGATGCTGCGGAACCTGCAGAACTTGCATTACGCAGCGCATCGACCAACCCGATCCTGACCCCGGGTCCGCGGGCCGCGCTGGTGCTGCGCGACAACCTGCGAAACCGCAGCAGTATTGAAAAGGCCTATCTCAAGGCGATAGGCAGGGCACACAAAGAGATATTGATTGCCAACGCCTACTTTGTGCCTGGCGGAAAACTGCGCCGTGCACTGGTAGGCGCTGCAAAACGCGGCGTGAAAGTCACGCTTTTGCTACAGGGCAAATACGAGTACTTCATGCAGTACCACGCCGTACGCCCGGTGTATGACGCACTGCTCAAGGTCGGCATCGAGATTCATGAGTACGAGGCGAGCTTCCTGCATGCCAAGGTGGCGGTGATTGACGGGCACTGGGCAACCGTGGGCTCGTCCAACCTTGACCCCTTGAGCCTGCTGCTGGCTCGCGAGGCAAATGTGGTGGTTGAGGACAAGGTATTTGCTACGCAATTGCGAGAACAGCTTTGTACCGCCATAGAGGGCCACGGCCGTCGCATTGACCCTGAAATCTATGGGAAGCGGCCTTTTGGCCAGCGCCTGCTTGGGCATATTGCATACACCCTGATGCGCTTTTTGATCTGGGTGGCTGGCAAGCGTTATTGAGTCATCGAATCAGCGGGTTATAAAAGCATGCAGGATTTGATTGTTCAGAGGCCAGAGGGTCTGTACTGCCCACCGGGCGATTTTTACATTGACCCGTGGCGCGCCGTGGGCCGGGCCGTCATCACCCACGCGCACGCAGACCATGCCAGGGGCGGTCACGGTCATTACCTGGCTGCGGCTCCGGCTGAGGGCGTTTTGCGCGCCAGGCTGGGTGCCAATATCGCATTGCAAAGCCTGCAGTATGGAGAGGAAGTTACGCACAACGGGGTGACCGTGTCCCTGCATCCGGCGGGGCATGTGCTGGGCTCGGCGCAGGTGCGTCTAAATCATGGCGGACAAACCTGGGTTGCCAGTGGCGACTACAAGGTTGCGCCTGATGCGACTTGTGCGCCGTTCGAACCGGTGCGATGCGACGTGTTTATTACCGAGTCCACTTTCGGCCTGCCGATTTACCGCTGGCGGCCTGACGCTGAGGTTTTCGCAGAGATAAACGCATGGTGGTCAGCCAACGCGACGGCAGGGCGGGCCAGCGTGCTCATGTGCTACAGCTTTGGCAAGGCCCAGCGCATTTTGAGCGGCGTTGATAGCAGCATTGCACCCATTGTTGTGCACAGTGCCGTACAGACACTCAATATGGCCTACCGCGAAGCGGGTGTTTGTTTGCCTGACACCCAACTGGTCAGCGACGTGAAGGATGCCAGTGACTTCAAACGGGCTTTGGTACTGTGTCCGCCCAGCGCAGCCGCAGGCCCCTGGGTTAAGCGCTTTGGTGACTTTAGCGACGCCTTTGCCAGCGGCTGGATGCAACTGCGCGGCGCGAGGCGGCGTGGCAGCTATGACAAGGGTTTTGTGCTCAGTGACCATGCCGACTGGCCCGGCCTGATGGGCGCCATCGGCGCAACAGGCGCCAGCCGGGTGATCGTCACCCATGGCAGTGTGCCTGTCATGGTGCGTTATCTGGCAGGGCAGGGCCTGCAGGCTGAAGCTTTCCATACTGAATATGGCGACGAGGCCGCAGAAGAAAAAGCAGCAGAAAAAACGGCCAGTCTGGATGCAGGTACGCCAGCATGAGGCAATTTTCAAGACTGTTCACCGAGCTGGACAGCACCACCTCAACCAATGCCAAGGTCGAGGCCATGCAGCGCTACTTTGCCCAGGCCAGTGCACAAGACGCTGCCTGGGCGGTGTACTTTCTGTCGGGGGGCAAACCTCGTCAGGTGGTTAAAACCGCCAGCCTGCGCGCGCTGGCCTGCGAGGCTGCGGGCATTGAAGACTGGCTGTTTGAAGAGTGTTACCAGGCGGTGGGTGATCTGGCCGAGACGATTGCCTATGTACTGCCGCTTGACTTTGAGCCCTCTGATGTCGGTCTGGCTGAATGGATTGAAGACCGGCTGCTGCCTTTGCGCGGCCTGAGCGAGGCCGAGACAGCGCAGCGCATAACCGCCTTCTGGCGCGAGCTGGATTCGCAGGGCCGCTTTCTGCTGATTAAATTGGTCGGTGGCGGCTTTCGCGTGGGGGTTAGCAAGCTGCTGGTGCAACGCGCGCTTGCTGCGCATTCAGGCATTGATGCGAAACGCATCGCGCAACGCATGATGGGCTACATGAACGCCGTGGTGGATGCCAAGGCAATGCCATCCGCTGTCAAGTATGAAGCCCTCATCGCTTTATCAAGTGAAGCCGGGGGCGATATTCTTGAGGCAGGCCAGCCCTATCCATTCTTTCTGGCGCACCAGCTGGATGCACCGGTGGAGGCTTTTGAGAAAGCGCTGGGGCCGGTCACTGACTGGCAGGTGGAGTGGAAATACGACGGCATTCGCGGGCAGATCGTCAAACGCGCCGGGCAGGTCTGGATCTGGTCACGCGGGGAAGAGCTGGTAACAGATCGCTTTCCGGAAGTTGTGGCGCTGGCGCAAGCCCTGCCGGATGGCACGGTGCTGGACGGCGAAATCTTGGTGTGGGCAAGCGACGCTCCGGCAAGCTTCGCCTTGCTACAGCAAAGAATAGGGCGCAAAACGCTGACCAAAAAGGTGCTGGCTGATGCTCCGGTTACTTTCATGGCTTACGACCTGCTTGAATCCGCCGGGCAGGATATTCGCGCGCAGCCCCAGGCCGATCGGCGCTTGCAGCTTGAACAGCAGATTGAGCAGACAAATTTCAAGATCTCGCCGGTTGAAGAGCAGGCAACATGGGCTGACTTTGCCGAGTTGCGTGTCCAGTCGCGTGAGCGGGGTGTCGAAGGTTTCATGCTTAAATGCCGCGATGCCGCTTATGGGACGGGTCGAACCAAAGCTGACGGCTTATGGTGGAAATGGAAGATAGAGCCCATGACCACCGACTGCGTATTAATCTACGCGCAGGCCGGTCACGGGCGGCGTGCCTCGCTTTACACCGACTACACCTTTGCGGTATGGAACCGCCAGCCGGCAGATGCCGCAGAAGCCGATGCCGTGGTCAAGGCTATCGAAAGACGTGAACCTGCCAGACCCGATGGACTTCAACTCGTGGCGTTCGCCAAAGCCTATTCTGGCCTTACCGATGAAGAGTTCAAGCAAATTGACAGCGTGATCCGCAAAACCACGCTGGAAAAATTCGGCCCGGTACGCAGTGTCAAGCCGACTCTGGTGTTTGAGCTGGGTTTTGAGGGCATCAACTTCAGCGCGCGGCACAAAAGCGGTATTGCTGTGCGCTTTCCGCGCATACTGCGTATTCGCAACGACAAACCCCTGCATGAGGCCAATAGTCTTGATGATCTCAAATTGCTATTAAATAAATAGCTGCTGGTGGCCGTAATCATTGGGCTAAGGCCCTAAATCCCTCAAATATTGCAGGGGAAAGCCCGATTTTGAGGCGCGCTGGTAATATTGGGGAATGCTTATGAAATCTGACACTCACTTACAAGACGCTACCGACGAAGGCACGCCTGTTTCCGTCAAAATCCGCGAGCGCATCAATGCTTCGCGCAAGCGCTTTAATGCCAACGACAACATTGCCCAGTTTATTGAGCCTGGCGAGCTTGAAAAACTGCTGGACGAGGTCGAAGTCAAGATGCAGGGCGTGCTTGACAGCATGGTGATTGACACCGCCCGGGACCACAACACCAACAACACCGCGCGCCGCGTAGCCAAGATGTACCTCAACGAGGTCTTCAAGGGCCGCTACGTTGCGTCGCCCGCTGTTACTGAGTTTCCGAACGCCGAGCATTTGAACGAGCTGATGATCGTCGGCCCCATCACCGTGCGAAGTGCCTGCTCGCACCATTTTTGCCCCGTCATCGGCAAGGTCTGGATTGGCGTGTTGCCCAACGAGCACACCAATGTAATTGGACTGTCAAAATACGCCCGGTTGGCTGAATGGGTCATGGGCCGTCCCCAAATCCAGGAAGAAGCGGTGGTGCAACTGGCTGACCTGATTATGGAAAAAACCTCACCCGACGGCCTGGCCATCGTCATGGAAGCCACCCACTTTTGTATGGGCTGGCGCGGCGTCAAAGACCTGGACAGCAAGATGATCAACTCCGTCATGCGCGGCGTTTTTTTGAAGGACCCTAATTTGCGCCGCGAATTCCTGTCGCTGATTCCCAAAAGCCCTGCGAATTAATTTTCTTTTCATTTTCAGTAACCTGAGCACCCCACACCATGTTGGTACGCCTTCTTTACGCCAGCCGTGTCGCTGACCCTGCCTCATCGTCCAACACCGAATCAATCCTGGCGCAATCCCGCAGCCACAACCCGGCCTGCGGCATCACCGGCATTCTTTGCTACGGAGGTGGCATTTTTCTGCAGGCGCTTGAAGGTGGACGCATGCCGGTCAGTGAGTTATACGGGCACATCCAGCAGGACAAGCGCCACAAGGACGTCGTGCTCTTGCACTATGAGGAAATCTCCGAGCGCCGTTTTGGCGGCTGGACCATGGGCCAGGTCAATGTGGCCAAACTCAATAACTCCATTTTGCTCAAATACTCTGAAAAGCCCGAGCTGGACCCGTATTCGGTGTCTGGAAAGATGTCGCTGGCGCTGCTTGAAGAGTTGATGGCTACGGCGTCCATCATCGGCCGCTCCTGACCTACCTCACGTGACCTTATTGCTGGGCTGCGATTTTTCAAGCAGCCCCACACGCTCCAAGCCCATCGTTATAGCACTCGGGCTTTGTAGAGACGGGCGCGTTCAGCTGTCAAAAATAGAGCAACTCAGCTCGCTGGACACTTTTGAAACCTGGCTGCACCAGCCGCAAAACTGGCTGGGCGTGTTTGACCTGCCCTTTGGATTACCCCGCGAGCTGGTTGAGCATCTGAGCTGGCCATTGAGCTGGCCTGAGCTGATCACCCACTACGGCAGCTTGAGCCGCCTGGAAATCCGCAATACCTTTGCCGCGTTTTGCGATGCCCGCCCTGTCGGGCAAAAGTTTGCGCATCGTGCAGCAGACAAGCTCGCCGGGTCCAGTCCGTCCATGAAATGGGTCAATCCGCCTGTTGCCTACATGCTGCATGCTGGCGTACCGCGGCTTTTGAAGGCTGGTGTGCATTTGCCGGGCTTGCATGATGGCGATAAAGGCCGTGTTGCGCTGGAAGGCTACCCCGGCCTGCTGGCGCGTGAAGTGCTCGGCAGCCGCTCGTACAAAAGTGATGACAAAGCCAAGCAGACGCCAGAACGCCTGATAGCCCGCAAAGACCTGATTACCGCGCTCGAGCATGGTCAAACACGGCTCAAGCTGCGCCTCAAACTCACCCATGCCCAACGCGACAGCCTGGTGGACGATGCCAAAGGCGATAGCCTGGACGCCGTGCTCTGCCTGATGCAGGCCGCGTGGGCACAGGCGCAGCATGACAGCGGTGCGCCGAATTACGGCTTGCCTGCGGGTGTTGACGCGCTTGAGGGCTGGATTGTCACGGCCTGATCCGTTGGCCAATGTATTCAAGCCCTGGTAGCGCCTGGAGCCCTCTTTTTGTGCCTGAAAAGCTGGTTTTGCAGTCAAATAGGTCGGTAGCCCAAGTAATTCGGCTATCACCAGCTATTAAATTGGTAGCGTTACCTTTGCTCCCCTTATGCCTGGCCTTGGTGCCCCTCATGGCTGCCCCAAGCGCTCTGGCCCAGGTTCAATCGGGTGTAGTGAGCCGGGTGATAGACGGTGACACCGTCTGGCTCAAAACAGCGTCTGGCCGCAAGCCCCTGAAAGTTCGCATTGCGGGCATAGATGCCCCAGAAATTTGCCAGATTGGCGGCGTGGCGTCGCGCGACGCGTTGCGGCGTCGGCTGCTGGGCCAAACCGTCACGATGGTACAAACGCCGCTTCGCCGTCGTGATGACTATGGACGACTGTTGGCCAAAATTGAGCTGCACGGCGAAGACATGGGGCGCTGGATGGTCAGCAGTGGTTACGCCTGGTCTTATCACTTTCGTCATGATGCCGGCCCCTACGC
>JANOCP010000246.1:0-8540 GCA_031412235.1 Polaromonas sp.
GAAATACCTGTTTTAACAGTCAAATCATGTCTCTACCCAGGTAATACGGTTATGGGCAGCTATAAAAAAGATAGTGAAGATACCCATGAAAATTGCAATCCTGCCGGGTGACGGCATCGGCTTAACCTTGCGCCACAGTGACAACCTTGCCGCGTTTGAGACCAAATGACCAACGATCAATTTTGAGTTAAGGACGCCCTATGAGAAAAAATTCGCGCCTTTTCACATTTGCCGCTTGGGCACTTGTCGCAGTAGCTGGTCTCGTCAATCCCGAAGTCAACGCGCAAGAGGATCGCTTTTCAGAGCTTTACAAAAGACTCCAGCATCCTGCAATACTGAAATATGAAAACCAACTAATCACCTCGCAGGGTGAGAAATATGCAACGCTACGCTCGCTACCTGTCCCAAATAACTCCATCAATCCGTTTGTTCTCCACAAACTAAATGAAAATGAAATTGAGAACATTCCAATGTTCACGCTTTCAGGATTCAGAGACATCTACCAGGCCAGCGCGAAAATCAAAATTCCATCAGGCACACATTCCCTGACTATTCGCGGCGGGGGCTGGAGGTCTGTCATTCGCACAGCGCTTCCACAGATCTCATTCGAGGCAAACAACGACTATTTGATAGTGCACGAACCCGCAGGACGCTCTGCCACCTTACGCCTGTTCACCTACACCACCGACTCCAGATTTAGCCCTCTGGAAAAAGACCACTACATTTTAGTCAACTCGATATCAGAGCCTGTGCTTCTCGGAGAAACCCAAAAGTGAACTTTACAAAGACTGCAACGCTTGCTATTGCCACCGTGCTAACTGCAGGTTGCACGGCAATGATTCTGCCAACGTCACGAGACGAATTGCAATCCAATTCCTACCCCCCGCAAACATCCAAAATCTCCGTCGAATACGTCACCGCATATGCAAATCTCAAACAGATGTACGAGCGATGCTTAGTCAATCCTCCTTACGGAATCTCTGCAGAACTAGACCGTAAAAGCAAAACAGCATCCATCTTCTTTCATACCGCTCATGGAGCCCTCATTTCCCGCACCAGCATAAGTGAAGTCGACGCAGGAGTGACTGAAGTCGCCTATTTGAGGGCGAAGTCGAAAGTGACGATACGCGAATTTAGTACAGAGACGCTACAAGAGCTACTGAGTCGAGAATTGACCTGGGCGACCGGTAGCGCCAAGCGATGCTAACTAATTGAAAGTAGAAAATATGAAAATTGCAATCCTCCCTGGTGACGGCATCGGAACCGAAATCGTCGCTGAAGCCGTCAAGGTGCTGAACGCCCTGGACCTGAAGTTTGAGACTGAGACCGCACTGGTCGGCGGTGCGGCGTATGAAGCCTTCGGCCACCCGCTGCCCGATGCCACGCTCAAGCTGGCAAAAGAGGCAGACGCCGTGCTCTTCGGCGCCGTCGGCGACTGGAAATACGACAAACTTGACCGCCCCCTGCGCCCCGAACAGGCCATTTTGGGCCTGCGCAAAAACCTCGGCCTGTTCGCCAACTTCCGTCCGGCCATTTGCTATGCGCAGCTGGTGGACGCCTCAAGCCTGAAGCGTGAGCTGGTGTCCGGCCTCGACATTTTGATCATCCGCGAACTCACAGGTGACATCTACTTCGGCCAGCCACGCGGCCGCCGTGTTGCGGTCGACGGACACTTTCCGGGCAGTGAAGAAGCGTATGACACCATGCGCTACTCGCGCCCCGAGATTGAACGTATCGCCCACGTGGCTTTTCAGGCCGCGCGCAAACGGGACAAACGCGTTACCAGCGTCGACAAGGCCAATGTGCTGGAAACCTTTCAACTCTGGAAAGACGTGGTCACCGAAGTGGGGCTCCAGTACCCCGACGTGGCGCTGGACCACATGTACGTGGACAACGCCGCCATGCAATTGGTCAAGGCACCGAAAAAATTTGATGTGGTCGTTACCGGCAACATGTTTGGCGACATCCTGTCTGATGCCGCCGCCATGCTCACCGGCAGCATAGGGATGCTGCCCTCGGCCAGTCTGAACGACAAAAACCAGGGCTTGTATGAGCCCAGCCACGGCAGCGCACCTGACATCGCCGGAAAGGGCGTGGCCAATCCACTGGCCACCATCCTGAGCGCCGCCATGATGCTGCGCTTTAGCCTGAACCAGCCGGAAGCCGCCGCACGCATTGAAAAAGCTGTCGATGCGGTGTTGACGCAAGGCCTGCGCACGCCAGATATTTACAGCGAAGGTACGACAAAAGTCGGTACTGCCGAAATGGGCGCTGCAGTCGTGAAAGCACTTGCCACCCAGGCGTAGGGACGCTCTGGTTACAATCGGGTCCATGCGCAAAAACGTCGCCCCGCCCTGCCCACACGTCATGCTGCGTGCGGACAGCGGCGCGCCGGTTTTTGCCCGGATCACCAAAACGACAACCATTAAAGGCTAGCAAGCCTGGTTCGTCGTGCCCACCGGCTCGATGAGCCGGGTCAAAAGCAAATTTTGAAAGGGCAACTCCAATGAAACTCGCAGGTAACGTCACGGGACTCGTCGGCTGGCGCGGCATGGTCGGCTCGGTGCTGATTGACCGCATGCAGGCCGAAGGTGACTTCGAACTGATTGAGCCGGTTTTCTTTTCGACCTCAAACGCTGGTGGCAAAGCCCCGGCGCAGGCCAAAAACGAAACTGCGCTCAAGGACGCGTTTGACATTGAAGCGCTCAAAAAATGCGACATCATCATCACCGCGCAAGGTGGTGACTACACGTCAGAGGTTTTCCCAAAGCTGCGCGCTGCGGGCTGGAAGGGTCACTGGATTGATGCTGCATCAACCCTGCGCATGAATGACGACGCGGTCATCATCCTGGATCCGGTCAATTTGCCAGTGATTAAAAGTGCGATGGCAAAAGGCGGCAACAACTGGGTGGGTGGCAATTGCACCGTCAGCTGCATGCTGATGGGCGTGGGCGCGCTTTACAAAGCCGGCCTGGTCGAGTGGATGACCAGCATGACCTATCAGGCCGCGTCGGGCGGCGGTGCCCAGCACATGCGCGAACTGCTGACCCAGTTCGGTACGCTGAACAGTGAAGTCAAGGCGCTGCTTGATGACCCAAAATCTGCCATTCTGGAAATCGACCGCCGGGTGCTGGCCAAACAGCAGTCATTGAGCGCGATGGAAACCGCCAACTTTGGCGTGCCATTGGGCGGATCGCTTATTCCCTGGATCGACAAGGATCTCGGCAATGGCGTCAGCAAGGAAGAGTGGAAGGCCGGGGCAGAGACCAACAAGATTTTGGGCCAGGGTGCTGGTTTTGGCACCGCTGCGGTGCCCGTAGATGGTTTTTGTGTGCGCGTCGGTGCCATGCGCTGCCACAGCCAGGCCCTGACCTTCAAACTCAAAAAAGACGTGCCGCTGGCCGATATTGAGGCCATGATCGCCGCAGACAACAGCTGGGTTAAGGTCGTGCCAAACACACGCGAGGCCACGGTCAGGGACTTGAGCCCCGTTGCGGTCACGGGCACCATGCAAATTCCGGTAGGGCGCCTGCGCAAACTGGCCATGGGGCCAGACTATCTGGGCGCATTCACGGTGGGCGACCAGCTTTTGTGGGGCGCTGCAGAGCCGCTGCGGCGCATGCTGCGCATACTGCTTCAGAACTGATGCAGTTAACTTCTGCTTAAGTTAGCAAACGCAAACATAAAAAGGTCTAGTCGTAACTACTGGTGACGAGGCGTTGCCCAGAGGCAACAATCCCAACTTGTAAGATGCTGCTAACCTACTCTGTCAAAACTTAAGTGGAGTCTTAGCTTGTCAGCCTAATGCCTTGATGTTAAGGTTGTTTTTCGAAAATTCGCATCGAGGTTTTTGTGCGCATAAGCAGAATAAAGTTACATGCAAAACGAGCACCGGAGGCTCAAAACCCCATGAATAATCGTGTCCGTTGGCGTCTTGGCGCGTTGGCAAGTGCTATTGCACTACTCGGCAGCTTTGCGGGTCTTGACGCGCATGCTCTGGGACTGGGCCGGATCACGGTTCAATCTGCACTGGGCGAACCGCTCAGGGCAGAAATTGATATTGCCGAAATCAGCGCAGATGAAGCTGCCACGCTGAAGGCAGGGGTTGCGTCTCCCGATGCATTCAAAGCGGCTGGACTCGACTATTCAACGGCAGTGGTCGAAATGCAGGTCAGCCTGCAAAAGCGTGCGGATGGCCGCTCCTATCTTCGTTTGAGCAGTGCCCGCGCGGTAACGGAGCCTTTTGTCGACCTGATACTCGAAGCCAATTGGTCTTCTGGTCGCATTGTGCGTGACTACACAATGCTTTTTGACCCGCCAAATCTGCGTCAATCAGCCAGTGCAGGAGCTGCGGGACAACCCACTGCGCCGATGATCCCCCGCCAGGCCGTGCCAGCTGCGCCGCCGGCAACGGGTTTGGGAAGCATTCCGTATTCACCGCCTGCGTCAACTTCGAACCGGGCTGCTGCTCCGGTACCAGCACCAACACCAGCAGCAAGAGCTGTTCCGCCCAAAGCAAGTACCCCGGCAAAAGCAGCGGCCAGCGGACAACAAGTTGCCGTAAAAGCGGGTGATACCGCTGGAAAAATCGCCGCTGAGACAAAACCGGCAAGCATCTCGCTTGACCAGATGCTGGTTGCGCTGCTCAGAAGTAATCCGGAGGCTTTCATCGGCGGAAACATCAATCGCCTGAAATCGGGTGTGGTACTTGAGATTCCAGGTACAGAGGAGGCATCTTCTGTACCGCCAGGCGAAGCGACTCGAACCATCATCGCCCAAAGCAAGGATTTCAATGATTTCCGTCGCAAATTGGCTGAAAGCGTTCCTCCTGCCCAGGCGGGCACGGCCAACCGGCAAGCTGGCGGCAAAATAGAAGCAAAAGTCGAAGACCGTGCGCCTGCAACCGCAACACCTGACAAGTTGACCTTGTCAAAAGGCGCACTGCTGAGTAAAGCAGCCGCCGAAGACAAAATTGCAAAAGAACGTCAGGCAAAAGAGGCCGCGGCTCGCGTTGCAGAATTGTCGAAAAATATCGGTGACTTGAGCAAATTGAGTGGCGCGCCGGCTCCCACTGCCGCTGCAAGCGCCGCAAAAGCACCTGGAGTCGCAGTCCCCAGCCAGGCCGCCTCAAGTGCTCCCAAAGCCGCACCAGGGCTTGCACCTGCAGTAACAGTAGCGGCAGGTTTGCCGCCTGTGGCTACGCCCGCTGCGCCATTAGCTGCAGTCGCTCCAGCCAAACCAACGACAACAAGCACTGCAGCCATTACAAGTACCCCCACAGCCGTCGCGAGTGCTGCGTCTGCACCGGCAGCCAGTGTGACACCGCCCGCAGTGGTGGCTTCGCAGGCACCAGCCGCTGTGTCGGGTTCCGCAAGTGCGCCGCAAGCTGCCACTCCAGTCAAAAAGCCTGTTGCTACCGCTCCGCTTTCGCCGCCAGAGCCGAGCCTGATTGACGAGCTCACTGAAAACCCATTTGTACTGCCTGGTTTTGCAGCCCTACTGGTATTGCTGGCTGGTTTTGGCTTTTACCGCTTCCGCCAGCGTAACAACGCCACCCAGGTGGACAGCTCATTCCTGGAAAGTCGCCTGCAGCCTGACTCATTCTTCGGAGCCAGTGGTGGCCAGCGGATCGATACCAATGAAGGTGGTGCAACCGGCTCGTCACTGGTTTATTCGCCCAGTCAGCTAGACGCTGCTGGTGACGTCGACCCGGTTGCAGAGGCTGACGTCTACCTGGCCTATGGCCGCGATCTTCAGGCGGAAGAAATTCTCAAGGAAGCCTTGCGGACCAATCCCACTCGCGTGTCGATCCACTCCAAATTGATGGAGATTTACGCCAAGCGACGCGACGCCAAAGCCTTTGAAGTCGTGGCGATGGAAGCATTTAACATTACCCGTGGTGAAGGTCCGGAATGGGCCTACATGGGTGAAATGGGTCGGGAGCTGGACCCGTCCAATCCGATGTACCAGCCAGGTGGGCAGCCCATCAGCGTTGCAGACCGCCGAAATTCAAACGGGGCTCCGGTGGCTGCGGCTGCGTTCGGCTCCAGCACCATGCCGCAAGCAATGCAGGCCCGGTATGAAGAGCCAACCGCTGCGGTAGACTTTGATCTGGACCTGGACTTTTCAATTGGTGATGAACCTGTCGTCGCCGCGCCACTAGCAGCACCCGTCAGGCAAGCCCCCGCTCCTCTTCAGCCACCAGAGCCGACAATGGCTATGAAGCCAGTTGCAACGCCTGTCTTTGAAGGTTTGGACCTCGATTTTGGCACCGGCACAGTTGCTCTGAAGCCCACGGTCGCTGCCCCGGTGCAGGTTACGCCTGGGCCCGATACCGATTCTGACGGCGGGTTGGCCTTCACGACTGAGCCCATACCGGTCGCCAGAGCGACGCCAGCCTCGACACCAGCACCTGCGGTTATGGACAGCGGCATGCTGGAGTTCGATTTGGGCTCTCTGTCGCTCGACCTGGACGAACCCACTACCGAGAGCCCGGTGATTACGGCTGCAGGGGCTTTGAGCACCGATGGGCCTCTTGAAACAAAGTTTGCGCTGGCTGAAGAGTTCCGTATGCTAGGAGATATGGACGGTGCGCGGGCGCTGGCAGAAGAGGTTCTGGCGCAGTCTCAGGGGTCGCTCAAAGGCAAAGCGCAGGCGTTTCTTAACGCATTGTCTTGATAGCGAGTTGAATTCGCGCGCGTTGTTTCACACCCGGTGTTCAGTTCCCCATGGGGGGATTTCTTTGTGAGAGTAGCGCTGGGCATTACCTATAGTGGAAGCGCCTATGAGGGTTGGCAAAGCCAGCTCTCGGGCAATACCGTTCAGGACAAGCTGGAACTGGCTCTGGGTAAATTCGCAGTCCAACCCGTTCGCGTCAATTGTGCAGGTCGTACGGATTCGGGCGTCCACGGCCTGATGCAGGTGGTGCATTTTGATACCCTCTTACAGCGCGAAACCGCTTCCTGGGTACGAGGTACCAATGCCTTTTTACCCACCGACATCGCCGTGCAGTGGGCACGTGTGGTGCCCGACGAATTTCACTCACGCGGCAGTGCGATTGCACGCCGTTATGCCTATGTGGTGCTTGAATCCACTGTACGCCCGAGTGTTGAAGCGGGCCGCGTCGGTTGGGTTTACCGACCCCTGGATGGCGACAACATGCGCTTTGCTGCTGCGTACCTGTTGGGCGAACATGACTTCAGCTCGTTTCGCGCTGCGCAATGTCAGGCCAGGTCACCGATTAAAACCATCCAGACGATATGCATCACGCAAAAACCGGGGTCTGGCTACTGGCATTTTGAATTTCAAGCCAACGCCTTTTTGCACCACATGATTCGCAACATCATGGGTTGCCTGGTCGCGGTAGGCCAGGGGTTTGAAAAGCCTGAGTGGATGGCGGAGGTGATGGCGGCTAAAAGGCGTGATGCGGCGGCGCCTACTTTTTCGCCAGATGGTTTGTATTTTTTGGGTCCAGTCTACGAAGAAAAGTACGGCTTACCCAATCGCACTGCGGCCTATGATTGGCTCCCATGAACAGAACCCGAATCAAAATCTGCGGCCTGACCCGCGAACAGGACGTTGACGCTGCCGTGGCAGCAGGCGTTGATGCCGTCGGCTTCGTGCTGTACGAACCCAGCGCGCGCTATGTCAGCGCCCAGCGCGCCGCCGAGCTGGCTAGCCGACTACCCCCTTTTGTCACGCCAGTATTATTGTTTGTCAATGCATTCGCTACTGAAATAGTAGCTGCTTGTACCCATATTCAGGGCGCTCTGGTGCAGTTTCATGGTGATGAAACGCCTTATGAATGCCTACAGATCGCCCAACCGTTCATGAAAGCGGCTCGCATCCCCATCAACGCAGAAGCCCCAAACAAACCATTGAATTTCGATCTCGTAAAATATGCGGAAGATTTCAACTCAGCCCAGGCCATACTTCTTGACGCACATGTTGAGGGTTTTGGTGGCGGCGGAAAAACATTCAATTGGTCACTGCTTCCTCCAAGCGTCAATGCTCACCTCGTTTTGTCTGGTGGACTCACACCTGCAAACGTGGGCGACGGCATATTGCAGGTCCGGTCACGCGGTAAAACGCTGGCTGTCGATGTGAGCTCGGGCGTTGAAATCGCCAAAGGCATCAAAAGCCCTGAGCTGATCAATCAATTTGTCGCAGCCGTTCGTGCTGCCGACGACCAACTTGCCAAGGATGTGACTTCAAATGTACGAGTACCAACAACCTGACCTTAAAGGTCACTTCGGTGTTTACGGCGGCAGTTTTGTATCAGAAACGCTCACCCACGCGCTAACCGAACTCAAACAGGCCTACGCCAAATACCAGCACGAGCCTGAATTTTTAAAGGAATTCCAGTACGAGCTGGCGCATTTTGTAGGTCGCCCATCGCCGATTTACCATGCCGCCCGCATGAGCCGTGAACAGGGTGGCGCGCAGATTTACTTCAAGCGCGAAGACCTGAACCACACCGGTGCGCACAAAATCAACAACACCATCGGCCAGGCCATGCTGGCCAAACGCATGGGCAAACC
>JANOCP010000247.1:0-4101 GCA_031412235.1 Polaromonas sp.
TTTCGCAAGCAAGGGCCGCAGAACCGGCTTTGCCGGGCTGCAGGCGCAGCGGCCCCCATGGGGGGCAGAGAGCTACACGAAGTGAGCAAACGTGGGGGCCACATTCACTCTAAATTGAGCTCCTGAATCTTGCGCGTGATGGTGTTGCGCCCTATGCCCAGCTTTTGGGCTGCCTCTATGCGCCTCCCACGTGTATTGAGCAAGGCTGTCTGAATCAATTTTGACTCAAAGCGGCGCGTGAGAACATCCCACACATCACTGCATCCTGTTTCCAGCAGGGCCTGCGCTTCAATCTCCAGGCCAATCTCCCACTGCTGAACACCCACATCGGACATAGCTGCCACGGCCGAAGGCGCAATCGCGCCAGGAATGGCCGAAGCCTCTGCAGGCACTGGCAAACTTGCCCCGCCAGAATGCGCTGCAGGCTCAACCCGGGACAACCCGGCTTTGGCTGGTTCAGCCTGTGGTGCGCTCTTGCTCAGGTCCTGCGTCGCACCAGCGACTTCTGGCGGCAGGTCTTTTGGCTCAATCACCTGTGCCGGTGCCATTACCGTGAGCCAGTGGCAGATATTTTCAAGCTGCCGCACGTTTCCGGGAAAGGAGAACGTCGAAAGTTGCTGCAATGCTGCGTCTGATATGCGCTTAGGCTCAACGCCGAGTTGCTTGGCGCTTTGCTGCAAAAAATGGCGTGTCAGTGCAAAAACGTCTTCGCGGCGCTCACGCAAGGCGGGCAGGCGCAAGCGGATCACATTCAGGCGGTGGTACAGATCTTCACGGAACACGCCTTCCTTGACGCGTTGCTCAAGATCCTGATGGGTGGCCGCAATCACGCGTGGATTGGCCTTGATGGCGTTATGCCCGCCCACGCGGTAAAAATGGCCGTCGCTCAGCACTCGCAGCAAGCGCGTTTGAAGGTCAAACGGCATATCGCCAATCTCGTCCAGAAACAAGGTGCCGCCTTCGGCCTGCTCAAAGCGGCCACGGCGCATGGTTTGTGCACCGGTAAAGGCACCGCGCTCGTGGCCAAACAATTCGCTTTCCAGCAAATCTTTGGGGATGGCAGCGGTGTTAATCGCCACAAAAGGGCCATTGGCACGCGTTGAGTGCTTGTGCAGCGCTTTGGCAACCAGTTCCTTGCCAGAGCCCGACTCGCCGGTAATCATGACAGTGACATTGCTCTGGCTCAAGCGGCCAATCGCTCGAAAGACATCCTGCATGGCAGGTGCCTGACCGAGCATTTCAGGTGCGTTGGCCATGCGTTCTTCGGCAACTTCTTCACGCTGGCTTTCTTCAACCGCGCGGCGAATCAGCTCGACGGCCTTGGGCAGGTCAAACGGTTTGGGGAGGTATTCAAACGCCCCACCCTGAAAGGCCGATACGGCGCTATCGAGATCAGAAAAGGCCGTCATGATGATGACCGGCAAGCCTGGCAGCTTCTGCTTGACCTTTTCCAGCAAATCCAGGCCAGAGCCACCCGGCATGCGAATGTCGCTGACAAGAATTTGCGGGCCATCTTCTTCTGTCGCTACCTCAAGCGCGGCGAGAACTTCACGCGGATTGGTAAAGCTTCGCGTCGGGAGGTCCTCCCTTAGCAATGCCTTTTCAAGGACAAACCGGATGGACTGGTCATCGTCAACGATCCAGATAGGCTTCATGCTGCGCTTTCCCCTTGGGCTGTGCCCTTATGTATCCATCAATCCGTTGCCTGCGCTGAATGCCAGGTGAAAAATGGATGACAAATTTCAAGGCGACGCCTCAGGGAAGAGGAATCAGCAACTTGAAATCTGTTCGCCCCGGAACGCTGTCGCACTCAATCAAGCCGTGGTGTTGCTGTACGAAGGTTTGTGCCAATGTCAGCCCCAGCCCGGAACCACCTTCCCGTCCTGATATCAGCGGATAGAAAATGCGGTCCTTGAGTGAGTCCGGTACGCCCGGTCCATTGTCGATAACATGCAATTCCAGTGCCAAGCGATAGCGCTGTTTGCCAAAAGTTACCTGGCGGGCGATACGTGTCTTGAAAATGATCTGCGCATCACCCATCGCAATACGCTCTGCAAGTGCTTGCGCTGCGTTGTGCGCGATGTTCAAAACCGCCTGAATCAGCTGCTCCCGGTCACCACGAAACTCGGGAATCGACGTGTCGTAGTCACGGTCAAAGCGAAGCCCCTTCGGAAACTCCGCGAGTATCAGCGAACGCACGCGCTCACAAACCTCATGAATGCTCACGTCGCCGACCAGATGGGGGCGCCGATGCGGTGCCAGCAGGCGGTCTACGAGCGATTGCAGGCGGTCAGCTTCGTGGATGATGACCTGGGTGTATTCGGTGAGCTCTTTGGACTCAATCTCCATTTGCAGTAACTGCGCTGCGCCACGAATACCGCCCAACGGGTTTTTAATCTCGTGGGCAAGATTGCGAATCAATTCCTTGTTGGCTTGCGCCTGGTCCATCAGGCGTTCCTCGCGGTCCTGTTTGGCCTGTTGCTCCAGCGGCAACAGCTCCACAATCGCCTCACCCTGCGTATCAGTTTGAGCCACAACAACGTGCACAGGCATGGGCTCGTGGTTCAGACGCTTGAGCCAGGCGTCGTAACGCAAGGCGGCAAACTCATTGCTGCCCGCGCCTTCAAGAGCGTTTTGCAGGATATGCGGCTCGGTAAAACAGTCTGGCAGCTGTGAGCCTTCAATGGTGCGGCGTGACGTACCCAGCGCATCTTCAAGCGCGGCATTGGCAAATACGACCACCCCGTCGGTACGCACTACGGCTACAAGCGTTGCCAGCAGGTCAAACGACTGAAATCGGGGAGTATTTGCAGCCAGCACGACCGTAGATGTAAGAGGCTTTTTCAAGCTTCCCATTTTGACCCAGAACCGACGCGGCTAACCTGGGTCGGGAATTTAGTTCGTGGAAGGCAGGCGGGAAATCTCGCGCTTGAGGCCTGCAATATCGCTCTGGTTACGGGTAATACCGTCCTTGAGTTCGTTAACGCGATCAAGGTAGCGTTGGTAGTTACGGCCTTCAATGCCCTGCTTGTCGGGCTCGCCGCTGTTGTACTCTTTTTGCTGCTCAGCCAGTTTAGCCTCGGCCTTTTTCAACTCAGCTTCAAGTATGGCGCGTGAGTCGCTGTCGCGTGCTTTCTGGTCCGGACTACCGTCAGTGCGTGTTGCTGTTCCCGAAGGGTTTATGGCAGCTACGCGCACAGGGGCTTTAGCTACAGGTGCGCCCTGTACGACGGTAATGTTGCCGCCCTCGACAGTCTTGCAACCACGCGCCTGCGCGTCCTTGATGTTGTTGATGTACTCAGGCGCACCACCGCCAGGTGAGTTGCAGCGATAAATCTGGGCCAGCAACGGGCTGCTGAAAAACCCCAGAATCAATGAAAAAGTTGAAATCAGTACTGTATGTTTCATGCGTAACCCCTTGTGCCGATTGAGGCAAGGACGGTCGACCAGTATGCGGCAAAGTGTCAAAAAGTCAAAATCTGGATGTAATAACCACATGCTGAAATAAAAAAAGGACGGTATACACCGTCCTTTCCCAGCCACACTCTATAAGCAAAACTTGCAGAGTGAGGGCGTGCAAGCTGGATTTACAGCGAGTAATACATGTCGAATTCAGCCGGATGTGTCGCCATACGCATGCGCGTGACTTCCTGCATCTTGAGCTCGATGTAAGCGTCGATGTACGAATCGGTGAACACGCCGCCCTTGGTCAGAAAGCCGCGATCTGCGTTGAGGCAGTCCAGCGCCTGATCCAGGCTGTGGCATACCGTTGGGATCAGAGCGTCTTCTTCTGGCGGCAGATGGTAGAGGTCCTTGCTGGCTGCTTCGCCCGGGTGGATCTTGTTTTCAACGCCATCAAGACCCGCCATCAGCAGAGCCGAGAAGCCGAGGTAAGGGTTCATCAGTGGATCAGGAAAACGTGCCTCAACACGGCGACCTTTGGGGTTTGCCACGTAAGGAATACGAATCGAAGCCGAGCGGTTTTTAGCCGAGTAAGCCAGCTTGACCGGTGCCTCAAAACCAGGAACCAGACGCTTGTAGCTGTTGGTGCCAGGGTTGGTGATGGCGTTCAGGGCACGGGCATGCTTGATGATGCCGCCA
>JANOCP010000248.1:0-2323 GCA_031412235.1 Polaromonas sp.
GATAAAAACTTCATCAATGCGCCTGGCCGCTCGGGGAACACAAAGCGCAGCAGGCGCTCGCCACCTGCCAGCGCGCTGTGGCCGCCCACCATGTGCCGAATGTGCTCCTTGGCCAGTTCGTCATGCGTCAGGTCAAGCGCCTTGAAGCCGTGGCGTGAGAAATTGGCCGCAATTTTGGTGCTTTCGCCTTTGGCAGATGTCGTCAGGCCCACAAACACATGGGCTTGCGATGCGTCATTGATACGGTAATTGAACTCGGTGACGCTGCGAGGGCCGCCCGGCAGCTCGCCAATCAGCTCACAAAACCGCCTGAAGCTGCCGCGCTCTTCAGGAATCGTCACGGCAAACAGGGCCTCGCGCTCTTCGCCTACTTCGGCACGCTCGGCGACAAAGCGCAGGCGGTCAAAGTTCATGTTGGCGCCGCACAAAATGGCGGCGTAGGTTTCTCCCTGCTTTTTGTGCAGGGCCACATATTTTTTGATGGCCGCCACTGCCAGTGCGCCAGCGGGTTCAACAATGCTGCGGGTATCCACAAACACGTCCTTGATGGCGGCGCAAACGGCATCGGTGTCAACCGTGATGAACTCATCGACCAGCTCGCGGCTGATGCGAAAGGTTTCCTCACCCACCAGCTTGACGGCGGTGCCATCCGAAAACAGGCCGACATCGCTCAGGGTGACGCGCTTTTTGGCGCCTACTGATTGCGTCATGGCATCGGAGTCGTTCATCTGCACGCCAATAACCTTGATCTCGGGGCGTACGGCCTTGATGTAATTGGCTACCCCCGATATCAGCCCGCCGCCGCCAATAGCTACAAACACGGCATCGAGCCGGTTGGAGCCCAGCGTTTGCAACTGCATCAGCATTTCCATCGCAATCGTGCCCTGGCCGGCAATCACGTCCGGGTCATCAAAGGGGTGCACAAAGGTCAGGCCCTGCTTTTTCTCAAGAATTACCGCGTGGGTGTAGGCGTCAGAGTAGCTGTCGCCGTGCAACACAACGTCGCCGCCCCAGCCCTTGACGGCATCAATCTTGAGCTGTGGTGTGGTGGTCGGCATGACAATCACTGCGCGTGTACCGAGCTTTTGGGCGCTCATGGCGACGCCTTGCGCATGGTTGCCTGCCGAAGCGCAAATCACGCCTTTTTTGAGCTGCGCAGCACTTAAATGCGCCATCTTGTTGTACGCACCGCGCAGCTTGAAGCTGAATACTGGCTGCTGGTCCTCCCGCTTTAAAAGCACGGTGTTTTTCAGGCGCAGGCTCAGGTTTTTGGCGGGCTCGAGTGCGGATTCAACGGCGACGTCATAAACGCGGGCGGTAAGGATTTTTTTCAGGTAGTCAGCGGGGCTTAAACCTTGCTGATGACCCTTGCCGGCTGGCTTTTTGGCTGATGATGTTTTTGTGGGCATGTTTTTCTCGCAATGCCGAATCATAGAGCCAAGAAAAAAGGCCCAGACCTTGCGATCTGGGCCTGTAAATCCACCCTTTGAGGAGGTGGAGGAGACAACCAGTGCAAAAATACCCAAGGTATTGATGCGATGATTTCAGTATAGCGGAGCGATGTTGCGCTGCACAATATCCTGTGGCGAAAATTCGGTAATTAATCGATGTTTTCACCTGTTTAGTTATGAAGATTTTGCATAAGGAATGCTGTTTATGGAATGCACAGTGAACTGGACCGGCCCGAGCACCACCACGGGGTCACGTTCAGGCATGACTTTTGTCGCCGAAACCGGTAGCGGACACATGCTGGTGATGGACGGTGCGCCCGACGCAGACAAGCCTGAGAACGGTGGCGCCAACCTGGCCCCCCGACCGATGGAAACCGTGCTGGCCGGCACCGGTGGTTGTACGGCCTATGACGTGGTGCTGATTTTGAAGCGTGGCCGCCACGACGTGCGCGGCTGCTCTGTCAAGCTGAGCTCGGAAAGGGCGGCCGTAGACCCCAAGGTGTTTACCAGAATCCATATGCATTTTGTGGTGACCGGCAAGGCCCTGACAGCCACCGCTGTTGAACGCGCCATTGCCATGAGCCACGACAAATACTGTTCGGCCACCATCATGCTCGGCAAGACAGCAGAAATCACGACCAGTTTTGAGCTTCAGGAAGCTTGATTCAAAAAGGTCAAAGAAGCAGCAATCAGAGGTAGTGCGCTGTCGTTGTCATGACCTTTGCGGCGGCGCCCATCAATGCCTTGACGGGGGCTGGCAATTCCTGTGCGCCTGCCCCAGCAGCCTCAAGCGCATGACGTGCTTCATCGTCTTTCATCTGCGCCACGATGGCGCGTGATTCGTGATCGCCCTGAGGCAGCTTTTCGAGATG
>JANOCP010000249.1:0-21534 GCA_031412235.1 Polaromonas sp.
CATGAGCTCCAAGTTTGCCGCCAAACAACTCCTGTTTGCGCACGCCGCCATTACCGATGTAGACGGTAAAAAGCTCTGGCATGACCAGCGCATCGCCCGCGACGGGTTTGGCGTTGCATTGGCCAGTGAAGCAGACATGAACATCAAGCTGCGCGACTGGTCACTTCAAGGCAAAGGCGCGCAGTACAGCGCAGACCTGCCAGCCGCAGACTTTGGCCTCAAGCTGCAATTTACTGAAACCCAACCTGTGCTGCTGCAGGGCAAACAGGGCCTGTCACGCAAAGGCCCCGACGAAAAACAGGCCAGCTATTACTACAGCCAGCCGCAGCTGGCCACCACCGGCAGCCTGCGCGTCAAAGACAAGTCCTTTGAAGTCAAAGGCACCGCCTGGCTGGACCACGAATGGAGCCAGGAGTTGCTGGCACCCGGCGCCACCGGCTGGGACTGGATAGGCATGAACCTGACGGACGGCAGCGCCCTCACCGCCTTCAGGCTGCGTGACAAAAACGGCAATGCGCTATGGGACGGCGGATCATTCAGGCCCGCAAAAGGAGACGCCTACATCTTCAGCCGTGGCGAAGTGATCTTCAAACCCACACGCTTCTGGAAAAGCCCATTGAGCCAAACCAGCTACCCCGTCGAATGGATAGTGCGCACACCGGCAGATTTCTATACCGTAAAAGCCGTCATCGACAACCAGGAGCTAGACAGCCGCCAATCCACCGGAGCAATCTACTGGGAAGGCTTGAGCGAGCTGATAGACAGCAACGGCAAGCGCGTGGGAATGGGGTATCTGGAGATGACGGGGTACGGGGCGCCGTTGAGGATGTGACGGGGTTGGGCCAAGGTAAAGACCATTTGCTACGGGTTGAGCCAGCCCATATGCAAACCATCACCCTGCCATTGGTACAGTGCCCGACGCTGGCCGCGTGAATGCAGATAGAGCCATTCCAGGCGATGCAGCTGTACCTGCAGCACGGTAAAGTTTTGCTGACCTGCAGCCAGGTCGGCGCGACTCGGAATATTGCCTTGCAAATGCTG
Source organism: Polaromonas sp. (assembly GCA_031412235.1). Taxonomy (GTDB): domain Bacteria; phylum Pseudomonadota; class Gammaproteobacteria; order Burkholderiales; family Burkholderiaceae_C; genus Polaromonas. The sequence goes on from JANOCP010000249.1 coordinate 1,042, forward strand.
CGGTAAGCCGGTGGTGGGCTGGTTTGATGCCTCGCCCGGGGTGTCGCCCAGGTAGCAACGCAGCGAGCTGGCGCTTGAGCCTTTCCAACGCTCGCCAGCCAGCGGGTCGCCTGAATGCAACGTGGCCACCCCGCTGGCGCGCAACTGCAGCTTGCGGGCGGCATCGTAAAACGTAATGGCAACGCGTGGGTCTTGCGCCAAAACGGGCACTTTGGCGCTGCGCGTGTCGGTGTGGAATGTCAGGCTTGGCGCTTGGGCATCAAACGCCCGCAGTATCAGCACCCGTGCCTGGGGGCCATCAGCCGACAGGGTTGATACCACCGGCGCGTGAAATGCACATTTGCGGTCCTGGGTGGCGCGGCTGATGCGCTGCCAGGCGTGTTGCAGCGAGCCCGCCAGGTCGCTGTAGTAGTCAGGAAACGGCTCGTCTGGCCGGTCGCTCCGCGCTGCGTCTTGGGTGGCGAGTTCAACCGGGTTAGTGCCGCCGGGAGGGGCGCTCATGCGGGCCGGGGCTTTGTGTGCGCGTCGGCAGTCGATACGGCCTGTTCAGCCTGCTCAGCCTGCGCGGACGGGGCAGCGTCAGGCTTTGCAAAGCACATTTTTTCGCCATCCCACCGCTGGCCGCACCAGCAAAAACCGTCGGCGTTGATCAGGCAGGTACCGGTGCCGCAGCAGCGGGTGTCTTCTTGCATGGGAAATCCTTGGGGTGGGGGAATTTTATCCGTTGCGGGTTGCAGAGGCCGTATTTTGACGCGACGCCGCAGCCCGTGCACCGCACCTACCCCTGCAACCCCAGACTGCAGCTGGATGTTGGCACCAGGCTTTAATGTGCGCCGGTCGCAGCATCACCCCCGCCGCTACCACCTTTGATATCTTTAGCTAAAGGCCGCGCCATCTGCTCTTGCAGCGATTCAACTTGCAGCCGCACCCGGGACAGGCCAACTTCGCCCTGCGCAGCTCAAGGCGGATATCCGGGCGGGTCATGGAGCCGGTATCGAGGTCACATTCACGGGCCAGATCGGCCACCGTTGAAGCCGCGCCCCTGTGAAGTTTGAGTAGCGGAACCCGTTGGGCATTGGTCAGGTCGCCGGGCTAGCTAAACTCACTGTATGGCAACACCTTCACTCTCGATACCGCTAAACCAGACCAAGGGCTCTCCCCGCTCGCTTTCGGGTCTATTGCCCTTTCTGCGTCCTTACCGCGGCAGGATTGGCCTGGCCGGTTTTTTTCTGGTGATGGCGGCAGTTGCCACGCTGGTTTTTCCGCTGGCGCTGCGCAGCCTGATCGACGGCGGGCTGGTCAGCGGCGACACCAGCGCAGCAGGCAAAGGCACGCAGCTGCTGGCCCTGCGTACCCACTTCTTTGAGCTGTTTGGGGTTGCCGCTGCGCTGGGGCTTTTTTCAGCGGGTCGTTTTTATATGGTGAGCTGGCTTGGCGAGCGCGTGACGGCTGACCTGCGCAACGCGGTGTATTCACATGTGCTCAAGCAAAGTCCAGAGTTTTTTGAAACTACCCAAACCGGTGAAGTCTTGAGCCGCCTGACGGGCGACACCACGCTGGTACAAACCGTGGTGGGCTCGTCATTAAGCATGGGGCTGCGCAACGCCGTGATGGGTGTGGGCGCCATATTCATGCTGGTCTACACCAACCCGTACCTGATGTTTCAGGTGCTCGGCGTGCTGGTGCTGATTGTTGCGCCATCGGTTTGGTTTGGCCGCCGCGTCCGCAAGCTGTCACGTGCCAGCCAGGACCGCGTGGCAGATTCAAGCGCGATAGCCGCCGAGGTACTCAATGCGATTCCGGTCGTGCAAAGTTACGCCGCTGAAGACCGTGAGGCCACGCGCTTTAACGTATCCACCACCAACGCCTTTAATGTGGCCGTGCGGCGCACCCTGGCGCGCTCGGTTCTGGTGGCCTTCATCATCATTGCAACATCGGCTGCGTTGTTGTGGGGCTTGTACGCAGGCACGCAGGCCGTGATGCGCGGCGACATCACGGCAGGCCACCTGGGCCAGACTGTGGTGTATGTGATTATTCTGGCCAGCGCTACCGCCGTGCTGGGCGAAGTCTATGGCGACCTGCTGCGCGCCGCAGGTGCAACAGAGCGCCTGATGGAACTGCTGGAAACCCGCTCAACCATCTATTCACCGTTAAATCCTGTCCCTGCCCCGGTAATTCGGGCAGGTAGTGCTATTAAATTTGAAGCAATCACGTTTAATTACCCATCCCGCCCGCTGCAGCCAGCATTAAGCGACTTCAGCATGAGCGTGGCCCCCGGTGAAACCGTGGCGATTGTGGGCCCAAGCGGCGCGGGCAAAAGCACGGTCTTCCAGCTATTGCTGCGCTTTTACAACCCTAACTCGGGCCGAATTGAACTCGACGGCGTGGTAACCAGCGACATGGCCTTGAGCGACCTGCGCGAGCGCGTCGGCATCGTGCCGCAAGACGCAGTGATTTTTTCAACCAGCGCGCTGGAGAACATTCGCTATGGCAAACCCGGCGCCACCGATGAAGAAGCCCAAGCCGCAGCCAAAGCCGCCTTTGCAGACGAGTTCATTATGGCGCTGCCCGAGGGATACAACACCTTTTTGGGCGAACGCGGTGTACGCTTGTCAGGCGGCCAGCGCCAGCGGATCGCCATCGCCAGAGCCATGCTGAAAAACTCACCGCTGCTGCTGCTTGACGAAGCCACCAGCGCGCTTGACGCCGAAAGCGAGCGCATGGTGCAAGCCGCACTTGAATCCGCCATGAAAGACCGCACCACGCTGGTCATCGCCCACCGCCTGGCCACCGTGCAGAAAGCCGACCGCATTCTGGTGCTGGACCACGGCAAACTGGTCGAGCAGGGAACGCACGCCGAGCTGGTCAACAGGGGGGGCGTTTATGCGCGGCTGGCGGCGCTGCAGTTCACGAGTTGACGTAGAAACTATAACTATGCATTATTTGCATAGTATTAAATCAAGCTGGCCTTGGACATTCAGGCCGCTGTCTCCTAAGCTCTGGGTCATTGGCCTCAAACGCCAAAAACCCCGCTTTTCCAAACTGGAGATTTTTTATGTCACAAACATCCAACCCTGCGGCTGCCGTCGATCACGGTGCCCACCCCCTTCCTTCTTATCTGGACGCCAGCAACCTCGGGCCCTGGGGCAACTATCTGCAGCAGGTTGACCGCGTCATACCGCACCTGGGCAGCCTGGCGCGCTGGGCCGAGACGCTCAAGCGCCCGAAGCGGGTGCTGATTGTTGATGTACCCATCCACATGGACGACGGCACCGTGGCCCACTTTGAAGGCTACCGCGTGCAGCACAACGTGTCGCGCGGCCCAGGCAAGGGCGGCGTGCGTTTTCACCAGGATGTAACCCTGTCTGAAGTAATGGCACTCTCAGCCTGGATGTCAGTTAAAAACGCAGCCGTTAACGTACCCTACGGCGGTGCCAAGGGCGGTATTCGGGTAGACCCGAAAAAGCTGTCGCGCGGCGAACTGGAGCGCATGACGCGCCGCTACACCAGTGAAATCGGCATCATCATTGGCCCCAACAAGGACATTCCGGCACCAGACGTCAACACCAATGAGCAGATCATGGCGTGGATGATGGACACCTATTCGATGAATACCGGCTCAACAGCCACCGGCGTGGTGACTGGCAAGCCGGTTGATCTGGGCGGCTCACTCGGCAGACGCGAAGCCACCGGGCGCGGCGTATACACGGTAGGCGCGGAAGCAGCACAACATATCGGCCTTGAAATTTCAGGTGCACGTGTTGCCGTGCAGGGTTTTGGCAATGTGGGCGGCGTGGCCGGCAAGCTGTTTGCCGAAGCCGGTGCGCGCATAGTGGCCGTGCAAGACCATGGCGGTACGATTTACCGCGAAGCCGGGCTGGACGTGCCCAGCCTGCTCAAGCACGTTGAAGAAACCGGCAGCGTAGGCGGCTTTGAGCACGCAGAAGTCATTGCCAACGACAGCTTCTGGGATGTGGATTGCGACATTTTGATTCCAGCCGCGCTTGAGCAGCAGATCACCGCAGCCAACGCCGGCCGCATCAAGGCCCGCATGATTATTGAAGGCGCCAACGGCCCAACCACACCTGCAGCCGACGACATATTGCAGTCGCGCAACATCCTGGTTCTGCCAGACGTGATCGCCAATGCTGGTGGTGTGACGGTGAGCTACTTTGAATGGGTACAAGACTTTTCAAGTTTCTTCTGGGACGAAGAAGAGATCAACGCACGTCTGGTCAAAATCATGAAACACGCATTTGCAGGGGTGTGGGCGGTTTCCCAGGACCAGAAAGTCAGCCTGCGGACGGCAACCTTTATCGTCGCCTGCAAGCGGATTTTGCATACGCGCGAATTGCGTGGCTTGTATCCTTGATAACTCGCCAAGTATAGACAGATTTCGGGTTAATTTTTTATGATATATACCCGTATCCCAATGACTACGGTTATATACAGCTATAAACTTTATAGCGACCTACCTTAACGGACTCGCCAAACCGACACTATTGCAGCGTCTCTTTCAGCGCAGCGGGCATGGGCAGCGGCATCACATCAATGCCTTCCTCGATCAGCTCAACCGCTTCGCGGGCGCTGGCCTGTCCGCGAATACTGCGTGCTTCGGTATCACCGTAGTGCATGGCCCTGGCCTCATTGGCAAAACGGTCGCCCACGTCCTCAGTGTTGGCCACAACGTGTCGCAAAGCCTTGAGAAAGGCGGCCTGCTCTGCCGGGCTTGCACCAGAACGCATGGCGTCGGCAGTACCTGCTGCAGGTACAAGGGCATGACTTTGTTGCGCACTCTCCCCCGAACTGACCTGTGCCTCCTGGCTGGAAGCTGACTGATGGGCACCCAGATTGAGTCGTGGCGCGCTGGGCATCTTTTGAATGCTCTTGTCCGCGCACATCGGGCAGTCGAGCAGGCCGCGTACGAGCTGGGATTGATAGTCGCCTTCAGACGCGAACCATCCCTCAAATGAATGCTGGTGGCTGCACTGTAGATTCAAAACTTTCATGCGCTGATTATCCGCAAACTCTCAGGGCGCAAGCGATTGCCAGTCCAAAGCCCAGGCACCAGTAAGCACGTTTTGCAGCCAGAGCGCGCCCGTGAGGGTTTTTGCGTCAGTCACTTCGCCACTGCAGCACCATGCAAGCAGTTCAGCAGGCGTAGCTGTAAACACGTCGAGAAACTCGCCAGCGTCAAGCTTGCGCTCACCAAGAGTCAGGTCGCGTGCAAACCAGATGTCAATAAATTCGGTTGAGTAAGAAATTACCGGGTGCAGCACACCGGCCTTTGCCCATTGGCGTGCGGTGTAGCCGGTTTCTTCAAGTAGCTCACGCTGCGCGCAGGTGAGCGAGTCTTCACCTGCATCGAGCTTGCCCGCAGGAAACTCGATCATGACGGCCTGCACGGGATAGCGGTATTGACGCTCCAGCACCATTTGCCCGTCTTCAAGCTGGGCAACTATCATGACCGCACCTGGGTGAATAATGTATTCGCGCGTGCTGTGCGAGCCATCAGGCAATCGCACTGTGTCGCGCAGGGCATGAAGAAAGCTACCCTTCAGGATTTCTTCGGAAGCTGTCTTGATTTCGGCAAGGTGCAGATACCCCCCGCCGTTGTGTTTATCTGACTGACCGTGCGACATCATGAACGGCGCTTGAAAAGATAGCGCCGGGTGAATCCTGGAACTGCGAAGCTTGCAAAGAGCGCAACAGTAATCGCATGAAACGCCCAACCCTGATGCGCAATCTCGACTGCCCGTTGCGCCAGAAACAAGCACACGCCACCCGTCACAAAAAACAAACCCACGAGTTCTGCGAGCTGTATTACCAGATTCTTGCGGGTTTTAAGCGCCAACAGGCTGCTCAACACCACAACCCAGACAGAGGCGGCTTGGCGCATGGAGCGCAGCTAGCTTCCGAGCGATTTGACTATGCTGCCTATGGCTTGTGAGCATAAAGTCATAAGGCCGCCAGGTACGAGACCCAATACCAGGAGCAAGGCACCATTAATGGACAACACAACGCGCGCATCAGCTGGTGCAGAAATCGGATGTATCTCGCCCAGTGGCGCATCAAAATACATAACCTTTACGATGCGCAGATAATAAAAAGCGCCGACCAGCGACATCATCACCGCGAACACTGCCAGCACGAGATAGCTGGTTTGCTGCGAGGAAATCAGTGCCTGCAAAACCGACAACTTGGCATAAAAGCCAACCAGTGGCGGCAAGCCTGCAAGAGAAAACATGGCCATCGCCATCACCCCGGCATAAAGCGGACTGCGCTGATTCAGGCCCGCGAAATCCGATATCTCTTCAGACTCGTGCCCGGCACGCGCCAGCAGCATGATGATGCCAAACGCTGCCAAGGTCGTCAGCACATAGGTGATGGCATAGAACATGGCAGCGCTATAGGCCGATTCGGTATTGAGCTTGTTGCCATTGACGACGCCAGACAGCAGACCAAGAAGCAGAAAACCCATCTGCGAAATGGTCGAAAACGCCAACATACGCTTGAGATTGGACTGCGCTATTGCAGCCAGATTGCCAACAAGCAGGGATCCAATAGCCATCACCGCAAGCATCTGCTGCCAGTCGATCGCAAGCGGCAACATACCTTCAACCAGCAAACGAAGGCATATGGCAAATGCTGCCAGCTGCGGCGCACCACCAATCAGCAGGGTAACGGCGGTAGGAGCACCCTGATACACATCCGGCAGCCACATATGAAAAGGAACCGCACCCAGCTTGAAGGCGAGACCCGCCACGATGAATACAAGCCCAAACACCAGCACCTGATGCTTGACCTGACGACTGGCTATGGCATTGAAAACCTCGTTCAAATCAAGCGAGCCGGTTGCACCGTAGAGCATCGACAAACCATAAAGCAAAAACCCAGAAGCTAGCGCACCAAGCACAAAGTACTTCATCGCTGCCTCTGTTGCAGTCGCGTTGTCGCGGCGCAGGGCAACCAGTGCATAGCTGCACAGGGTAAGCAGCTCAAGCCCCATGTAGATGACCAGAAAATTGTGCCCTGAAATCATGACAAACATTCCCAGCAACGCAAACAGGCTGAGCGTAAAAAACTCACCACCACGCAGCATGTCACGGTCAAACGCGTAGGGCCTGCCGTAAACCAGGGAGACCATCAACGCTATGCATGAAAAGCACTTCAGCCAACTGCCCATCGGGTCCACCACCACCATGTTGCCAAAGCCGTAGAAGGTTTGACCGCCTGAAGCGTAGGCGGCCTCCAGTGCGGCAACTACCGCCAGCGTGATGAGCGTCAACACATAGGTGACTGTACGCATGGGCGATTTAACCCACAGATCAACCAGCAAAATAACGCAACCCATTACAAGCAAAATAATCTCGGGGTAAACCGCGATCCAGGAAAGTTTGTCAATCATCTGAATTCTTCTACGATTAGTTCAGTTTGGATAGCGCCACATGCTTGAGCAAATCTGCAACAGAGCTGTTCATGACATCGGTAAACGGCTTGGGGTACAGCCCCATGTAAAGCGTGGCAACAGCCAGCATTGCAAGCATCAAAAACTCACGACTGTTAATGTCCGTCAAGCCCTTCACGTCGTCATTTGTGACCGGGCCGAGGTAGACGCGCTTAAACATCCAGAGCGTGTAGGCCGCTCCAAAAATTAGTGCGGTGGCAGAAGCAAGCCCAATCCAGAAGTTGAACTTGACGGCACCCAGAATAACCATCCATTCACCCACAAACCCGGCGGTTGCTGGCAAGCCACAATTGGCCATGGCGAAGAAAAGCGCAAACGCTGCAAACTTGGGCATGGTGTTGACGACCCCGCCATAGCTGGCGATCTCACGCGAATGCACACGGTCATACAACACACCAATGCACAAAAACATAGCGCCCGACACAAAACCGTGCGCAATCATTTGCACAATGCCGCCCGACACGCCGAGGTCATTGAAAATAAAGAAACCGAGCGTGACAAAACCCATGTGCGCAACCGATGAGTAAGCGACGAGCTTCTTCATGTCCTGTTGCACCAGCGCGACCAACCCGACATAGATCACGGCTGTGAGCGACAAGGCGATCATGAGCCAGGCCCATTCACGCGATGCGTCCGGTGCAATCGGCATCGAAAACCGCAAGAAACCATAAGCACCGAGCTTGAGCATGATGGCTGCCAGCACCGCCGAGCCACCGGTGGGCGCTTCAACGTGTACATCTGGCAGCCAGGTGTGAACGGGGAACATGGGTACCTTGACAGCAAACGCAGCAAAAAAGGCGAAGAACAGCAGCGTTTGAATAGTGCTGCCCAGGGGCAAGGTGTGCCACGTCAAAATATCAAAACTACCGCCAGACTTGTTGTACAAAAATATCAATGCCACCAACATCAACAGTGAGCCGAGCAGCGTGTACAAAAAGAACTTGAAAGCAGCATAAATCTTGTTCGGGCCACCCCAGATACCAATGATGAGATACATCGGTATCAGCGTAGCTTCAAAAAACACATAAAACAGCAGGCCATCCAACGCCGTGAACACGCCAATCATCAAACCACTCAAAATCAAAAATGCCGCCATGTACTGGTTCACGCGAGTGGTGATGGACTCCCAACTGGCGATGATGACCACCACGTTGATGAACGCAGTGAGCAAAACAAACCAAAGCGAAATACCGTCGACACCGATGTGGTAGTTAACATTGAAGCGAGCAATCCAGCTGCCTTTTTCGACAAACTGCATGGCAGAGGTGCCAAGCTTGAAGCCCTCGTAAAGTGGCAAGGTGACCAGAAAGCTGATTACCGCACCTATCAGGGCAATCCAGCGGACACTGCGTGCTTGCTCGTCACGTCCGAGCACCAACAAAACGACACCAAAAACAATTGGCGTCCAGATAGCAAGGCTTAGCAATCCCATCGCGGTTCTTTCCTTATTGTTTTTATTATTTGTTGAGCCAGACGAAGTACGTCATGAGCACAAAGACGCCAATGATCATGCCAAAGGCATAGTGATAGATGTAGCCTGACTGCAGGCGTCGCACAATGCTGGACACCCAGCCCACGACCTTCCAGGAGCCATTGACCAGCGTGCCGTCGATCAGTTTTTGATCACCGAACTTCCACAAACCCATGCCTAGCCCGCGCGCACCGCGAGCCAGCACGTTTTCATTGAACCGGTCGAGGTAATACTTGTTGTCGAGCAGCGTGTACAGCAGCCCGCATTTCGCTTTGATGGCGGCCGGCAATGCAGGATTGCGCATATACATGTACCAGGCAGTGACCACGCCCGCAAGTGCTAGCCAGAACGGCGCAGCCGTCAAACCATGCAAGGCCATTTGCACCGGACCACCAAAGAGCTTGGCCAGCTCTTCCATCGCCGGATGCTTTTCCAGATTGACGGTGATGACGCTTTTGAAAAAATCGCCAAACAGCATGGGTTGAATTGTCATGAACCCAATCACGACCGACGGAATAGCCAGCAACACCAAAGGTACCGTCACCACCCAAGGAGATTCATGCGGTTTACTCGGCTCCTGGTGATGGTCATCATGCGTCCCATGGTGGTCGCCGTGATGAGCATCGGGATTTTGGCCATAACGTTCTTCGCCATGAAACACCAAAAAGTACAAGCGGAACGAATAAAAGGCGGTGATAAACACGCCCGCCAGAACCGCAAAATACGCAAAGCTTGCACCCGCCAGGTGGCTTTCATGCACCGCTTCAATGATGCTGTCTTTGGAGTAGAAACCCGAAAGCAACGGAGTACCAATCAGCGCCAGTGAACCCAGTAAAAAAGTGATCCAGGTGATCGGCATGTACTTGCGCACGCCACCCATCCAGCGAATGTCCTGGTTGTGGTGCATGCCCATAATGACAGAGCCCGCAGCCAAAAACAGCAGCGCTTTGAAGAACGCGTGGGTCATCAAATGGAATACGGCCACTGAATAGGCAGATGCACCCAGCGCCACCGTCATGTAACCAAGCTGGGATAGCGTTGAATAAGCCACCACCCGTTTGATGTCGTTTTGAATGATGCCCAAAAACCCCATGAATAGCGCAGTGATGCCGCCAATCACCATAATAAAACTCAATGCTGTGTCACTGAGTTCAAACAGTGGTGACATGCGCGCCACCATAAAAATACCCGCAGTGACCATGGTAGCTGCGTGAATCAGCGCAGAAATAGGCGTAGGGCCTTCCATCGAGTCTGGAAGCCACACATGCAAGGGAAACTGCGCAGATTTGCCCATCGCGCCAATGAACAAGCAAATACAAATGACCGTGATCAGCATCCAACTGGTGCCTGGCAGCGCCAGTTTGGCAAGCTCATCGCCTTTGGCAAATGCTTCGCCATAGTTCAAAGTGCCTGCGTAAGCAGCAATTAAGCCAATGCCCAGAATGAATCCGAAGTCACCTACACGGTTGACCAAAAAAGCCTTCATGTTGGCGTGTGTGGCGCTCGGTTTGTTGTAATAAAAACCGATCAACAGGTAAGACACCAAACCCACTGCTTCCCAGCCAAAGAAAAGCTGGAGCATATTGTTGCTCATCACCAGCATTAGCATGGCAAATGTAAACAACGAAATGTAGCCAAAAAAGCGGTTGTAGCCCTCTTCATCTTCCATATAGCCAATGGTGTAAATGTGTACCATGAGCGAGACAAACGTCACCACGCACATCATCATGGCGGACAGGCCGTCAACCAAAAAGCCGACTTCCATTTTCAAACCGCCAACCACCATCCAGGTGTAAAGGGTTTCGTTAAAGCGAGCGCCGTCCATAGCCACACTTTTGAGCGTCATGGCCGACAAAATGAACGCCAGCAGCACGCCCAAAATAGTCAACGTGTGCGACAGGCGGCGACCCAGCCAGTTGCCGCCAAAAACGGTACCGAACACACCAGCCAATACGGCGCCAGCCAGTGGCAGCAGTGGGACTGCTAGAAGGGTTGAAGCAGAAAGGGTTTGACTCATTTTTCTGATCAGCCTTTAAGCGTGTTGAGTTCGTCAACGTTGATGCTGGATTTATTTCGGAACAGCAACACGAGAATGGCCAAACCAATGGCAGATTCAGCAGCAGCAACTGTCAGAATAAAAAACACAAAAATCTGACCAGCCATGTCGTTGAGGTAATACGAGAAAGCGACAAAATTCATATTGACGGCCAGCAGCATCAGCTCAATGGCCATCAGCAAAATAATCAGGTTTTTGCGATTCAGGAAGATGCCGATAACTGACAACGCAAAAAGCATCGCGCCCAGAGAAAGAAAATGTCCGAGTGTGAGCGTCATGTCTTTTTCTCCTCAACGATCACAGCAGCCGGCTCGGGCATCACCGATTTCATTTTCACCAGCGTCACCCGGTCTGCGCGCTTCACCCTGACTTGCTCTGACGGATTCTGCGATTTGGAGTCTTTGCGCGCGCGTAACGTCAATGCAATGGCGGCAATGATGGCCACCAACAAAATGACAGCAGCAATCTCAAGTGGATAGATGTACTCGGAATACAGCACCTTGCCGAGCTCTTTGGTGTTGGAGACTTGAGCACCTATTTGCGCAGCGGCATTTCCGGAAATGCCACTGGTCTTGGGTGGTTCACGAAAACCGCCCATCAATACATAGGACATTTCAAGCGCGATGATGGCGCCGACCGTACCAGCAAGCGGAAAGTGCTTCCAGAAGCCCTGACGCACGCCGTCAAGATTGATGTCAAGCATCATCACCACGAATAAAAACAGCACCATCACAGCACCCACGTACACAAGTACCAGGGTGATAGCCAAAAATTCAGCCTTGAGCAAAATCCATATGGCCGCAGCCTGAAAAAACGCAAGTACAAGGTAAAGCGCAGCATGGACCGGATTGCGCGCCGTAATCACCCGGAATGCGGCAAATAGAAGCAATGCCGCAAAGACATAAAAGAGACCTGTTTTAGCGTCCATGTTGTTCTGGATTCTTTCTTGACTATCTTGGAATCTGAAGCGTGCTGTCAGAGTTCAGCGAAACTTGGCATCTGCCGCGCGGTTGGCAGCGATTTCAGTTTCATAGCGATCGCCGACAGCCAGCAACATTTCCTTGGTGAAGTACAGGTCACCGCGTTTTTCACCGTGGTACTCAAAAATATGCGTTTCCACAATCGAGTCCACCGGACAGCTTTCTTCACAAAAACCGCAAAAAATGCATTTGGTCAGATCGATGTCGTAACGCGATGTACGGCGGCTTCCGTCCTCACGCACATCGGATTCAATGGTGATTGCCATGGCCGGGCACACTGCTTCACACAGCTTGCAGGCAATGCACCGTTCTTCGCCGTTTTCATAACGACGCAAGGCATGTAGACCACGAAAACGCGGGCTTTGTGGTGTTTTCTCTTCAGGAAACTGAACCGTAATCTTGCGTTTGAACATGTACTTGCCGGTCAGGGCCATGCCCTTGAACAGCTCGGTGAGCATGAAGCTTGAAGCGAAGTCTTTGATGGAGGCAACTGCAGACATGGGTTTTCCAGTTATTTCCAGATGTTGTAGGAGGTTTGCATCCAGGCACCGACCACCACGAGCCAGACGAGCGTCACAGGAATAAAAATCTTCCAGCCCAAACGCATGATCTGGTCATAGCGAAAGCGCGGAAAAGTAGCGCGTACCCAGAGGAACATCGTCACGATCAGGAAAGTCTTGGCCCCGAGCCAGATCCAGCCGGGCACCCAATTGAATAAAGCGCTGTCGATGGGCGGCAACCAACCGCCAAGGAATAACAAAACCGCCAAAATCGCGACAAGCCACATGTTGGCATACTCGGCCAGGAAGAACATCGCAAACGACATGCCTGAATATTCGACCATGTGCCCGGCGACGATCTCAGATTCACCCTCGACCACGTCAAACGGATGACGGTTGGTTTCGGCAAGGCTGGAGATGAAATACACCACAAAGATCGGCAGCAGTGGCAACCAGTTCCACGACAGGAAAGTCAAGCCCTTGTCTGCAGCCATGCCTTTGGCCTGCCCCATCACGATGTCAGTCATGTTCAGGCTGCCCGACACCATGAGCACCACTACGAGGCAGAAGCCCATGGCAATCTCATAACTGACCATTTGCGCAGAAGCGCGCATGGCGCCCAGAAACGCGTACTTGGAGTTGGATGCCCAGCCAGCAATGATGACGCCGTATACCTCAAGCGAAGTAATTGCCATCAGAAATAGCAAACCCGCATTGATATTGGCCAGCGCAACGTCAGGCCCAAAAGGAATCACAGCCCAAGCCGCCAGCGCCGGCATGATGGTCATGATCGGACCGAGTACAAACAAGCCCTTGCTTGCCGCAGTAGGAATGATGATTTCCTTGGTCAGCAGCTTGAGTGCATCGGCTATCGGTTGCAGCAGCCCGAATGGGCCCACACGATTGGGCCCCAGACGAATTTGCGTGAAACCAATCGCCTTGCGCTCCCAAAGTGTGAGGTACGCTACGCAGCCCATCAGAGGCAGCAGGACGCAAACGATTTTGATCAGCGTCCACAACACGGGCCAAACGGTACCGGGCCAGATACCGCCTGCCAGACCCTGACCGAAGGTGTGAACGGCATCAATCATGCTCGCACCTCTTCCACTTTGGCCTGCGCAGCGCAGGTGGCGCGTGCATCGGCCGTCATTTGCAGTGACGTAGCGCGTCGAACCAGGCCATCAAGTTGATAAATGGTAGCTACTGCAGGCACGTCATCCGTCACGCCCGACAGAGTAATGGCTGCATCGCCGCAATTGCTCAGCTTGTCTGCAGCGACATGCACGTCCTCAACGCCCTGGATTTGCTTGAGAACATTCTGCGACGACTCAAAATCAAAACCGGGTAATCCCAATAAATTGGCCAGCACGCGCAGCACCTTCCAGGCCGGACGCGTGTCCCCGAATGGTTTGACGACGGCATGAAAACTTTGCACTCGTCCCTCGGCGTTGACAAAGGTACCTGGTGTTTCGGTAAATGGCGCAATCGGCAGCAACACATCGCTGAAGCCCATGTTGGCTTTGAAAGGACTGAGCGTGACTACCATTTGAGCTGCATTCAGCGCTGACTTGCTTTTTGCGCCTGCCGCTGAGTCAAACTCGGGCTCGTTGTTCAACAAAATGACGGCTTTGAGTTCGCCATCCAGCATCTGGCCAGCGTTCAGACCTCTGCCAGAGGGCCTGACCCCTGCGAGCTGTGCCCCTACCGTATTGGCCGCTTCGGTCAGATATCCGACCGTAGCACCAGTCTGCAAACCTATCCAGTTGGCAAGAACCAGAAGGCTTGAAGCCTGGGAGTGGTGTGCTGCCGCGTTGCCTAGCAGGATGGCTTTGCGCTCACCGCCCAATAATGATTTGGCGATAGCTCTTGCCGTGTCTGTGGCCTGTCCCTTACCGTCAGCCATGTCAGGTGCTGACACACCTTTTTCAAGCGCAATGGCAGCGGTTACATCGGCCAGCGACTGTGCCCACTCGTGCGGCGAAACCAGTGAAGCATTGGCAAGTGGCAAAGCCCAAGCATCTGGTGCAGCCAGTTGAGCTTCTGAAACAATAGCGTTTACTGCACACCCCTTGCGCGCGGCCTGCCGGATACGCTGTGCAAACAATGGGTGATCTTTGCGCAGACTGGAACCAACGATCAACACGCGCTGAAGTGTAGAGAGTGAAGCGATCGATGTGCCCAGCCAGCGAACAGCGCTGGTTTGAGCAAATTCGGCGTTGCGCAAACGATAGTCGATGTTGTCACTACCCAAGCCGCGCATCAGTGAAGCAGCCAGGTAAAGTTCTTCCAGCGTACTGTGCGGGCTGGCCAGCAAGCCCAGGCTGTCGGCACCGTGATCAGCCTTGATCTGCTTCAGGCCATTGGCCACGTATTCAAGCGCGGTCTGCCAATCGACGGTTTTCCACTCGCCACCCTGCTTCAGCATGGGGCTCGTCAAGCGATCGCCGCTGCTCAGGGATTCGTAAGAAAAACGGTCACGGTCGGCAATCCAGCATTCGTTGACGTCTTCGTTTTCAAGCGGTACGACGCGCATGACCTTGTTGGCTTTGACCTGGACAATCAGGTTCGCGCCGGTTGAATCATGCGGGCTGATCGACTTGCGGCGCGACAGCTCCCAGGTCCGGGCGCTGTACCGGAAAGGCTTGCTGGTCAGCGCACCGACGGGACAGATATCAATCATGTTGCCCGAGAGTTCTGAATCCACCGACATGCCGACAAAGGTTTCAATCTCGGCATGCTCACCCCGGTGCGACATGCCGAGCTCCATCACGCCGGCGACTTCCTGGCCAAAACGAACACAACGAGTGCAGTGAATGCAGCGGCTCATTTCCTGCATGGACACCAATGGACCTACATCTTTGTGAAAGACAACGCGTTTTTCTTCTTCGTAGCGTGACCCACTACCGCCATAGCCCACTGCCAGGTCCTGCAGCTGGCACTCACCGCCCTGGTCGCAAATCGGGCAATCGAGCGGGTGGTTAATGAGCAAAAACTCCATCACGCCTTTTTGCGCCTTGATAGCCTTGTCGTTTTTGGTGTGAACGATCATGCCTTGCGTGACGGGCGTGGCGCAGGCCGGCATGGGCTTGGGGGCTTTTTCTACATCAACCAGGCACATGCGGCAGTTGGCCGCAATAGAAAGCTTCTTGTGATAACAAAAATGCGGAATGTAGGTTCCGGCTTTTTCAGCCGCATGCATGATGGTGCTGCCTTCAAGCACGTCTACCTTATGGCCGTCTAGTTGGATTTCAATCATGAGATATCAGCGCCTTGTTTATGCACTTTGAGCAACAGCTGCTGGAATCATGGCTTCAAACTCATGCCGGAAATACTTGATCATGGCGCGTACCGGCATGGCTGCAGCATCACCCAGCGCGCAAATGGTACGGCCCTGAATGTTGTCTGCCACCGAATTAAGCAGGTCCAGGTCGGTCTGTTTGCCCTGCCCGTTATGAATTCGATCCACCACGCGCCAGAGCCAGCCCGTACCTTCGCGGCAAGGCGTGCACTGACCGCAGGACTCGTGCATGTAAAAGTACGAAAGCCGCTTGAGCGATTCAACCATGCAGCGAGAGTCGTCCATGACGATGACTGCACCTGAACCCAGCATCGAACCGGCTTTGGCGATCGAGTCATAGTCCATGGTGCATTCCATCATGATTGATGCAGGTAACACGGGTGCTGACGAACCACCAGGAATCACCGCTTTTAGCTTACGGCCCTTGCGGATACCGCCTGCAAGTTCAAGCAGTTTGGCGAACGGTGTACCCAGCGGTACCTCATAGTTGCCCGGCCACTCAACATCACCAGACACCGAATAAATCTTGGTGCCGCCGTTGTTCGGCTTGCCACATTCCAGATAGGCCTGACCACCGTTACGAATCAGCCAGGGCACAGCAGCAAAAGTTTCGGTGTTGTTAATCGTTGTCGGCTTGCCATAAAGCCCAAAACTGGCCGGAAACGGTGGCTTGAAACGCGGCTGGCCCTTTTTGCCTTCGAGTGATTCGAGCAAGGCAGTTTCCTCACCGCAAATATACGCGCCGAAACCATGCGAAGCATGCAACTGAAAACTGAAGTTGCTGCCCAGAATCCTGTCACCCAGCAGGCCTGCGGCTCTGGCTTCGTCGAGTGCTTCTTCAAAGCGCTGATAGGTTGCAAAAATCTCGCCGTGAATGTAGTTGTAGCCCACCGTGATGCCCATCGCGTAGGCCGCAATCGCCATCCCTTCAATCACGCTGTGCGGATTGAACTGCATGATGTCGCGGTCTTTGCAGGTGCCAGGTTCGCCTTCATCGGAGTTGCAAACCAGATATTTCTGGCCCGGAAACTGGCGCGGCATGAAGCTCCATTTAAGGCCAGTCGGAAAACCAGCACCACCGCGGCCGCGCAAGCCGCTGGCTTTGACCTCTGCGATGACCTGATCCTGTGTCATGCCGACGCCCTCACCTTGCGCAAGTATTTTACGCAAGGCCTGATAACCACCACGCGCTTCGTAATCTTTCAGGCGCCAGTTGCTGCCATTCAGGTCTGCGAGGATTTGCGGGCTGATATGACGGCCATGAAAGCAGCTCTGCACGCCGGTGGCAGTGAACTGCGACAGCATGTTTTTGGCATCAGGGCTGATGGGGGTAACTACAGACATTGTCATGCTTTTGCCTCAGCTGATTGCAAACCAGCAATCAGCTGGTCCAGTTTTTCGTTGCTCATAAAGCTGCACATGGTGAGGTCGTTGACCAGCATCACCGGCGAATCAGCGCAGGCGCCAAGACACTCGGACTGTTGCAAGGTGAATAGGCCATCTGGCGTGGTTTCACCCATGGAAATGCCGAGCTTGAGCTCGAGGTGCTTCAGAGCCACGCTCCCGTCGCGCAACTGGCAGGGCAGATTGGTGCAGACATTGAGCTTGTATTTGCCCACTGGGCGCTGGTTGTACATGTTGTAGAAGGTGGTGACTTCATGCACGGCAATGGGTGCCATGCCCAGATAGTCGGCTACCAGCTTTTCGCTTTCGGCGCTCACGTAACCCAACTCCTCCTGCACGATGGTCAGGCAGGCCATCACCGCTGATTGCTTTTGGTCGACGGGGTACTTGGAAACTTCGCGCTCAAATCGCGCCTTGGCTTGTTCAGAAATCATGATTGAGTGGTGCTCTTTAACGATCAATTTCACCAAACACGATGTCCATGGTGCCGATCACGGCGACTGCATCGGCAATCATGTGGCCGCGTGACATTTCGTCCATTGCGGCAAGGTGAGAAAAACCAGGCGGACGAATCTTGAGGCGATAAGGCTTGTTGGCACCATCGCTGACGATATAGATGCCGAACTCGCCTTTCGGATGTTCAACCGCGGCGTAGGCCTCGCCTTCGGGCACATGAAAGCCTTCAGTAAACAACTTGAAGTGGTGGATCAGTTCTTCCATATTGGACTTCATGGACTCACGGTCGGGCGCTGCAACCTTATGGTTGCTGGTAATCACCGGGCCTGGATTCACGCGCAACCAGTCGATACACTGCCTGATGATGCGGTTCGACTGGCGCATTTCTTCAATGCGAACCAGGTAGCGGTCATAACAGTCGCCGGTTTTCCCCACTGGAATATCAAAGTCCATTTTGTCGTACACATCGTAGGGCTGCTGTTTACGCAAGTCCCATGCAAAGCCTGAACCTCGCAGCATGGGTCCGGTAAAACCCAACGCCAATGCGCGTTCCGGCGACACCACACCCACACCGACCGTACGCTGCTTCCAGATGCGGTTGTCCGTCAGCAAGGTTTCGTACTCGTCGACATAGCCCGGAAATTTATTGCAGAAGTCCTCGATGAAGTCGAGCAATGAACCTTGACGGTTTTCATTCAGCGCCTCAATTGCCTTGGCGTTTTTGACCTTGCTGACGCGGTACTGCGGCATGGTTTCCGGCAGGTCACGGTAGACACCGCCCGGACGGAAATACGCAGCGTGCATGCGTGCGCCAGACACGGCTTCGTACATGTCAAACAGCGACTCACGCTCACGAAAACAGTAAATCAGAATATTCATGGCGCCGCAGTCAAACCCGTGTGCGCCCAGCCACAGCAGGTGATTGAGCAGGCGCGTGATTTCGGCGTACATCACGCGGATGTACTGTGCACGCACGGGCACATCAACACCGAGCAGCTTTTCAATCGCCAGGCAATAAGCCTGTTCGTTGGACATCATCGAGACGTAGTCCAGCCTGTCCATGTACGG
Source organism: Polaromonas sp. (assembly GCA_031412235.1). Classification (GTDB taxonomy): domain Bacteria; phylum Pseudomonadota; class Gammaproteobacteria; order Burkholderiales; family Burkholderiaceae_C; genus Polaromonas. The sequence goes on from JANOCP010000249.1 coordinate 19,743, forward strand.
AAGCGACTGGATGTAGGTTTTGCTTTCAGCGAGCTTTTCAGTTGCGCGGTGCAACAGGCCGATGTGCGGGTCGGCGCGCTGGATGACCTCACCGTCCAGCTCCAGCACCAGGCGCAATACGCCATGGGCGGCGGGGTGCTGTGGGCCGAAATTCAGGGTGTAGTTTTTGATTTCAGCCATGCTGGACTCCGCCATAGTTCTCTTCACGAATTACCCTTGGGGTAATCTCGCGCGGCTCAATCGTGACCGGCTGGTAAATCACGCGTTTTTGCTCCGGGTCGTAGCGCATTTCGACGTGGCCAGTGGTCGGGAAATCCTTGCGGAAAGGATGACCTATAAAGCCGTAATCCGTAAGGATGCGCCGCAAGTCGTTATGCCCTTCAAAAATAATCCCGAACAAATCAAACGCCTCTCGCTCAAACCAGTTGGCCGAGTTCCAGATGCCGTTGACCGAATCCACTACCGGAAAATCGTCGTCGGTGCAAAATACCTTCAAGCGCAGGCGCTGATTCAAGCTGACAGACAAAAGGTGAACTGCAACACAATAACGCAGCCCTTCATACTGGCCGTCTTTGTACTCTGAATAGTCAAGACCGCACAAGTCAATCAGCTGCTCAAATTTGCAGGCTGCTGAATCGCGCAAAAGCATTGCTGCGACGAGATAGTCTGCAGCGGCAACAGTAACTGTGACTTCACCAAATGCAAGCTTGATGTTTTTTACCTTGTCACCGAGCAAGCCGGATACCGTGGCGACGATTTGTTCAGCAGTTGCTGGCGCGGTCGAGGACTGCATCAAGCCCTCGCAATCGTATTGGTGCGGCGGATTTTTTGCTGCAACTGGATGATGCCGTACATGAGAGCCTCTGCCGTAGGCGGGCAGCCGGGCACATAAACGTCAACCGGCACGATGCGGTCGCAGCCACGAACTACTGAATAGCTGTAGTGGTAATAGCCACCACCGTTGGCGCAAGAACCCATTGACAGGACCCAGCGCGGCTCTGACATCTGGTCATAGACCTTGCGGAGCGCCGGGCCCATTTTGTTGCACAGCGTGCCAGCCACAATCATCAAGTCAGACTGCCGCGGGCTGGGCCGGAACAGCATGCCGAAACGGTCGAGGTCGTAGCGGGCAGCGCCAGCGTGCATCATTTCAACTGCGCAGCAGGCCAGACCAAAAGTCATGGGCCAGAGTGAACCTGTCTTGGCCCAATTAACCACGGAGTCGTAACTCGTGGTCATAAAACCTTCATTGAAAACACCTTCAAGCGACATAACCGTACCTTTGTGGCATAACTCCGGGAGCCTTACTTTTTATTCCCAATCCAGCGCACCCTTTTTCCACTCGTAGATAAAGCCTACTACCAGAATGGCCAGAAAAATCATGACCGACCAGAAACCCACGGCACCGATCTCCTTGAGCGCTACAGCCCAGGGGAAAAGAAATGCAATTTCAAGGTCAAAAAGAATAAAGAGGATGGCCACAAGGTAGTAGCGCACATCGAACTTCATGCGGGCATCTTCGAAAGCCTCGAAGCCGCATTCATAAGGAGAGAGTTTTTCGCTGGAAGGCCGTTGCGGTCCAAACAGACCGCCCAGCACCATCAATGCAATACCAATGACGGTTGACACCGCCAAGAACAGAAGTATGGGCCAATATTCGCTTAGCACTCGCGTCCCCTGCTTTGCGCCCTTGAGCGCGTTTATGCCGCCGTTCGTTTGAACGGCGATGCGTCCGTAACAATAACAATATATTTGTGAAAATATGGTGCCCACAGGGGGACTCGAACCCCCA
>JANOCP010000250.1:0-3231 GCA_031412235.1 Polaromonas sp.
TTTTGGTTTTTGTGATGTGGTGCTGGGCTGGGACATGACGGACACCTGTTACGACAACACCTCGGTGACAGGCTGGCAGCACGGCTTTCCTGATGCGCTGGCGCGGCTTGACCTGGCTACCCTCCGCCATGTTCCCTGGGACGACGGCGTGCCGTTTTTACTCGGCGAGTTTGTCAATGCAGACGGCAGCGCGCATGCCGTTTGTCCGCGCCAGACGCTCAAGCGCGTGCTCAAGCGGGCTGAAAAAATGGGTTTCATGCCCATGACTGGCATGGAGTTTGAGTGGTTTAACTTTCTTGAGACCCCGCAAAGCTGGGCCGCCAAAAAAGGCGTGGGCCCGCAGCAACTGACGCCGGGCATGTTTGGCTATTCATTGCTGCGCATGAACCAGAACCGTGATTTTTTTACCGCCATCATGGACGAGCTGCTGGCCTTTGGCGTACCCATTGAAGGCCTGCACACTGAAACCGGCCCCGGTGTGTATGAAGTCGCCATCAGCTTTAGTGAGGCGCTTGAGCAGGCCGATCGCGCGATTTTGTTCAAAACGGGCTGCAAAGAAATCGCCTCGCGCTTCGGCATCATGCCCAGCTTTATGGCCAAGCCCAACCAGCAGTTGCCAGGCTGCAGCGGCCATATTCACCAGAGCCTGTCTGACGGCCTGAAGGGTGGGGGCAGTAACCTTTTTTACGACGCCAGAAGCCCGCGCAAGATGAGCAAGCTTTTTGAGAGCTACGTCGCCGGGCAGGTCGCCTGCATGATGGACTTCGGCCCCATGATCTGGCCCACCATTAACAGCTACAAGCGCCTGGTCGATGGCTTCTGGGCACCCGTCAAACCCACCTGGGGCATCGACAACCGCACCGCCAGCTTCCGCGTGATTGCAGGCAGCCCCAAAGCCACGCGGTTAGAAACTCGCTGCCCCGGTGCCGACGTCAACCCCTACCTTGCCATGGCGGCTGTGATTGCTGCCGGGCTGGACGGGGTCGAAAAAGGCCTCAAGCTCACGGCCCCGCCCATTACCGGCACCAACGGCGGCGCAGAACACATTGCGCGCGCACCGCGCACACTGATTGAAACCACACGCATCTTCCAGCAATCTGACATTGCACGCGACTGGCTGGGGGATGCGTTTGTTGACCACTTTGCAGCCACCCGCGACTGGGAATGGCGGCAATGGCTTGACGGCGTGACAGACTGGGAACTCAAACGTTATTTTGAAATTATTTGAATCACCTGAGTACGATGAACCACCATGAGCATCACTAATTTTTCCTTTCCTACCGCCATCAAATTCGGTGCGGGTGCCCGCAAACTTGTTGCAGCGCATTTGATGGAGGCCGGTTGCAAGCGCCCGCTGATCGTCACCGACAAGGCACTGGGCGCGCTGCCCGTGCTGGCTGAATTTCAAACCCATCTGGCAGGCCTGGATGTAGCGGTTTTCTCCGGCGTGTTTGGCAATCCCACATGCAGCCAGGTGATGGATGGTGCCGACGCCTACAAGGCACACCAAGCCGATTGCGTGATTGGCTTTGGCGGTGGCGCAGCGCTTGATGTGGCCAAGGTAGTTGGTATTGCCGCCACGCATGAAGGCGACATTCTTGAATACGTCTGGGACCACCCACAGGTGCGGCCCATCGTCAATGAACTGCCCTACTTTGTGGCTTTGCCCACCACATCAGGCACCGGCTCTGAAGTCGGCCGCTCCAGTGTGGTCAGTGAAAACCAGATTCGAAATGGTGGCCACCTCAAGCGCGTGGTGTTCAGCGCCAAAATTCTGGCCAGAGTTGTCTTTGCAGACCCTGAACTCACGATGGGTCTGCCGCCCGCAATCACCGCTGCAACTGGCATGGATACGCTGACCCACAACATTGAAAGCTACCTCTCGCCCGCTTACCACCCCCTGTGCGACGGCATCGCGCTTGAAGGTACACGCATCGCCGCTGCGGCGCTGCTCACGGCCTACAAACAGCCGGGCAACCTGCAGGCGCGCAGCGACATGATGATGGCATCAATGATGGGTGCGATTGCTTTCCAGAAAGACCTGGGTGCGGTGCATTCATGCGCGCATGCCCTGGGCGCCGTATGCGACCTGCACCACGGCCTGGCCAATGCGCTGATGATCGACACCGTGCTGGCCTGGAACTACGAAGCCGTGCCAGCCAAGTTTGACGAACTGGCGCATGTGTGCAACGTACCCGGCGGCGGCAAAGCCTTTGTGGGCTGGCTCAAGCACCTCAAGGCCAGTCTGGGTATCGCAGGCCCGCTGTCGGCCCATGGTGTAACGGCGGCCCATATTCCTCGCCTGGTGGAGATTGCCACGGCAGACATTTGCCACCAGACCAATCCGCGTCCCTGCAATGCCAACGACTTTAAGACTCTGTTCGAGGCGGCTCTATGACCGCCGCACGTCGCCTCAAGATCGGTTTGTCAGCGTGCTTCTCATACGCTGACCCCACACGATCTTTCTTCTCGGGCAAGACGCTGCAGTATGTTGAGCAGTCGATTGCGCACTGGGTCATGTCATCGGGCGCCATGGTCGTTATGGTGCCGTGCCCCACCGGCAGCACGCAGCGCGGCGACGTGACCTATGAGCACTATGCCCAGTGGCTTGATGGCCTGGTGCTGCATGGTGGGGCCGACGTTTGGCCCGGCAGTTATGGCGAAACCCCGCTTGATGAAAAATGGTCTGGCGACCGCGTGCGAGACGAATACGACAAAGCCCTGGTCGCAGCTTTCGAGGCGGTAGGCAAGCCAATTTTTGGCGTCTGCCGGGGTCTGCAGTTGCTCAATGTTGCTTTTGGTGGCACGCTATACCAGGACATCAGCACGCAGGTGCCTGACTCCTTTGGGCACCGTGATGCTGAAATTTATGACCAGAACTTTCACAGCGTCAACATCGTGCCCGGCTCGCAACTGTCATCTCTTTACCCAGGCGTCGAGAGGGTGCGCGTCAACAGCATTCACCATCAGGCCATCAAAGACCTGGCGCCCGAGTTTGAGGCCGAGGCCTTCAGCGTGACCGACGGCATTGTTGAAGCCATTCGCCGCAAGGACCGCACCAAAAGCTACATCGCCGCTACGCAGTGGCACCCCGAGTTTCACAAGCCTGGCTCTGACACTATTGATGACGCTGCAGTGCTTGAAGATTTTCTGGCCGCCGTGGCCGCTGCCAAAACGCAAGATTAAGCGCCTGACAACATGAACAAGTTACCCGTTTACAACCCCGCAACC
>JANOCP010000251.1:0-2661 GCA_031412235.1 Polaromonas sp.
TTGAAGTGAATCACCCTTTAATAGGAGTGCATACACTGCTCCCATGCCACCAAGCCATACAAGGCACCACCAGGAGGCGTGTAGTTTGCCAATGAGGCCAGGAATATTTGGATACAGAAGCGGGCATAGAACCGATGCAACGAGCGCGCAAACGATAGCAAAGAGAATGACGTTCTCTTTGATCATTCCGCCAACAATGGCCCAAAGAGGAGAAATCACAAAAACAGTTGCAATGAGCGAAACAAGCCAACCAATGGGGATGACTATGAAAAACAGAGTTGATGCCCAATGTCCGTTTGGGCCGGCCCCGTTCATTGCCGAAAACCAGAGCCACAGGCCACCTGCAGAAGCGGGTAGTACTAAGTACATTCGAGTTGCCTAACGAATAGCGTTTATCTGCCGCAAGGCGCTGCAAGCAAGAGGAGAAGAGTTCATAAGGGGCAGATAAACCTTGTTGTACTGAACTGCCGTTGACTGTTGGCGGCGGTGGCATAGGGGTTTGCAAGCTTGCCCCTGAGCGTTTGGATAAATTATGACGGGTCTTACTGCTACTGCGGCGCTGACTTGTCCCGCCTCCACCACGAACAAAACCGTCGCCACAGCAAAATTACCAGCCAAATCAGCCTCCTGCCCAATATCTACGGGCATAGCCAGCTACAAAATCAGGAGCAATAGAAAACTCACAACCCCAGCCAACTACTTCCCCACCACCCCACAACCCGACTGCGCAGCCACTAAAACCTTGCCCTTGGCGTCCTCAACCCAGCCAATCACGCGCAGATTGTCGGGATTGACGCCCTGGGCCACGCTCATGGCGCGGGATTCAAAAAACCGGTTGACATCTGTTTTTTGCTCTGTTTTTGATAGCCGCTTATAGCCGTCCCAATTGGGCTGGACAACGTTTCTGACCAGATTTCGGGCTACAGGCGTGCCTTCGGTGCCTTTGGGGATGGTTTCAACCAGCGCCAGCCATGCCGTCCAGCGCTGGTTTTTGGCGGCGGCGGGTATGGGTTTTAGTTCTATGGATGTACCTACATAGCCTTGCAGTGCAATGCCGTGCGCGACCCTTAGCGTTGTGCCCTTCAGTCCGTTCACCTTCTGCATGCTGGTCATGGCTTCTTTTGGGGCTGCCGCGCCGCGTGCTTGCAGCCGACTCAATCCGTCCCGGCTGGCTACTGCCGACAGCGGTGCGTCGTCGCCCTTGTCGCTGGCCAGCACCCAGTCCAGAACGGCATCACCTGAGGCTGCCTTGGCGGTGGCGGGGTCTTTCCAGCAGCTTTCGCAGTCGGCGCTGATAAAGCGCTCCACAAGCCGCACCGGGCGTGGCTGGCCGTCGCTCGAACACGACGACTGGGCGTGGGCAGCCTGTAACGAGGTCAACAGGGTAAAAGTAGCAAGGCATGCCGCACGCAACGGTTTGGTTTTGAAGGTCGGGCAAAAGTGCATAAGGTCTTTCATCAAGCGAGGCATCCTGGCTTTCTACAATGAGGGATGTCATTAGAAGTCGCGCCAAACTCTCCACTCTTACAAAATCTTAATCCAGAGCAACTGGCGGCGGTTACTCTGCCTGCCACCCATGCGCTGATTCTTGCGGGGGCGGGCTCTGGCAAGACCCGGGTGCTGACGACGCGAATTGCCTGGTTGCTGCAAACCGGCCAGGTTTCGCCTGGCGGCATTCTGGCCGTAACCTTTACCAATAAAGCAGCCAAAGAGATGATGCTGCGGCTGACCAGCATGCTGCCGGTCAATGTCCGCGGCATGTGGATTGGCACTTTTCACGGCCTGTGCAACCGCTTTTTGCGCGCGCATTACAAACTGGCTAACTTACCGTCAACTTTCCAGATTCTGGACACGCAAGACCAGCTCTCAGCCATCAAGCGCCTGTGCAAGCAGTTCAATGTCGATGACGAGCGATTTCCGCCCAAACAGCTCAGTTATTTCATTGCCGGCTGCAAGGAAGACGGCCAGCGGCCCAAAGACGTTGTGGTGCGCGACGAAGAAATGCGCAAAAAGGTCGAAATTTACGCGCTGTATGAAGAGCAATGCCAACGTGAAGGCGTGGTTGATTTTGGCGAGCTGATGCTGCGCAGCTACGAGCTTTTGCGTGACAACGCGCCGGTACGTGAGCACTACCAGCGGCGCTTCAGGCACATATTGATTGACGAGTTTCAGGACACCAACAAGCTGCAATACGCCTGGATCAAGATGCTGGCGGGGCAGGGCGCTGACGGGGCCGCCGCCATGCCGGGTGGGTCCGTCGTGGCTGTGGGTGACGATGACCAGAGTATTTACGCCTTCCGCGGGGCGCGGGTGGGCAATATGGCCGACTTCGTGCGCGAATTTGAAGTCGCTACCCAAATCAAACTTGAGCGCAATTACCGCAGCTTCGGCAATATCCTCGATTCAGCCAACCAGTTGATCAGCCACAACAGCAAGCGCCTGGGTAAAAACCTGCGCACCGAGGCAGGGCCGGGCGAGCCGGTGCGGGTGTATGAATCTGCCAGTGACTTTGCTGAGGCACAGTGGTTTGTCGATGAAGTCAAGCAATTGGTACGCGACGGTACCGAGCGCAAAGAAATTGCGCTGCTTTACCGCAGCAATGCGCAGAGCCGGGTGATGGAAACCGCGCTGTTCAATGCTGCCGTGCCTTACCGCGTATAT
>JANOCP010000252.1:0-6495 GCA_031412235.1 Polaromonas sp.
TGGCAGCCAAGTAAGCACGGCCTTATTGTTTTATTGCCTTATCGATCCTCACCAAGGAACATGAATATGCAGATATCCACCAGACCAGCCAGCCGCCGCAGGTTTGTGCAAACATCATTAAGTCTGCTTGCCATCACTGCGTTGGGCTACTCCAAAGTCGGCATGGCAGCCATACAGCCAGAGACTGTCACCGTCTGGAAAACACCCACTTGTGGCTGCTGCAAGGACTGGGTTATCCACTTGCGTAAAGAAGGCTTTAACGTCGTGACAAACGACGTGAGCGACACCGCACCTGTTCGCCAAAAACTCGGACTGCCTGCCAAGTTTGGCTCTTGCCACACCGCGCAAGTTGGCGGCTATGTGCTTGAGGGCCATGTACCTGCGCAAGAAGTCAAGCGACTGCTGCGTGAAAAGCCTGCAGCCATCGGATTGGCAGTGCCGGGTATGCCCGTCGGCTCGCCTGGTATGGAAATGAAAGGCGAGATGCTGGGCGTGCGTGATGCCTATGACGTTCTGCTTGTCACCGCAGACGGCAACTCGCGCGTTTATGAGTCATACCGCGCAAAAGCAGCAACCAGGTCCAGTGTCAAGTCTTGAAAATTCCATGTTTCAACCCATCTAAATTGTCTTAATCGAGAAAGTACCATTATGAAAAATGTTAAAAGTTTTATCCTGATTTCTGCCCTGTTTTTGGGCGCATCCCCGGCATTTTCTGCATCGCATGCGGGCGCACCGATGGCAAAAGACGATGCCAAAAAAGTCATGCCAATGGCCGCGTCAGCCGACATGGCCGACGGCGAAGTGCGCAAGGTCGACAAAGAAAACAAAAAAATCACACTCAAACATGGCGTGATCAAAAATCTGGACATGCCCGGCATGACCATGGTTTTCGGCATTAAAGATGCCGCCATGCTGGACAACCTCAAAGCTGGTGACAAGGTCAAGTTCAAGGCCGAGCAAGCTGGTAGCGCCATCGTCGTCACCGACATTCAAGCGTCAAAGTAGACCAACCTGGTCCGACGGGATTTAGGGGTGCTGACCACAGGCGCAAAGGCAGCACCCCACTGACCAGCTAAATTGCAGAATTGGCTCAAGCCATGGCGCGACAGGCTTCAGCGCAGCGCTTGCAGGCCGCAGCACAGTCTTTGCAATGCGCGTGCGCATGTTTTACGCATTCGGCTGCACACAGGTCGCAAGCGTCGGCGCAAAGCGCACAAATTTCCTTCATGCATTCGCCGTTACGCGCCATCGACGACACGCACAGGCGGCATATCTCGGCACATTCCAGATCCAGCGCAATGCACTGCGCCATTGCCTTCACATCGGTTTCTTCAAGGCACGCGGCGACGCATTGCAGGCATGAGACTGCGCAGGCATTGCAAGCCTCCAAACATGCTTTGTGAACTTGATTCATCATTTCAAAACTCCGATAAAAAGTAACCCCAAACATTTGGGATTTCATTTTTAATCCGTGAGTTCTCAACGTCTGTGCGGTGGTGTACCTAAAGCAAAATATAGGCGCGGCTTATACAAATTACTCATGCAAGCAATCAAGTCAACGGCTGAACCTGATTTTTTCTTGAACGCCAAAGCCATAATCCGGTCGCTCCTAGCACCAAGTAATTCAACACCATGAACCACGGCGTGTTCCAGGGCAGGCCATCAAAGCCACGCTCGGTGATTGGGTAAAGCACGGGGGACGGGTAGTAGTCAGCCGAATGCGTGAATACATCAATTACGATGTGCGACCACCAGCCCAGCAAGGCAATCCACAGCGTACGCCGCACAGCCCACACTAAAAATGTAATTACACCCGCAACAATGGCGCTGTGTGCAATGCAGTGCAGGTTATGCGACCAGAACCCCACCATCTCTGGAAGCATGGGCAACTGCCCCGGCACTGCAATCGCATAGGCCCGCACAACATCAAATGAACCATAAGCAAAAACCCACCAACCAACGATTGGCAGCAAGTGAAAGATGTCGGGTAGCGTAGCCAGCAACACAGTCGCAACCAAGGTTCGGGTTGGAACCGTCCAATGGCGACGTGCCAGCGATACACCTACGCCAGCCCATAATGCGTGGGCGAAAATATCCACAGTCTTCACGCCCTCTCAGTGTTTTCGGGGCGCTGTGCCCCGCAACCGCAACGCATTAAAAATTACTGATGCTGAACTCAAACTCATGGCTAGCGCAGCAATCATGGGCGACAGCAGCCAGCCAGTCAGTGGGTATAACAAGCCTGCGGCAATCGGTATGCCCAGCGCGTTGTAGACAAAGGCAAACGCCAGGTTTTGCTTCATGTTGGCAACAGTGGCGTTTGACAAGCCAAGCGCAATTGAAATACCGCGCAGATCACCTTTAACCAGCGTGACTTGTGCGCTGTTCATCGCCACGTCAGTGCCAGTACCCATGGCGATGCCAACATCGGCTTTGGCGAGTGCGGGTGCGTCGTTGATGCCGTCACCCGCCATGGCAACCACATGACCTTCGGATTGCAGTTTCTGGATCAAGGTCAGCTTGTCGCCTGGCGTGACTTCGCCATGCACTTCGACAATTCCCAGGCGTTTGGCAACTGCCTTGGCAGTTGTCAGACCGTCGCCTGTGGCCATGACGATACGCAAGCCGGCGGCTTTCAGGGTTGCAAGCGCATCAGGCGTGCTTTGCTTGACCGGGTCAGATACCGCCAAAAGCCCTGCCAGTTTTCCATCAACTGCCAGATACATCACGCTAGCGCCTTCGCTGCGCAAGGCTTCGGCCTGCGTCAGCATGGCATCAACGTGCACGCCTATTTGCTGCATCAGGGTTGTGTTGCCCAACGCAAGTTGTTTGTCTGTGACTTGGCCTTTGACGCCAATGCCAGAGCCTGAGTCGAAATTTTCTGGCTTGTCCAACACCATATTTTTCTCTCTCGCAGCGCGCACGACAGTTTCAGCCAACGGGTGTTCGCTGCCCTGGTCCAGGCTGGCTGCCAGGCGCAGCACTTCGTCAGCCTCAAAACCAGCGGCTGCAACCGCGCGGTCAAACGCAGGGCGCCCCTCTGTCAATGTACCGGTCTTGTCGATCACAAGGGTGTCAACCTTGCGCAGGTTTTCAATCGCCGCTGCATCGCGAAACAAAACGCCCTGAGTCGCGCCGTTGCCAGTCGCAACCATGATGGACATGGGCGTCGCCAGGCCCAGCGCGCAGGGGCAGGCAATGATCAAAACGCAAACCGCATTGATAAGACCGAAAACCCAGCTCGGCTCTGGCCCCCAAAGTCCCCAGGCAAAAAACGTCAGTACGGCGGCGACCACAACACCGTACACAAAATAGCCAGCCACCACATCAGCCATGCGCTGCATGGGTGCTTTGGAGCGTTGTGCCTGCGCGACCATTTGCACGATTTGCGACAGCATGGTCGCGCTACCAACATGCTCAGCACGCATCACCAGCGCGCAGCTGGTGTTAAGCGTGGCACCAATCAGTTTGTCACCTGCCCTCTTGGTCACAGGCAAAGGCTCGCCCGTCAGCATCGACTCATCAAGTGCGCTGCTACCTTCTGTCACCACGCCATCTACAGGCACTTTTTCACCAGGCCGCACGCGCAGCAAGTCGCCCACATGGACGTTGCCGAGCGGTATGTCTTTTTCCTTGCCATCAGCGCCGATTCGCCTGGCGGTTTTGGGCGACAGGCCAAGCAATGACTTGATAGCCGCAGAGGTTTGCGAGCGGGCCTTGAGCTCCAGCAACTGCCCTAACAGTGTCAGGGAAATAATCACTGCGGCCGCTTCAAAATAAACCGCCACGCGCCCCATTGCAATGAACGAATCCGGGAAAACCTGCGGCGCAAATATTGCAACCACGCTGTAAATAAACGCCGCACCAGTTCCCAGGCTGATAAGCGTCCACATATTCGGGCTGCGGTTAACAACCGACTCCCATCCGCGTTTGAAAAATGGCCAACCCGCCCACAACACGATGGGGAGCGACAGCACAAACTCGACCCAGCTTTGCGTGGCCATGCTGAACAATTCCAGCCTGTGCCCCACCATGGCCAGCAGCGTGACCACCACTGTCAGCGGTAAAGTCCACCAAAAGCGGTGCTGAAAGTCAATCAATTCCTTGTTGTCGCCCGCTTCAAGTTCAGGAATCAATGGCTCCAGCGTCATGCCGCATATTGGACAGTTACCGGGCTTGTCTTGCCGTATTTCTGGGTGCATGGGGCAGGTGTAGGCCGCGCCAGCTGTTCCGGGTTTTTGCGTTGTGCCCGGCAATGCTGTACCTGACACAGGATGGGCTGCTGCAACAGACGACTTTGGCGTTGTGAACTGTTCGGGGTTGGCGTCGAACCTGGTCTTGCAACCAGCGCTGCAAAAGTAGTACCGATGACCGGTGTGCTCTGCCTGATGCTGTGACTGCTCTGTCACCGTCATGCCGCAGACAGGGTCTTTCAGGGTCTGCCGTGTGACATCAGCAACAGCCGCGGGCTGCTTACCCACAACACCCACCTGATTTATTCGAAGGCGGTGATGCTGACATCGCGGAAGTCAGTTTTGCTGGATAACCCGCTTCGGTTAGTGCCAGTGCCAGCGAGTTGCCGCCTTGAGGCAGGTCGCCATTGACTGTGACGTGACCTGCTTGCAGATCGACATTGACAGTGCTGACGCCTGGCAATTGCGTCAGAGCAGCAGTCACGCTTTTTACACAGCCGCCGCAGCTCATGCCTTGTACTTCAAGATGGATAGTATTCATGGAAAAGCCTTTCAAGTTGGTCATCGCATCAGGCAATCTGTATCCGTCAGTCGTTTACCGGGCCGGAGTTGCAGGCATGCGGTCCATCATCATTTTCATCATGGTCTGCATCATCGACATGCGTTTTTCCATCATGGCGTGGTGCGCGCTCATGTCAGCAGACATGCCACCCATGCCTTGCATGCCAGGCTTGCTCATGCCCTCCATCATCTTCATGCCGTCCTGCATGGATTTCATGTGTTCGGCCATCAGCGCGTTACGCTCGTCGGGTGTTTTGGCGCTCATCATTTTTTCGTGCATGGCCTGCATGGCTTTTGTCTGCGCGTCCAAATGCGCCGAATGGTCAGGCGAAGCCGTATTTGGCGTCGCGGCCTTGGCCATGGGCATCGTCATCGATGGGGCAGTGCTGCAAGCCATCAAGGAGCCAGCAACGCTGATTGCAAGAGCCAATGGGATAAAGCGGAGGTTGGTCATGAAAAGCTCCTAAAGGTAAAAATTGGAAAAAAGTCTGCGACCAAGAGGTGCAGCGTCTAACAGTTCGACCCGTCTATGCGTGGCGTCCAACAAAACAGGGGTTGTGTGGAAAGATTTGCGCTTGGGCCATGGCCCAAGCTGCCAGAGCCCGTCAAAGGGCAAGTCTTGAGTAGAGAAACCTCAGCGGCCGGAGAGATGTAGCGAATTGGGTGCTGATGGGCCGTTTGTATTGAAGGCGGATAAGGTCAGCTGAAGACCACAATTCGTCAAAGGTGATGGGCGATAAAGGCTCAGTTTGACCCGGTGCGTACTTTTTGGGTGGAGACTTCGAGCTGTCATCACAAACTTTTAAGCAAGGCTGCTTTGACGTGTGCGCACCGTCCTTATCGGATAAAGCTGCTTCTGTCTGCAACAGACCGACTAGGCTGACACGCCTTTCGTCATGCTGTGAGGACTGTATCTTTTCTGGTGCATGGGCAGCGCCAGGCGCTTCAAGAAGGCAAGCGTTGGCAACGCCTGATACCAACGAGAACATCCAGACCAGCAACATGGCGGACGCACTGGTACGGTTGATGCGAATGGTAAAAAAATGAGCCATGATTGTTTGAATCACAAGGTTCAACTTTATTGAAACCTGGCTAAACAACATTGATTCAAATCAAACTTCGGTCGATTGTAAAAACGCAAGTTCTGTCATTTATCAACCTGCGTTTTGTGCATCAACCGTTTGCAAGTCATCTGGAAGAAGCACCAGACTTGCCCTATTTTTTCATTTGCATGCCTGGTTCGCTCATCTTCATGTCCGCGACGCCGCGCTTAGCCAAAAACTTGTCAAAAGCAGCAATCTCTTTTTTCTGAGCGCGAATGATATCTTTGGCCATCACGCGCATTTGCGGGTCTTTGCCGTTTTGAAGTTCCGCCTCTGCCATGGTGATGGCTGACTGGTGATGGACACGCATCATCATTGCAAAGTCTACGTCCATGTTGCCGCTGGGCTTCATGGCTGACATTTTGTTATTCATGTCGGTCATCATGGATTTCATGTCCATGCCACCCGCCATCATGGGTTGCCCGCCCATACCGCTACCCGTCATGGGCGCAGTCTTGTTCATGTCCCCTTTCATGCCACCAGACGCCATGCCTGGGCCGGTTTGAGCGTTGGCTATTGGCGCCAACAAACCCGCTGCGCACACAAAAAGGGCAAGGGTTGAAGCTTTAAAGATCTTGGGGTTTTGCATGATTTTTCCTGAAGTTGGGGAATTGGCAGACTTGCCAGCAACCTGAAGT
>JANOCP010000253.1:0-1886 GCA_031412235.1 Polaromonas sp.
CACTTTCCCGAGCTTGCGGAAATCCGGTAAAAGCCGCACGCTAAGGTTGCAATTCAGTTCAGATTCTGTCCGCCATACGACTACCTTGTTTGCACGAGGCTGGTAACTGCGCTATCGGCTCCAACTGAAACACCGGGCCGCCCAGTGAAGGTCTAGCGCCGGAATTACCGCCCCGGCGCCCGCCCAGTCTTGGCGGAAATGAGGCGGTGTTTATGGTGAATCGGATGGTGGCCGGCAGACCTTGCTCACGTAAGCCTGCAGCCCTATAACTTTTCCTTCCAGCCGGTCAGCCGTTTGACCCAGCTCGACAAGAGCTTTTGCACAACTTCCGAATAGCTCGCGCTCAAGTCCTCCTGTTCCATTAGTTCCGCTGGCGGCGCTGGCGTTGTTACGCTCAGCAAGGGCGGCTTCAAAGCTGAGCAGGCTGTCAGCAGTAACAAGGTCAGCAGCAGCGCGGCGCTTTTTGTCGGCTTGTAGTTCACGGTCAACTCCTTGGTTTGCAATGGTTTGGGCTTTTTCACGCTGGCGGGCGGCTTCGGACTGCGCCAGCTTTTCAGCCGTCCATTCGGCATTGACGGACTTCTTGCCAGTCGCGTTACCCTTGTAAAACCCGCTGCCGAATGCAGCCAGCACGGCCAGCAGCGCGGCGATCCAGACGCGGGGGTCTAGCATGCTCATGGCTTGACCAGCCACTGAAACACAGCATGGGCGCACAGAGCCAAGAACATGACCACAATCCATGCCTCAATCACCAAGACTGCAGGCAGTAGCAGGATCTGGGTTAAGCGGTTCATGCAAGCACCTGGATTCCCAGCTCAGCGCCAGCGTCAGTGATGGTGATGACCCGGTTACTCGCTTTTTCAGGGCTCCGGGTACTAACGTGGACCCACTGCTTACCGCGTATCCCTTCCAAAATTAATTGCCCAATACCCAGCACAGAAACCAGTGGCGCCAGTGTTTTGGCAACCTCGTAGGGTGTGCCGTAGTTGGGAGCAACGATGTCGGCCGCATGGCCCTGGGTGTGGTCGCTACTGGTGACGCCACCCACGGCTGTATTGAGTTGCCTGCAGCGGAAGGCACTGGTCACGATTACCGGCACACCCAGCGCCCCGCGTATGCGCTCCAGCATTTCAGCGCACAACACCAGCCGCGGCATCAGCTCGGGCGGCGGTGTGTTGTTGATGCCCAGTTGCGCGGCCTTGTTGCTGGCTATCATCTCGGCCAGGGTGAAATGTGCGGACAGGTTCATCTTTTCCTCCAAAACTTCCAGGTCGTTCCCACGCAAAATAAAGCAATGCCGTAAGTCATCAGGTAGCGTGCTGGCGTTTCATCAGGGAAATGGTCGAGCAGTTCGGTCAAACGCACAACCGCGCCCAAGCAGGCCATGCTCAAGCCCACGCGTTGCGGCAAGTTGTCTTCAAATTTGTGGCTTAGAACACCCAGCAGCGCACATGCGGCGATGATGGCCAGGGCGATAATGTAAATAGTGTTTTCAAGCATTTACGCACCCCACTTGCGTTTAACTGTTGCCCACACATCACCGGCTATTTGTTTGGCGTCAAGCATCAGTAAGACTTCGTACACCTTTGCCACGATAGCCATGCCGAATAAGCCGACAAGAAAGCCGACCAGCCCAAGCGCGTCAGGCACTTTCAACCAGTCGGCAATGTTTGCGCTGGCGAAGTAGCTCAAAGCCGCCCCACCAATAGCCATCACAAACCGCTCCAGCCATGTGCCTTGAACAAACCGCAGCGATACCACGGCGCCCGCAACACCAGCGGCCAGCTTGAAAAAATTGATGTCAGGGGGTTCGTTCATCTTTGAGGCTCATTCGGTGTTTGGTTTGTAAGTAAATGCCAGGCATCGAAAACGCTGACCGTCAGCCC
>JANOCP010000254.1:0-6062 GCA_031412235.1 Polaromonas sp.
GTGTTGCTGCTGCAAAAAGAAGTCGGCCTGATGCACGGCATTCTGAATGACAAGGCCACGAATGACCTCATCGTGGTGCCGCTGTTTGAAACCATTGAAGACCTGCGTAACGCCGCGCCCATCATGCGCGAGTTTTACGCCCTGCCGGGCATTGCACAACTGGTGCAGCGCAGCGGTGCCGAACAAGACATCATGCTGGGCTACTCAGACAGCAACAAGGATGGCGGTATTTTCACCAGCAACTGGGAGCTGTACCGCGCCGAGATTGCACTGGTTGAACTGTTTGACGAACTCGCCAATTCACACAATATCCAATTGAGAATGTTCCACGGCCGTGGCGGCACCGTTGGCCGTGGTGGCGGCCCCAGCTACCAGGCCATTTTGGCGCAGCCACCGGGCACCGTGCGTGGGCAGATCCGCCTGACTGAGCAGGGCGAAGTCATCGGCTCCAAATACGCCAACCCTGAAATTGGCAGGCGCAACCTTGAAACCCTGGTGGCCGCCACGCTTGAAGCCACACTGCTGCAACCCACCAAACCCGCTACCGAAGCGTTTTTGCAAGCCGCAGCAGCGCTGTCAAAAACCAGCATGGCCGCCTACCGCGCGCTGGTGTACGAGACCCCGGGGTTTACCGAATATTTTTTCAACGCCACACCGATTCGCGAGATTGCAGAACTCAACATCGGCTCGCGCCCTGCGTCACGCAAGCCATCTCAAAAAATCGAAGACCTGCGCGCTATACCGTGGGGATTCAGCTGGGGCCAATGCCGCCTGGCCCTGCCCGGCTGGTACGGTTTTGGCTCCGCCATTGACACCATGCTCGCCAGCGGCGGCACCCCGGCCAGCCGCAAGGACGCCCTGGCCGTTCTGCAAAAAATGTACAAGCAGTGGCCGTTTTTCAGAACCCTGCTAAGCAATATGGACATGGTCCTGGCCAAAAGCGACCTGGCGCTGGCATCGCGCTATGCCGAGCTGGTGAGTGATGCCAGGCTGCGCAAAAAGATTTTTACCGCCATCGAAACCGAGTGGCATCGCACCGTAGCGGCCCTGTCAATGATCACCGGTGAAAAACACCTGCTGGCAGGCAACGCGTCATTGCAGCGATCCATTCGCCACCGCTTTCCCTACATTGACCCCCTGCACCATCTTCAGGTAGAGCTGGTACGCCGCTACCGTGAAGGCCAGGCCGACGAGCGGGTACAGCGCGGCATTCATATTTCGATCAACGGTATTGCGGCTGGGTTGCGTAATACGGGTTGAGCAGTCTGCGTGCGCAGCGCTACTAAATTAGTAGCTGTATATGCCCATAAATAATGGGCTAAAGGCCTAAATCGCTTCAAAAGTGACGACAAACAGGCCTTCAGTTACTTTGCAGACAGCTGGCGAATCGCGCCAGCCCAGTCCTCCACGTGGTGTGCGGTAATCGCCTTGCCGTCTTTTATGGTGTGGATGTCAATCGTCATGATCTTGAAGCTTTTGCCGCTGGGCGCAACGCCAAACAATGGTGCTGCCGGTGTACCGCTGGCCTCGCTGCGCACGATGATGCGGTTGCCGTCGACCAGCACGTCCTTGATGTCCCACTTCAGGTCAGGAATCAGCTTTCCGAAGCCCGCTACCTGGGCCACAAATCCGTCGCGCCCCTTGAAGTCAGTCTCGCTGGAGTACGACTTCCATTCGGCAGACAAAGCCTGTTCAGACAGCGCCTTGAGGTCCTTGGTGGCCGGTTGATTCAGCATGTCGTAGAACGGCGCCACTTGCCGGCGGGCTTGTTCCAAAGTCATTGTTTGTGCAAAAGCTGGTGCAGCTTGCAAGGCACTAGCGGCAACGGCAGCAATCGCCATGGCAGGGATGTTTAACTGAGTCATGGTTTTCCTTTCAGGGTTTTGAATAAGTCCGGTGATGGCGCAAGTGTGTGTTGCAAGCCCGGTTTCAACGAGGTCAATTCAGGACTCAAGATGGTAAAAACCGGACAAAATGCCAACCATGGTCAAGTCACCTGAAATCACCCCTGTTGGCTTTCGGCCCCCTGGCGACGAGCGCCTGGCGGTAGAGGTCATGTTTATAGCAGAGCTGCAAAAAAGGGCGCCGGCCGGCCACTTCGCCAGCTTGCAACGGGCCGACTTCTATCGGCTCATCGGCATAAGCAGCGGCCACACCTGCCCCATGGTTGATTTTTCTGACTACCCAGCCCAAACCATGGACTGGCTGCTGATTCGTCCCGGCCAGGTCATGCGCAATGACTTCTCGAAACCCTGGACAGGCTGGTTGCTGGTGTTTCGCCCCGATGGCCTTTATGGCAGCTCTACCGGCAACATCGCCGGCATGCCAAACCTGCAGCGGCACGTCGAAGACCTGGTCTGCCTGCATTCACTGCAAGCCGACCAGCATCAATGGATGACCCATAGCTTGAACCAGATGCTTGCCGACAGTGCACCGGGGGCAGACGCGGCCTTGCGCAACGACATGCTGCTGCTGCAACTGGCCAGCACGCTGCTGCGCCTGACGCTGTGGCAGGTACCGCAGTCCTCCCTGCTCCCATCAAAAAACAGCGCGCTGGTGCAATTCAAACGCTTTGGCCACAGGCTGGAACTGGACTTTTCCAGACAACATCAGGTGCAGCACTACGCCAGGGCGCTGGGCATGAGCGACAAAAGCCTTGGCCGGGTGTGTATGGCAGCTGCAGGTCTGCCGGCCAAGGCCTGCATTGCGCAGTGCATCACACTTGAAGCCAGACGTTTGCTAGCCCACACCACGCTGACGGTGCAGGCTATTGCCTACGAGCTGGGCTTTGAAGAAGCCACTAATTTCGGCAAGTTTTTTCGCAGACAAACAGGCGTGACTCCGCTGGCTTTTCGCATTGCACATTCGCCGTCTGCAGCTTGAGGCGGATGCAGCTACAACCAGCGCCTGACCCGGGTAGCGTAGCCGTCAAAGTCTGCCCCAAATTTTGCGCTCAAGGCCCTTTCCTCGGGGATGATCTGGAAACGCGTCAGGTACATAACCAGCAACAGCGGCCCGGGTAGCGCCCACATTGATTGCAGATAAGCAGCCCAAGCCAGAAGCATGACCACGAACCCGACATACATCGGATTGCGTGTGACCTGAAACGGCCCATGGGTTACCAGAGTTGAGGCAGCGGAAGGACGGGTGGGATCAATGGTCGAACCGGCTTTACGAATCGTGCGAAAGCCCGCGGCATTGAATGCAAACCCAACGATAGCCAGCAATGCAGTGGTGCCGTAATGGATAAGCGGAGCACTATTCCAGTGACCTGGCAATTTACCGACTGCCCACATTGCCAATCCGACCAATAGCAAAAGTACCGGAGGAGGAATCAGGTTTTCAAGCTTGCGCATTGGTCGCTCCTGGCATCGCTGAAGCCGCTTGTGTTGCGTCTGCAGCCATGAAACCTCTCACGTGGGGCTGAGCATTCAATGCGTCGGCTCCGCCATGTGTTGCGATCCAGCCAGCATCGGCGCTCGACAGGCTTGGAGCAGGAGGTACCGGGAAACGCATCTGCCGCTGATACCGGTCCACATCATGACCGGGGTAAACGGGCAGGATGCTGAATCGCGCGAGTGCTGCCAGCCTGTTACGCCATGTCGGTTGCGCGAACGGAAGGGCTGCATAGCGCCGCGCTATCGTTTCAAAATCCTCGGCCGGCTGACCCGTTATGTCGGCTACGACTGTATTGACGCCACCGCCCAGAGAAAAGGAACCCGCCCGATAGTCGCGCAGATACTCACGGAAGTTGCAGATCTCATGGATGGACGCGCCAGACATGCGCGCCGCCTTGCTGAACATCCAGAAAGGCAGTTCGACTGGCATGACCGCATGACCCGTAACCTTTGCAAGAACCGCAGCCATATCCTTGCCAGAAAGAAGCCGGAGGCCCGTCGGGCGATAGCTGCGCCCGGCATGCGGTAGCGGATTCTTCAGCAGAGCCGTTGCCACACGCGCAATATCTTCATTGGAAACCGGGGCGCTCTGGCTGTCGCCTGTGAGCACCGGAAAAAAATACAGCAGCGAAGCAAAGTCCATCGTGCGCAGGAAATTGTCAGCAAACATGCCCGGATTGACGATGACATGGGCGGTGCCCGGAATCATCGAAAACAGGTGGTCCACCAGCCACGTTTCACGTGTGAGGATTGACGGATGACTGCGGTGCGACAACCACTGGCTGAGTTGTACGACGGCCTCCAGCTTCGCTTCCCGTGCTGCAAGCGCAAAAGCGGTAGCAGCCTGCACCATGTGGGGCTGAAGTATTGGCAGGTAGTAGGCACGCTGGGTGCCGCGAGTGGCATCAAAGAGCTGATCGGGGTCGTGCATGTCAGCCGCCACAACCTCGGCACCCATGCGCGCCAGCCGGTCACTGCGTTCATCGATTCGATGCACAAGCGCCCGAACCGGCCAATCATCACGACGCAGCTGTTCGACGACTGCAGAGCCGGTTTTGCCCGTTGCGCCAGTGACGAGTATTTTGGGATTGCTCATGTTTAGGTCCTTGACTAAAAAGAGTGGAGAGATTCATTTATGCAGAGCTCTTTTAGATTATATACATAATCTAATTTAATGATGACGGCTATAATCTTTCTTTGTCAACCCAATGGAGCAAGCCCATGCGTGTCAGTCGTCAGGAGATGGAAAGCAGCCACGCCCGAATCGTCGAAGGTGCGTCGCGCCGTCTGCGGGAGCGCGGGCTGGCAGGTGTGAGCGTGGCCGATGCCATGAACGGGGCCGGAATGACGCACGGCGGCTTTTACCGCCACTTCAAGACAAAGGACGACCTGGTGGTTGAAGCCTTGCAATTGGCTTTTGACGAATTTGTGGGGCCTCTGGAAGCCAGTCAGCTTGCCGGTGCCGCTGAATTGGCGGTCAAGGAATTCGAGGCCTTGTACCTGTCAAACGAACACGTGGCAAACCCGGCACTCGGTTGCCCACTGCCCGCGCTGGCAGCCGACGCCGGCCGGGGCCAGTCTCCCGTCAAAACCGCCTTTTCGGCTGGCCTTAATCGCGTCATAGCGGCGCTGGCCGCGGCCCAGCAGGGCGAGCCTGAGCAGCAATTGACTGAAGCCACAAGAAAAATGGCGATGCTTGTCGGGGCCGTGAATTTGGCCAGGGCCACTGATGAAAAGACAGGCCAGGCAGTGCTGGAGGCCTGCAGAGCCTGACGTGCGAATAAGTCAGATCCCGATTTGAAAGCATTCATCTGCCGGCCGCTTTTGACAACCCGTTCGTGCAAAACGGCATTCATGTCTGCATCAACGGCATCACGGCGGGCTTGCGCCATAACAGTTGAGTAGCTTTGATGTTTAAGCGCTATTTAATTTATAGCTGTATGTAACCGTCAATATTGGGCTACAGGGCTAAAACGCTTTAAATCAGCCTCAATCCATCGCCCTGAAGCCGGACACACACTGGCTGGCGCGCCGTTCAGCCAAACCTGCTCTTCATGCAGTTGCAGTGCAGTCGCGGTGTCGATGTCAAAGTCAATCCCCAAGGTGCGGGCAATGTTGCCATCCTCGACTGGCAGTTCCCAGGTCAGGAAAACCTGGGTGCAATCCCGGTCGGCGGGGAAGTCGGCCGCATCAAAACCCGCTTTGCCACGTTCAATAAGGCCGTGCGGCTGGCCGGTATCAAAGATCACGACAGTGCCCCGAACCAGCGGAATGCGGTGGCCAGTGCCCGGAAAATGCAGGTCCAGCCCCTTGTCATCGATCATAAAGAGGTTGCAAAACACCGAAGCGCCATATTGCGCGCCGTCATGGTGGTACCGGGCACCGCGGCTGGTCATCAGGGCCACTTCAGCAGTGGCCAGCACATCCGGCAGGCCAAGCGTTTCCGTCCAGTCGCACACTGCCTGAACGCAGCGCCTGTAGTCTGGCCAGCGCGCCCGCGCCCGCGCCAGCGACAAGGCCTCGACATCGCCAGGCTCAAGACCCAGCTGCAACGAAGTCTCCCTTTGCCAATCTGCGATTAGCCTGGCAGAAGGTGCTGGCACATCGAGCGTGCCTGACAGCAGCACGTCACTCACGCTGCGGCTGCGGATGGCGTCGCCACTG
>JANOCP010000255.1:0-5810 GCA_031412235.1 Polaromonas sp.
GGCGGCGGCGACGGCTTTGCAGAAGTCAACGTCCAGGCCTTTCCAGTTACCGGTGGCGTCGGCAAGCGCAAAGCCCGCACGCCCGGTGTGTACGCCACAAGTGACCACACCTTTTTGCTTGACGCTGTCGAGCACCTTGCCCGCATGGGCAGATGGGGCAAGACACAAAGCAGCAAGTGCGGTGGCAGAGAGCAAGTGAAAAATGCGAGGGGGTTTCATGTTGATTTCCTGGGTGGTTGATTAATTACTTTCAAGTACTTTACTTTATTGAAAATTAATTTTCAATAGGGTTTGCACGAATATTGAAATATTTCGGCCTCATGCGTGTGCGTCACCCATTTGCCGGGTTTTTGCACTTTTCAGGATTTGTTTTCAGAGGCGAAATGCCTGCTGTCAAGAAAGCTTTTTTGACTTCTATCTAAATTGGCTTCAAAATAGATACTGGAGCCATAATGGAGTCACAATGTCTAATTTATCCATAAAAGACGTGCCTGAAGTCTGGGCAGAAAGTCTGCGGCAACGCGCGGCACGTAACCATCGCTCGCTGCAAGGCGAGCTGATGGCCATCATTGAGCAGGCTGTGACTGCTGACGCGGATGCGCTTGCCCAGACGGGTGTTGTTACCCGCGACGAGGGCGCAGGAGCAGGCAATTCAATGACGGACGTGGCGCGCCATGGCCGCATCGTGGGATATGACCGCATGGGTCACCCCATCATGCGTTTCGGCTGGAAAACCGTCGAGCAACTGGTAGCTGAAATGAAAGCCCAACGCGGCGGGGAAGAGCCAGCACCGCAGCCAGGCATACCAACTGGCGTTGACATTATTCGTGAAGACAGGGACTCCAGATGACTTCAGTCCCAAGCTCAAATCTGCATACCTTGTATGTTGCCGACCCACCAGCGCACTACCTGGTGCGACCGCCTATCGTCGTTGATTGCAGCGTTTTGGCCGGTCTGGTTTTTGAGGAGTCATGGCGAATAGAGGCGATCGAAAAGATTAACGGCCTCACCTTGAATGCACCCTACCTGCTGCAAACAGAAATCGCCAGTGTGGCCTTGAAGAAGTACAAAAAAGGCGCTGAAGACATGGCTGAAAAAGGCCTTGCACATTACGCAACACTGTCCATCGACTTGCACCCCGTTTACCCAGCTGACTCATTTGCACTGGCGTTGCGCTACAACTTGTCGGCCTACGACGCGAGTTATCTCTGGCTGGCAGCAGAACTCAAAGCGCCGCTGGCTACGTTTGATGAAAAGCTGGCTGCAGCGGCAAAAACTCATTTGGCCGGTTTGCCTTGAATGCCGCAGGCGATTTCTCAATCCACCACCACCGGCACGCGCTGCGCCAGTGCGCACATCAGCTCATAGCCCACCGTGCCTGCAGCCAGCGCCACTTCGTCAATCGACAGCTCGGCACCATTCGCAGCGCGCCCCCACAAAGTCACCTCGCTGCCCATGCCCGCATCTGGCACAGGGCTGAGGTCTACCGTAATCATGTCCATGCTGACCCGCCCCACCATGCGGCACCGCACGCCATTGACCAGCACCGGCGTGCCGGTGGTGCAGTGGCGCGGGTAGCCGTCAGCGTAACCGCAGGCCACCACGCCTATGCGCAGCGGGCCGTCAGCCGTGAAGCTTGATCCGTAACCCACGGTGTCACCGGCCACCAGGCTTTGCAAGCCGATGATTCTGGATGCCAGGGTCATCGCGCCTTGCAGGCCCCAGTCGGCAGCGTTGTGCTCAGGAAAATCAGCGGCGCTGCCATAAATCGCGATGCCTGGCCGTATCCAGTCTGATCGCACGGCAAGCGCGTCGCCATGGCGCAGCGTACCTGCGCTATTACTCAAGGTGCGCTCGCCGGGCAAATCATGCGTTACCGCTTCAAAAGCCTTGAGTTGCGCATCTATTCCCTTGGGGCCATCGGCATCCGAGAAATGCGTCATCAATGAAATTTCCTCGACCTGCGGCAATGCGTTCAGGCGCGTCCAGGCTGCGCGGTAACGCTCGGGCTTGAAACCCAAGCGGTTCATGCCAGAGTTCATTTTTAAAAACACCCGATGGGGCGCCTGCGTTTTGTGTGCGGCCAGCATGTCAATTTGCTCGTTGCAGTGCACGGTGTGCCACAAGCCCAGCCGCGAGCACACCTCCAGGTCGCGCGCTTCAAAGCAGCCTTCAAGAAGAAGAATGGGTCCGCGCCAGTCGAGCACACGCAAACGCTGGGCCTCGGCAAAATCAAGCAGGGCAAAACCGTCGGCACTGCGCAGGCCCTCAAAGGCGCGCTCGATGCCGTGGCCATAGGCATTGGCCTTGACGATGGCCCAGACCCGTGCATCTGGGGCGGCTTCGCGCACCCGTGCAAGGTTCTGCGCCAGTGCGTCGGTATGAATGGTGGCAAGAATGGGGCGTGGCATTGCGGCAGTCAGTTGGGGTGTTAAGGCTGGTGAGCACGTTGATACAAGCCGGAAGAACAATAGAACAAGCGGCCAGCAACACACTATCCGGGAGCTTTACAAAAGCATGCTAATTCCGTGCTGTAGATTCTGGCATCGGCCCCCATGCTATAAACCAGCATAGTACAGAGACATTCACCCTTATTTTGCGGCATCAGCAAGGCTAATGCCTTACAAGAAGTGATCGACACCCTTTAATGAAGCGCGGTTTTTACACCATCATGGCGGCCCAGTTTTTCAGCTCTCTGGCTGATAACGCGCTTTTTGTAGCAGCCGTAGAACTGCTTAAAACCAGTGGGGCTCCCAAATGGCAGCCCGCTGCACTGGTTCCCATGTTTGCCTTGTTTTACGTGGTACTTGCGCCTTTTGTGGGCGCGTTTGCCGACGCACGGCCCAAGGGCAATGTCATGTTTGTCAGCAATGCCATCAAGGTCATCGGTTGCCTGATGATGCTGTTTGGCACGCACCCGTTACTGGCGTATGCAATTGTCGGCCTGGGCGCCGCGGCCTATTCGCCCGCCAAGTACGGCATATTGACCGAACTGCTGCCAGCATCGCAGCTGGTCAAGGCTAACGGCTGGATTGAAGGCCTGACAATTGCGTCCATTATTTTGGGCGTTTTGCTGGGCGGACAACTTGTGGGTTACGCCATATCCAGCCGCCTGCTGTCATTTGACATTCCACTGATCAGCACCAATATCGACACGCCGCCTGAAGCGGCCATCAGTGTGCTGATATTTTTGTACGCCATTGCAGCCTGGTTCAATACCCGCATTCCCGACACCGGGGTTGAGATGCGGCCCATGCCGCGCAACAAGCTCGAGCTGCTGCCCGATTTCTGGAACTGCAATTCAGCCCTGTGGCGCGACAAGCTGGGGCAAATTTCACTGGCAACCACCACTTTGTTCTGGGGTGTTTCAGGCAACCTGCGCTACATCGTGCTGGCGTGGAGCGCTGCTGCGCTGGGCTATAGCACCACCCAGGCGTCGTCGCTGGTGGGGGTCGTTGCCATTGGGACGGCGGTGGGCGCCGTGATTGCATCCATGCGAATGCGGCTGGACCAGGCGACCAGTGTGATGCCCATGGGCATTGCCATGGGCGTACTGGTGATCTTGATGAACTTCATCGACAACGTTTGGGTAGCTGCGCCATTTTTGATATTGCTGGGCGGCCTGGGCGGCTTTTTGGTTGTGCCCATGAATGCCCTGCTTCAGCATCGGGGCCACAACCTGATGGGCGCTGGCCGCTCTATTGCGGTACAGAACTTCAATGAGCAAGCCTGCATTTTGGCGCTGGGGGCGGGCTACAGCATGTCTACCGGTATGGGCCTTTCGGCATTTGGTGCCATTACCGCGTTTGGCATTGTGGTGGCCGGCTTTATGTGGGTGATTCAGCGCTGGCACAAAAGCAATTGCATCAAGCATAAAGAGCAGGTCGACCACTTGCTCAGCATTGCCCGCAGCGACACTTCTCACTAATGGTGGCGGCAAAAAACAGCGCTGCGGCACTTGCTGCCGCGGCTTTGGTCATCAACGCTTTTGCATGGGGTGTTTCGTGGTGGCCGCTGAGGCAACTGCAAGGTTTTGGCCTGCACCCGTTATGGACCACTGCGCTGGTCTACCTGACGGTGTTTGTGGTGCTGCTGGCGATGTACTTCAAAAACTTGCGCGGTTTTATGCAGCACCCGGCCTTGTGGGCGCTGGCCATAGCGTCGGGTTTTACCAACGTCGGCTTCAACTGGGCCGTAACCGTTGGCGACGTGGTGCGGGTGGTGCTGCTGTTTTACCTGATGCCGGCCTGGTCAGTGCTGGTAGCCTGGGCCCTGCTGGGTGAAAAACCGTCGCTGGCTTCTTTACTGCGGCTGGCGCTGGCCATGGCAGGTGTGCTGATTGTGCTTAAAACACCCGAGTCGCCCTGGCCCATTCCGCAAAGCGGTGCTGACTGGCTGGCCATCATGGGGGGCTTCAGTTTTGCAGTGACCAACGCGCTGCTGCGCAAGGCCCGCAACGCGCCCACCGGCTCGCGCATGCTGGCCATGTTTGGCGGTGGTGCCGTGATGGCTACTGCAGCGGCGCTGCTGGGCATGTCGCAACAGGTCGTCAGCAGCCCCACGCTGCTGCCGGGCAGTGCCACCATGGCATTGGTATTGCTGGCTGGCCTGACGCTGGCGTTTTTGGTCAGCAATGCGGCTCTTCAATATGGCGCAGCGCGCCTGGCGGCCAGCACCACCTCGCTGGTCATGTTGACCGAAATTTTATTTGCCAGCGGGTCAGCGGCAGCGCTCGGGGCAGCCGAGTTCAGTCCGCGCATTGTGCTGGGTGGCGGCTTGATCGTGCTGGCGGCAGTGCTAGCAGCGATAGCGCCCTCAAGTGACACTGCTGACGATACAACTGGCGCAAAATAACACTTCAACTCCGGAGCCACCCCATGAGTACAAAAACTGTTTACGACTTTGAAGCCAAAGACATCGGCGGAAAAGACATATCGCTTGAGGCCTTCAAGGGCAAAGTCATGCTGATCGTCAACACCGCCAGCAAATGCGGCTTTACGCCACAGTTTGGCGGGCTGGAAGACCTGCACAAAAGCTATGCTGGCAAGGGCCTGGCGGTACTGGGCTTTCCGTGCAACCAGTTCGGCTCGCAAGACCCCGGTGCCGACGGTGAAATTGCCGAGTTTTGCCAAATGAACTACGGCGTGAGCTTTCCCATGATGAGCAAGATCGACGTCAACGGCCCTGCCGCACACCCGCTGTACAAGTGGCTCGCCGCAGAAGCCCCCGGGCTGCTGGGCAGCAAGGCCATCAAATGGAACTTCACCAAGTTTCTGATCGGCAAAGACGGCCAGGTCATCAAGCGCTATGCGCCGCTGGACAAGCCCGCAGACATGGCCAAAGACATTGAAATGGCTCTTGCGGCCTGATTTTTAGATCAAACGTGCTCTGTGCCCAATGAATACGGCTTCTTATTGCTGTTAAATAGATAGCGCATTGATGGTGGTATCGGGTTTTGAACTCAGCTTGGTCCGGGCTACCGTTGCACGAGTCCCGGTGACAGCAACTCCCACTGCTATAACGAATATTGACCCTCGCGCCAGTTCGCGGCCCCAAGGAGCACCATGACCACTGAAGGCTTTGTGGCATCACATGCCAAAGACGCAGAGTTCAAGCGCGGACTGCGATCTTTTTATGAGTATCGCGACCTGGGTATCAAAACCGCGACGCAGGGACGGGTAGCCGCGCATGTGATCCGGGCGGCGGCAGGCAAGGAATTCTCCAGCCAGCCGCACCGGCATGCCACCACGTTTCAGCTCGTCTACATCCTCAAGGGCTGGATAGAGTTTGAGTACGAAGGGCAAGGCGTG
>JANOCP010000256.1:0-3220 GCA_031412235.1 Polaromonas sp.
GCGTAGCGGCTGAAGTGGTGCCGCAGCCCATGGCTGCCAATCTGCCCGTCGCACCCTCGGCCTATACGTACCAAAAAAACCGCCAGTCGCTGGACCTGTTTGCGAATGATTTGTTTGCTGACACCCCAGTTGAAACCGTGGCAAAAACGGCCGTAAAGCCGGTGCGTCGGCCGGAAGCTGTCGTCGCTGAAATTGAAGCTATCGCCGACTTGCCGCCCGCGACCTCGTACGAGATCCTGCAGGGCATCACCCCCACAGCGCACCTGCACATCACCGCCGTGGCCAGCGAAAGCGTCGAGCAACTGGGCCTGCTACGCGCCACCCTGCGCTTTGACTACAAGGGCATTTTTCACTACGTGCTGAACGACCATAACCCGGTGCTGGTTGAACGGGCATCTAACGGTTCGACAAGCCCGCTACTTTTGCAGCGCGATTTGCCCACCGAGCGGGCGGCGCATGATGCGCTGCGTATGTTTGGCCTGTCGGGCGACACCAAAGGCCAGTTTTACCTGCCTTTTATTTCCAACGCGCAACAGCAGCAGTGGCTTCAATGGCTCGATGATGACTTTGCGCGCCTGCAAACTGCCGGTTTTGTAGTCACCGCCGAGCCGCGCCTGAGCAGCTGGATTGCGCGCGCCGATGGCCTGAACGCCTATATGGAGCCCGAAGGCCAGGACCTGGCCGAAACAGGCGCTGCAGATACAGACGCCGACACCCCCGGCGACGCCATCAACGCTGGCCATGCTGCCTGGTTCAGCTTGTCGCTGGGCATGAGCATCAACGGCATGCGGCGCAATATTTTGCCGCTGCTGCCTGAATTGCTGGCGCAGCTTTCTGCGGGTAGCCGGGGCAAGGCGGCAAGTACAGGCGCAGCCAGTGCGTTGAGCGCCACCCTGCAGTTGCCGCCGTATATTTTCATCAAGCAGGACAGTGGCTACCTGCGCCTGCCCTGCGAGCCGCTGCGGCCCTGGCTGCAGGCCCTGCTGGAACTGATGGCCGAGCGCAGCAGCCACAAAGACAGCGACTTCAAGGGCAGCGCCCTGCGCCTGTCACGCCTTGAGGCTCTACGCGTAGGTGCGGCGCTGCTGTCTGACAGCCGCGAAGCCACCGGCTGGCAGGGCTCTGACAAGTTGCGCGAAATGGTGAGCCAGCTGGCAGGGCACAGCGCCCTGCCCGACCTAGCCGCGCCCGCAGGCCTGATGGCAGAGCTGCGGCCCTACCAGTTGCAGGGCCTGCGCTGGCTGCAGTTTTTGCGCACGCACGGCCTGGGCGGCATATTGGCCGACGACATGGGGCTGGGCAAAACGCTGCAGACCCTGGCCCACATCCTGACGGAGAAAAACGCGGGCCGTCTTGATTTGCCGGTGCTGATCATGGCCCCCGTCAGCCTGATGGGCAACTGGCGGCGCGAGGCCAGCCGCTTTACGCCGGGGCTGAGCGTGCTGGTGCTGCACGGCAGCCAGCGCCACCAGGTGGCATCCAGCATGGCGCGGCACGACATCGTGATTGCACCGTACTCGCTGCTACAGCGTGACCGCGAGCGCTGGCAGGCGCAGGCCTGGCACCTGGTAGTGCTGGACGAAGCGCAGAACATCAAAAACGCCAACTCGCACGCGGCCAAGATTGTCAGTGAGCTGAACACCCGGCACCGGCTGTGCCTGTCGGGTACGCCCATGGAAAACCACCTGGGCGAGTTATGGAGCCTGTTTTACTTTTTGATGCCGGGTTTTCTGGGCAGCCAGGCGCGCTTTCGGGCGCTTTACCGCACGCCGATTGAAAAACACCAAGACAGCGAGCGCGCCGAGCGCCTGCGCCACCGCGTCACGCCCTTCATGTTGCGCCGCCACAAGCGCGATGTGGCCACCGACCTGCCTGAAAAGCAGATTGCGGTGTCCAGCGTTGAGCTGGGCGACAGCCAGGCCGACCTGTACGAAACCATACGCCTGAGCACTGAAAAAACCGTGCGTGACGCGCTGGGTAACAAAGGTCTGGCACATTCGCAAATCCAGATTCTCGATGCCCTGCTCAAGCTGCGCCAGGTCTGCTGCGACCCGCGCCTGCTGTCTCTGCCCGAAGCGCAAAAAGCCAAACAATCGGCCAAGCTTGAAATGCTGATGGAGCTGTTGCCCGAAATGCTGGCCGAGGGCCGCAAGGTGCTGCTGTTCTCGCAGTTCACCAGCATGCTGGCGCTGATTGAGCAGGAGCTTGAAAAGCGCGGCATACCGTGGGTCAAGCTCACCGGGCAATCGCAAAACCGCGAGCAGATCATTGACCGCTTTACCTCGGGTGAAGTGCCCCTATTTTTGATCAGCCTGAAAGCCGGCGGCGTGGGCTTGAACCTGACGCAGGCCGACACCGTGATTCACTACGACCCATGGTGGAACCCCGCAGCCGAAACCCAGGCCACCGACCGGGCCCACCGCATTGACCAGACCCAGCGGGTGATGGTCTACAAACTGGTGGCGCAAGGCACGATCGAGGAACGCATTCTGGATTTGCAGGAGCGCAAGGCCGCACTGGCTGAAAGCCTCTACAGCGGTACCGCAGCTGGCGGACAGAGCATGTTGACCGAAAGCGATCTGGACGCACTGCTGCTGCCTTTGGGTGCATAGCGGCTCATCTATAACAGTTGACATTGGTTATGCCAATTAGTGGCATTTTTTACTTTATCACTGCTGCATGCGCGCAGTGGTGATCTGGGCAACACTGCTACCCAGGCGACTCTTCATTTCTGACTCATAACGCATGGGCAAAAGCTGTCCAAGGGAGAAAAATGCCTCGTAGCGCAAAACGAAAGTAACGCCGTCTACGGTTGCAAATAACTTGACGAGATCACCAGCAGACTCGGTACGCCAAATAATGCGCGCATTGACGGTACGCCCTTGCGCATCAATGACTTGCGCAGTATTTGCACCACTTTGCCCTGCCCGAAGTGGCAACCTCAAAAAGCTTTCGTCGCTGACGGCTTTCACGAGGTAGCTGCCAAAACGCACAGCGCGAACCCGGCCGTCCTCATGAATTTCAGCGCCATTAGTCAGACGTTGCCAGCCGTTGGATACGGTCTGTACCCGGATCTGCTCAGTTGTATCGCTGCTGCCGGTAGAAGTGACGATGTAATTCCACACTGTGGTGGATGTGGCACCCGGAGCTGGGTTAGGGCTAGGCGGTATTGCTTGTTGTATGTAGGGGACTTGCGGAGCAGGCGTGGGCGGCGCTGATG
>JANOCP010000257.1:0-2327 GCA_031412235.1 Polaromonas sp.
GGGAAAAACCCCTTGGGTATCTTGACGAAAAGAAACACATTCAAGCCAATGACCGCGACCAGAATCAGCATCACCAGCAGTTTGCTGCCCAGCGCCCAGTCAAGGCTGACTTCGTAGCTGCGGTGCACACGCTGGAATGCACTTTCAAACATGCGCGGAATAAACGCCAACCGACCTGGCGGCCTGGCGGCCTCAGCGTCCATGTCTTTTTTGCTTTTAAGCAGCCATGCACACATCATGGGCGTGGTGGTGAGTGAAATGACCAGCGAGATCAGCACCGCCACAGACAGCGTGACGGCAAATTCGCGGAACAGCCGGCCGGTCTGGCCAGCCATGAAAAGCAGCGGAATAAACACCGCCACCAGCGACAGGCTGATGGACAACACCGTAAAGCCGACCTCACGCGCACCGAGTAGCGCGGCCTTGAAGCGGTCCATGCCGGCTTCAATGTGGCGGCTGGTGTTTTCAAGCACCACAATCGCATCGTCCACCACAAACCCGGTGGCAACCGTCAGCGCCATCAGGCTGAGGTTGTTCAGGCTGAAACCCAGCAGGTACATCACGCCAAAGGTGCCCAGCAGCGACACCACCGTAGCCACCGCCGGAATCACGGTGGCGCGCGCGCTGCGCAAAAACGCACTGACCACCAGCACCACCAGAACAATCGAGATCAGCAGCGTGACTTCAATTTCAAGCAGCGAAGCCCGTATGGAATTGGTACTGTCAGAAGCGACAGAAATTTTGACGTCCTGCGGTAGCTGGGCCTGCAGCTCGGGCAGCAGCGCACGTACCCCATCGACCGTTTCAATCACATTGGCATCCGGCTGACGCCTGATCAGCACGATAACCGCTGGGTCGCCGTTGAAGAGTCCCAAGGTGTTGGTGTTTTCAACGCCATCAATGACCTCGGCAACATCGCCGAGCCGGATGGCAGCATTGTTGCGCCAACCCACCACCAGCCCAAGGTAGTCAGCCGCCTTGAGCCCGCCGCTGGCGGTGTTGGCACCTGAGTAAATCTGCAGGCTGCGCCCGTGACCTTCAATCGTGCCCTTGGGTCGGTTGGCGTTGGAGGCCTGCAGGGCGGCACGCACGTCCTCCATGCTCAAGCCATAACTGTTCAGCGCGAACGGAATGAGTTCAACCCGGACTGCGGGCAGCGAGCCGCCACCCAGCTCGACATCACCCACACCCGGTACCTGCGCAATTTTTTGTTGCAGCAGGTTCGATACCTCGTCGTAGATCTGCCCAGGGGAGCGGGTTCTGGACGTGAGCGCCAGGATGATGACGGGCGAAGACGCCGGGTTGGCCTTGCGATAGGTCGGGTTGCTGCGCAGCGTGGCAGGCAGGTCAGCCCGCGAGGCATTGATGGCGGCCTGTACCTCCCGCGCTGCAGCATCGATCTTGCGATTCAGGTCAAACTGCAGGGTGATACGGGTTGAACCGCTACTGCTCGAAGATGTCATTTCATTGACACCCGAGATCACACCGAGTCGTCGCTCCAGTGGGGTGGCAACGCTACTGGCCATGGTTTCGGGACTGGCGCCGGGTATACCGGCACTTACCGAGATGACAGGAAAGTCAACTTGCGGCAGCGGTGAAACTGGCAGTGCAAAAAATGCGCCTATGCCAGCCAGCGCGATGCCGACGGTCAGCAGGACTGTGGCTACCGGGCGGCGGACGAAGGGTTCGGAGAGGTTCATTGGTGCTCGCCCTCTTCGATGAGCCGGGCATTGCGTAACGGGAAAGCTTTGCCCTTCGCTACCAGGCCGGGGGGAGCCCGGCGGCTCGTCACTTTTCTTTGCTTCGCCAAAGAAAAGTAACCAAAAGAAAGGCGACCCTGCCGTCTGCGACCCTTCGCTGTCGCTACGGGCAACCTGCGGTGCTCGTGCAAAGCGGGGTCGAGCTCGAACTCGCTGCGCTCAGACAATCGCTCGCCCTGATCCGCTTTGCCCTGCGCTCCTCGGCGCATACAGAAGGGCTTTTGGAGCGCAGATTCAGGGAGCCGATCGCCCAAAGCGCACTCTGCGGATTTACTCCTTCTCCCGCTGGGAGAAGGCAGGGATGAGGGCTCCCCGAATCCGATTCCGAATCTCTCCCCAAAACCCGTCCTGGCTGGGCTGAGGAGCGGAGAACTGGGCGGATCAGGGCGCGTGCTTGTTTGAGCGCAGCGAGTTTGCACGTGACCCCGACCAGTTCGAGCACCGCAAGTTGCCCGAAGAGACCCAGACTGCGGGTCGCCTTTTCTTTGGTTACTTTCTTTTGGCGAAGCAAAAGAAAGTGACGAGCCGCCGGGCTCCCCCCGGCCTGGTAATGAAGGGCAAGAGGGG
>JANOCP010000258.1:0-15917 GCA_031412235.1 Polaromonas sp.
TTGGTCAGGGACTTAAGAGTTCTTTGAGCGAGCATGCTGAATTTTAATCGGGGCACCGCCACGGCGTTGGTAGGGGATTGCAATGCAGCAGATAGAAGACGGCTACTGCTAGCGCACAGGATTGATCTAATGGAAAGCGTAGCGAGCGGGACGAGGTTGCGTTTGCCGCGCGGAGCCGTACCCAGGTACGGCGAGCACGGCAGGCGCAAGATCGGCCCGCGCAGTAGCTTTACATCGATCAATCAGCTTGTTTGCGGAGAAAAGCGGGAATCTCGAAGTCATCCATACCGCCAGAAGCCAGCGCATCAACCTTTGCCGCTGCCTGTGTTCGGTTGGTACGCCACACGCTAGGCACTGCCATGTTGCCGTAGTCAGGCTGTGACGAGCCCATCGAGGTCTGAGTTGCACCGCCACCACTCATGCCGGCGACCGAACTCAAGGTCGGCACATTGAAAGGTATGTTGTCGGTTCCTGTACGAAGCACCTGCAACGGCGGCGCATGACGGCGTACACCCTGGCGGCTCAGGCCTGTAGCCACAACCGTGACGCGGATGTCTTCACCCAGTTCGTCGTCATAGGCCGTACCGTAAATCACATGTGCGTCTGG
This sequence comes from Polaromonas sp., assembly GCA_031412235.1. GTDB lineage: Bacteria > Pseudomonadota > Gammaproteobacteria > Burkholderiales > Burkholderiaceae_C > Polaromonas. The sequence goes on from JANOCP010000258.1 coordinate 608, forward strand.
CGATGCGTAGGCGCGAATGGTGTTCATGGCCAGCTTGGATTCGGCCAGTTTGAGTGAACCCTTGGCAGCACTGATCAAGACCAGCACACCCTTTGCACCCGACAGGTCGATACCTTCAAGCAGCGGGCAGGCCACCGCCTGCTCGGCAGCAATCCGCGCACGATCAGGGCCGCTGGCTTTGGCAGTACCCATCATGGCTTTGCCAGGCTCGCCCATCACCGTGCGCACGTCTTCAAAGTCGACGTTCACATGGCCTGGCACATTGATGATTTCTGCAATACCGCCCACAGCGTTTTTAAGAACGTCATTGGCGTGGGCAAAGGCTTCATCCTGGGTTACCTCGTCACCCAGCACTTCGAGCAGTTTTTCATTGAGCACCACGATCAGGGAGTCCACATTGGCTTCCAGTTCCGCCAGGCCCAGATCTGCATTCGTCATGCGGCGGCCACCTTCAAACTCAAAAGGCTTTGTCACCACACCGACCGTCAAAATTCCCATTTCCTTGGCAATGCGGGCAATCACCGGCGCTGCACCGGTACCGGTGCCGCCACCCATGCCAGCCGTAATAAACAGCATGTGCGCGCCGTCAATAGCGCTGCGAATGTCGTCTACTGCCAGCTCGGCTGCGTCACGGCCCTTGTCAGGCTTGCTGCCCGCACCCAGGCCACTGCCGCCCAGCTGAATGGTTTTGTGTGCTGCGCCGCGGCTGAGTGCCTGCGCGTCGGTATTGGCGCAGATGAACTCAACACCCTGCACGCCGCAGGCAATCATGTGCCCGACAGCATTGCCGCCACCGCCACCGACACCAATCACCTTGATTTGTGTGCCCTGGTTGAATTCTTCGATTTCAATCATTTCGATGCTCATTGGGAGCCTCCTGTTTCAATAAATTTGCAGTTGCTAAAAGGTTTTCAGAATTTTTATTTGGGTTTTTGGGGTCAGAGCCCAAATTCACTAAGTCCCTGACTTACCCCCAAGGGGGGCCGGTGCAAAGCACCGGGGCGAAATTGGTGTCTGACCCCAATAACCCGGGCGGATCAGCGCCTCCTGACCTTGTGTGGGGTGGAGCGGTACCTATGAAAAAATAAAAGTGTTCCATTAAAAGTTCCCCACAAACCAGTCTTTGACACGACCAAAAGCGTTATGCACGCTGCCTGCTTTCTGCGACACCTTGTAGCCCCGCATGCGGGCCAGCCGGGCTTCTTCCAGCAGGCCCATCACGGTGGCTGCGCGCGCCTGCGCCACCATGTCGTGCAAAGAGTTGGAATAGCGCGGTATGCCGCGCCTGACCGGCTTTAAAAAGATATCTTCACCCAGCTCAACCATGCCTGGCATGACGGCGCTACCGCCGGTAATCACAATGCCCGACGACAGCACTTCTTCATAACCTGAATCACGAATGACCTGCTGCACCAGCGAGTAAATCTCTTCAATGCGCGGCTCAATCACGCCGGCCAGCGCCTGCTTGCTGAGCATGCGCGGCGCCCGATCACCCAGGCCCGGTACTTCAACCTGCGTGTCAGGGTCAGCCAGCAGCTGTTTGGCATAACCGCTTTCGACTTTGATGTCTTCAGCGTCCTTGGTGGGCGTGCGCAAAGCCATGGCGATGTCGCTGGTGATCAGGTCGCCGGCAATCGGGATCACTGCAGTGTGGCGAATCGCACCGCCGGTAAAGATGGCTACGTCTGTGGTACCGGCACCGATGTCAACCAGCGCAACGCCCAGCTCTTGCTCGTCCTGCGTCAGCACGGCCAGGCTCGATGCCAGCGGGTTGAGCATCAGCTGGTCAACCTCCAGCCCGCAGCGGCGCACACATTTGATGATGTTTTCGGCTGCGCTCTGGGCACCGGTGACGATGTGCACCTTGGCCTCAAGACGGATGCCGCTCATGCCAATCGGCTCACGCACATCCTGGCCGTCAATCACAAACTCCTGCGGCTCCACCAGCAGCAAACGCTGGTCGGTGGAGATATTGATGGCCTTGGCGGTTTCAATCACCCTGGCCACATCAGCCTGCGTGACTTCCTTGTCCTTGACGGCCACCATGCCGCTGGAATTGATACCCCGAATATGGCTGCCGGTGATACCGGTGTAGACGCGTGCGATCTTGCAGTCAGCCATCAGCTCTGCTTCTTTGAGCGCCTGCTGGATGCTTTGCACAGTGGCGTCTATGTTGACGACCACGCCGCGCTTGAGGCCGTTGCTTGCTGCTATGCCAAGGCCGGCGAGTTTGAGCTCGCCGCCAGGCATGACTTCAGCCACCACCACCATGACCTTGCTGGTTCCGATGTCCAAACCTACGACGAGGTCTTTATATTCTTTGGCCATAGTTTTACCTTTTCACTTTTCCGTCCGTTTTGTCACCCGGATTGACCGTGGTGACACCTCTTAACTTGAGCGCATAACCATTGCTGTAGCGCAGGTCAGCTGACTCCACATCCCTGCCAAAACGCGAGGAAACCTGGCTCAATGTCGCAATAAAGCGTTGCGCGCGTACCTGTATGTCATCAAGTGAGCCGTGGCCCAGCTCCAGCACTGCACCACTGTCGAGTCGCGCACGCCAACTGCCCTGGCCCGTCAACTCAAGCCGCTCCAGCACCGCGTCGAGTTTTTCAAACAAGGGGGCCAGCATGCGGTAGGCCTGTAGCACCAGAGATGCCTGTCCTTGTGGTCCGTTCAACTGAGGCAGCTCGTCGGACTCCACCTCGCCCTGATTCGCTTCAAACACTTCGCCAAAACTGTTCACCAGACGCGTATCACCCTCGGGGCCCCAATACGCAATTGCCTGGTGCTCCTGCAACACCACCTTCAGCCGGTTGGGAAACTGACGTTGCACCACAGCTTTGCGCACCCATGGCACCGCCTCAAAGACTGCACGCGTACGCGCCAGATCAACGGTGAAGAAATTGCCTGCCAGCCGCGGAGCCACATTGGCACGCAGGGTCACCGCGTTGTTATGCGTTACATCACCCTGCACGCTGATGGCGCTAATACTGAACAGCGGCTGGCGCATCAGCCACGCCGTCACCAGTGCCAGCAACATGCACACAAAAACCAGGCCGAACGCCAGCGACAAGGCATTCATCAACCTGATGTCTTGCGGCAATGGCGCTGGCAGTGGCAGGGTACGTCTCAAGTAGCGGCTCCCGTTCTGACCGGCTGTCTTTGGTGATCAAGTGCTGCCGTCTTGAGAATCTCAACGCAAAGGTCTTCGTAGGAAAGCCCGGCAGCGCGCGCCCCCATGGGCACCAGCGAATGGCTGGTCATGCCAGGCGAGGTATTGATTTCAAGCAGGAAAGGCTTGCGTGTGAGCTTGTCTATCATCACGTCGGCGCGCGCCCAGCCGCGGCAGTTGAGTGTGCGATAAAGCGCCAGCACGATGCGCTGGATTTCAGTCTCTTCGCTTTCGGGCAGGCCACTGGGTACGATGTATTGCGTGGTATCGGTGAAGTACTTGTTCTGGTAGTCGTAGTTGCCCTCGGGAGCAACAATACGGATGATCGGCAGCACGCGGGCGTCAGCGCCGGTGCCCAGAATCGGGCAGGTGACTTCATCGCCGACGATGCACTGCTCGCAGAGGATGTCGTCGTCGACCTGTGCGGCAAGTGCAGCGGCCAGGTCCTCACGCAGCATGACTTTCGACAGACCGATGGATGACCCTTCACGCGCCGGCTTGACAATCAGCGGCAGGCCGAGTGTGTCAGCGATGGCGCTGATGTCTGCGCCGCCATATCCCCCCGTCGCATCACGGTGCAGCAACACATAAGGCGGCGTCGGCAGGCCTGCGGCGAGCATGACGCGTTTGGTCATAACCTTGTCGATGGCCATGCTGGACGCCATCACGCCGGAGCCGGTGTACGGAATACCCTGCAGCTCAAGCGCGCCCTGTACCGTACCGTCTTCACCGAAGCGGCCGTGCAGCGCAATGAAACAGCGGGCAAAGCCTTCGGCCCTGAGCAGGCTGAGGTCTTTTTCAGCAGGGTCGAACGCATGAGCATCAATACCCCTGGAGCGCAGTGCGGCCAATACGCCTGTGCCAGACATGATCGACACCTCCCGTTCGGCCGAATATCCCCCCATCAGCACGGCAACTTTGCCAAAATTTGAGGTGTTTAGGTTCATAGCCCAATACTTTCGGGTATGGCGTGCTCTTTTATTCGTAGCATATCGACGACCTTTTGCGGTACTGAACCAATCGACCCTGCGCCCATGCACAGCACCACGTCACCCGCATTGGCGTTATCAATGATGGCTTGCGGCATGGCTTCGATGGCGTCCACAAACACGGGTTCGACTTTTCCGGCAACACGCAGGGCGCGGCTCAGGGAACGTCCGTCTGCCGCCACGATAGGCGTTTCGCCTGCGGCATAGACTTCCGACAGCAAAACCAGGTCAGCATTGCCGATAACTTTGACGAAGTCCTCAAAGCAGTCGCGTGTGCGGGTGTAACGATGCGGCTGAAAAGCAAGCACCAGGCGCCTGCCCGGGAACGCACCACGAGCGGCGGCCAGTGTGGCGGCCATCTCAACCGGGTGGTGACCGTAGTCTTCAATCACGGTAAAGTGGCCGCCGCCTTTGGCAGGCAGGTCACCATAGCTTTGAAAGCGTCGGCCTACACCCTTGAATTCAGCCAGTGCCTTTTGCACTGCAGCGTCCGGCACATTGAGTTCAACCGCAATCGCAATGGCCGACAAGGCATTGAGCACGTTGTGCTCACCCGCCAGATTGAGCACCACATTCAGGTCGGGCAGGGTCACGCCGTTGCGCCGCTGCGCCGTAAAGTGCATTTGCGCACCGACCGGACGCACATTGACCGCCCTGACCTGCGCATCCACACCAAAGCCATAGCTTGTGATGGGGCAGGTAACAAAAGGAATAATGTCGCGTACTGCAGGGTCGTCAGTGCACAAAACGGCTGTACCGTAAAAAGGCATGCGGTGCAGGAAGTCGACAAACGCTTTTTTGAGATTGCCAAAATCGTGACCATAGGTTTCCATATGGTCGGCATCAATATTGGTGACTACTGCCATGACAGGAAGCAGATTCAAAAACGAAGCGTCTGATTCGTCGGCCTCTACAACGATGTAGTCGCCCGACCCCAGTTTGGCATTGGCACCCGCGCTGTTGAGGCGACCGCCGATTACAAAGGTGGGGTCAAGGCCACCCTCGGCCAGAATGCTGGCCACCAGGCTGGTAGTGGTGGTTTTACCGTGCGTACCGGCGATGGCGATGCCCTGCTTGAGGCGCATCAGCTCGGCCAGCATCAGGGCTCTTGGGACAACGGGAATACGCTTTTCGCGCGCAGCCAGGACTTCAGGGTTGTCGGCCTGTACCGCCGTTGACGTTACGACCGCATCGACTGTTGCCAGATTTTCTGCCGCATGACCCACAAAGGTCTTGATACCAAGGCGCGCCAGACGCCGCAAGGTGGTGCTGTCGGACAGGTCAGAGCCAGAGATCACATACCCAAGGTTGTGGAGAACCTCGGCAATGCCGGACATGCCGGAACCGCCCAGGCCGATAAAGTGAATGTTCTTGATAGCGTGTTTCATGGCGCGAGTTCCTCGCAAGCAGCCACCACACGGGCTGTCGCTTCTGTTTTTTGCATCATTTTGGCCTGCTGCCCATATTCCATGAGTCTTAAACGCTCTGATTTTTGTAGCAATTTGGCCAGTATTGAAGGTGTGAGATCGCGTTGCTGGACAAGCTGTCCGCCGCCCTGATCCACCAGGAACTTCGCATTACTGGTCTGGTGGTCGTCAACCGCCGACGGAAACGGCACAAACAAGGCAGCAGCACCTACCGCCGCAATTTCAGTCACCGTACTGGCACCTGCACGGCAAATAATCAGGTCCGCTTCGGCAAATGCGCTGGCCGTGTCGTCAATAAACGGCGTCAGCGTCGCGTCAACGCCTGCAGCAAGATAGTTGGCGCGAAGCTCGTCAATTTGGGCAGCGCCGCTCTGGTGCGTTACCAGCGGGCGCTGCGCTGCAGGAATCAATGCAAGCGCCTGCGGCACGATGGTGTTCAAGGCCCTGGCCCCCAGGCTACCGCCCACTACGAGCAAGCGCAGAGGCCCAGAACGATCGGCAAAGCGTTGCTGCGGCGCCGCCTGGACTGTAAAGGCAGCGCGCAATGGATTGCCGACCCACTCAGCGTTCTTGAGTGCATTCGGGAACGCGGTAAACACCCGGTCGGCTACTGAAGCCAGAACTTTATTGACCATGCCAGCAACCGAATTTTGCTCGTGCAGCACCAGCGGCTTACCCAGCAGCACGCTCATCATGCCCGCCGGAAAAGAAATATAGCCACCAAGACCAATCACTACGTCAGGCTTGACGCGCCGGATAACGCTGATGCTCTGCCAGAAGGCCTTGAGCAAACGCAAGGGCAGGAAAGCCAGCGTACTCAAACCTTTGCCGCGCACACCTGAAAAATCAATGCTTTCAAATGCAAAGCCACGCGGCGGTATCAACTGGCTTTCCATGCTGGGATGGCTGGTACTGCCTTTGCCTCCCAGCCAGTGCACGCGCCAGCCCTTGTCGCGTAAGGCCTCAGCCACGGCAAGACCGGGGAAGATATGCCCCCCCGTACCGCCAGCCATGACTAATGCACATCGCTGCTTCATGCGCGGCCTCCCCTCATTAGCAAGCGGTTCTCAAAATCAATCCTGAGCACCACAGCCAGCGAAATCAGATTCATCAAAATCGCTGAACCACCATAGCTCATGAGCGGCAGTGTCAAGCCCTTGGTTGGCAAGGCACCAAGATTGACGCCAATATTGATAAAGGTCTGAAAGCCGATCCAGATACCGACACCCTGCGCAACCAGGCCTGCAAACAGGCGATCCAGTGCAATCGACTGGCGGCCAATGTGCATGATGCGTCTGACCATCCACATGAACAGGCCAATCACCACCAGAACGCCAATTAGCCCAAACTCCTCGCCAATCACGGCCATCAAAAAGTCGGTATGCGCCTCAGGCAGCCAGTGCAGCTTTTCAATGCTGCCGCCCAGGCCCACACCAAAAATTTCGCCTCGTCCAAAGGCAATCAGTGAATGCGATAGCTGATAACCCTTGCCCATCGAATATTTTTCGCTCCAGGGGTCCAGGTAGGCAAAAATCCGCTCGCGCCGCCACTCGCTGAGCATCACCATCAAGGCAAAGGCCACCACCACCACCAGTGCAATGACAAAAAACATGCGGGCATTGACGCCACCCAAAAACAGTATGCCCATGGCGATGACAGAGATCACCATGAAAGCACCCATGTCAGGTTCTGCAAGCAGCAGCAGACCGACGATGGCGATCGCCACAGCCATCGGCATCACGGCGCGAAAGAAGCGCTCCTTGACTTCCATCTTGCGGACCATGTAGTCAGATGCATAAAGCAGTACCGCAAACTTTGCGAGCTCTGAAGGCTGAAAGTTCATGAATCCCAGGGTGATCCAGCGACGCGCGCCGTTGACGCCTTTGCCAATAAAGGGTACCAGCACCAGAATCAGCAGAATCAGTGACAGTACAAATAGCCAGGGCGCTACTTTTTCCCAGGTCGCCATGGGCACCTGAAAGGCTAACAGCGCCACAATAAAAGCCACCACCAGCGACAACACATGGCGCGTCAGGAAATGGGTGTGGGCATAGCGTGCAAACTTGGGGTTGTCAGGCATTGCCACTGATGCGGAATACACCATGATCAGGCCCCACATCAGCAAAGCCACGATGACGCAAACCATGGTGCCGTCAAAGCCTGCCATGCGTACCGGCGTAGCAGGCGTACGCGACAGACTCTGACCACCCAGACGCACCGGTAAAACATCCGACGCGACTCTTCCCACGCCCGAGAACCATCCGAGAAGGCGTGTGGCGGTGGTCACAACACCACTCCCTCTTCATGCGCCATCGCCTGTACAGCTTCACAAAAAACCCGCGCGCGGTGCTCATAGTTGTCAAACATGTCGAAACTGGCACAGGCTGGTGACATGAGAACTGCATCGCCGGTATGCGCCTGACGGGCAGCGATTCCTACAGCCTCTTGCATCGACTCCGCGTCGAGCAGTGGGACGGCGCTGTTTTGCAGCGCCGACCTGATCAGGCCAGCATCGCGCCCTATCAACACCACCGCTCGTGCGTATCGGGACACCGGCTCTGCCAGTGGCGAGAAATCCTGTGCCTTGCCTTCGCCACCCAGAATCACCACCAGTTTGCGATCAGCGCCCAACCCAGCCAGTGCAGCAACCGTCGCGCCCACATTGGTACCCTTGCTGTCGTCAAAATACTCGATGTCATGAATGACGGCCACTGACTCCACGCGGTGCGGCTCCCCGGTGTATTCACGCAAACCGTGCAACATGGGCGCAAGACGGCAACCGGATGCCACGGCGAGTCCAAGGGCCGCCAACGCATTGGTGGCATTGTGGCGACCGCGAATACGCAAGGCATCAACAGGCATGAGGCGCTGTATGTGCAGCACCACTTCTTCATTACGGCGCTTTTTGAAGGTTTCGTCTGCCTCTGCAGCGCGTACCAGCCAGGCCATGCCATTGACCGTCTCAATGCCGTAGTCACCGGGCCGCTGCGGTGTGTCGCTACCGAATGTCAGGTAGGCAGGCAGAGGTACAGGCTTGCCTTTTGCCAGCGCTGCAGGCTTGGGCAAAGCAGCCATGACAAGGGGGTCGTCACGATTAAGCAGCATCAGGCCCTTGCCGTAGATGCGGGATTTGGCAGCTGCATAAGCTGTGAAAGTGCCGTGCCAGTCAAGATGGTCTTGCGTAACGTTCAGCACGGTTGCAACCGTTGGCTCGAAATTGCTGACGTCATCGAGCTGGAAACTGGAAAGCTCAAGAACCCAAACTTCCGGCAGGCCCGGCAATGCAGGCAGTGCGGGCAGTTGAGGCTGCTCGGTATCGGTCAGCAATGGCGCCAACGCGGGATCGTCCAGGCCTTCCAGCCCCTCTACATCATCTTGAACCGCTGAATCAGGGTCCTGGTCCTGCGCCAACTCATGGTCCTCTGAAACCACGGTTACCAAAAGTGCCGCCGCCTGTTCAGCCGCAACTTGCGAGCTATCCGCTTCTGCCGCGTCTTGCGCTGCATCAGCCTGGGCCAAAAGCGCGGCATCCAGCTTTTCAGTCAGCGTGTCCAGCAGCGTCGGACCAATATTGCCCGCAACAGCAACTGATTTTCCAGCCCTGTGTACGAGTTGCCCGGTCAATGAGGTGACGGTCGTCTTGCCATTGGTGCCCGTAATACCGATGACCTGCGGCTTGTAGCCCCGGTCCCGCCTGAGGTCGGCTAGCGCCTGTGAAAACAGGCTGAGCTCATTACCGCAGTACACACCCCGCGCGCGAGCGGCGCCCATGACACCGACAACTGCATCCGGTGACAAACCCGGGCTTTTTAGCACCACGTCAAAAGCTGCAGACTCAAAAAGGCTTTCACTCATTTCCGAATGAACGAACGCGACCATAGGCAAGGTCTCGCCGAGCACCTGCAATTGCGGTGGTACAGCCCGGGTATCTGCAACTGTTACCCGTGCGCCGCAGCGCGCACACCAGCGCGCCAGTGCCAGGCCGGACGCACCCAGTCCAAGCACCAGAACATGTTTATGGGCCAGGTAGTTCATCGCAGTTTCAGCGTTGAAAGGCCCACCAGGCACAGCAGCATGGTAATGATCCAGAAGCGCACAACCACTTGTGTTTCCTTCCAGCCGCTCTTTTCAAAATGATGGTGAAGCGGCGCCATCTTCAGAATGCGGCGTCCTTCGCCGTAGCGTTTTTTGGTGTACTTGAAGTAAGTCACCTGAAGCATCACCGATAGAGCCTCGACGACAAAAATTCCGCCCATGATGGCCAGCACAATTTCCTGGCGAACGATAACCGCAATGGTGCCCAGCGCAGCGCCCAGCGCCAAAGCGCCTACATCGCCCATGAAAACCTGGGCCGGATGAGTGTTAAACCACAAAAATGCCAGGCCCGCACCGGCCATCGCCGAACAAAATATAAGCAGCTCGCCCGATCCGGGAATATGCGGGAAAAGCAGATACTTTGAATACACCGAACTACCGGTTACGTAGGCGAAAACACCCAGCGCTGAGCCAACCATCACCACCGGCATGATGGCCAGGCCATCCAGACCGTCGGTCAAATTGACAGCGTTGCTCGAACCCACAATGACCAGATAGGTCAGGATCACGAAACCAAATACACCCAGCGGATAGCTGACCTCTTTGACAAAGGGCACCAGCAGACCGGCTTTGGGCGGCAGGTTAACGTCGAAACCCGATTGCACCCAACTGAAGAAGAGTCCCAATACCCTGAGGTTGGAGCTTTCAGAAATACTGAACACCAGATACAAGGCGGCGAGCAGGCCAATCAGCGATTGCCACAAGTATTTTTCCCGTGAACGCATGCCTTCCGGATCCTTGTGCACTACCTTGCGCCAGTCATCAGCCCAGCCAATTGCCCCGAAACCCAGGGTAACCAAAAGCACAATCCAGACAAAGCGGTTGGACAGGTCAGCCCACAAAATAGTAGATATCGCAATACACAAAAGAATCAACACACCGCCCATGGTGGGCGTGCCAGACTTGGACAGATGTGTCTGCATGGCATATTCGCGAATCGGCTGCCCAATCTTGAGTGCAGCAAGTCGGCGGATCACAAACGGACCTGCTATCAGCCCCATCAACAAGGCGGTCAACGCGGCCATCACCGCACGAAAAGTCAGGTACTGAAATACCCGGAAAGAACCGAATTCAGGTGACAGGGACTGAAGCCACTGGGCCAGGCTAGGCAGCATGGGGGATTTCCTTTTGTTGGTCTTGTTGGCCTGCTGCCTGCGTTGCAATGGCTTGCACCACGCGCTCCATCTTCATAAAACGCGAGCCCTTGACGAGCACGCTACCCACATGGGGCAATTGCGCCAATACAGCCGCGTTCAAGGCTGCAACATCACTGAAATGCTGCCCCAAGCCAAAGCTGCGGGATGCGAGCCCGGACTGTGACCCAAGAGTGAACAGCTTTTCAATCCCGCGCTCGCTGGCGTAACGCCCGGCCTCTTCGTGCAAATGGGGGCCCTGATCTCCGACTTCACCCATGTCACCCATCACCAGCAACCGGGGAGTGGGCAAATCTGCCAGCACATCAATGGCTGCGCGCATGGAGTCAGGGTTGGCGTTGTAGGTGTCATCCACGAGGCTCAAGGGACGCCCGTCAAGCTCAAGCACCTCAGCGCGCGAGCGCCCCTTGACAGGAATAAAGGCTGACAAGCCAGCGGCTATGTTTTCAAGCGGCACACCTGCGGCAAGCGCACAGGCTGCGGCGGCCAGGGCATTCTTGACGTTGTGTCGACCGGCAACCTGCAGATTGAATTCAAGCCGGCCAGACGGACTAGCAGCCACTACATTCCAGTTGTTGCCATGCCAGCGTGCATCAGCTGTGAGGTCTGCGTCTCCCGACATCGCGAAGGTCAGCACCTTGCGCGAGCCGGACGCATTTCTCCATACTGACGTGTATTCGTCATCTGCCGGGAATACCGCAATTCCCCGCTCATCAAGTGCCTCAATGACCGCACCATTTTCGTGGGCTACAGCTTCAACAGTGACCATGAACTCAAGGTGCTCGCGCTGGGCGTTGTTAACCAGCGCCACTGTCGGCCTGGCCAGACCGGCAAGGTAGGCAATCTCACCGGGGTGGTTCATGCCAAGCTCCACCACGCCAGCCTGATGCGTTTTGCGCAAGCGCAGAAGTGTCAGGGGAACACCGATGTCGTTGTTGAGATTACCCTCAGTCGCGAACGCATGCTCCTGCTTCCAGCTTCGCAAAATGAAGGCAATCATCTGCGTTACCGTGGTTTTTCCATTGCTACCCGTCACGGCGATCAGGGGTAAATCAAACTGCTTGCGCCATCCGGCAGCAAGCTGGCCCAGGGCAAGCCTTGAGTCGCTGACTTCAAGACCACTCATACCTGCGGCCGCGATCCCCTGTTGCGCAATGGCGGCAACTGCACCCTGTTCTTTTGCCTGAGGCAGAAAATCATTTGCGTCGAAACGGTCGCCCTTCAGGGCCACGAACAGGTCACCGACTTGCAGTGTTCGCGTATCGGTATGCACACGGTCAATATGAACCGCTGCACTGCCGACCAGATGGGCCGAGGCCAACCATTCATGCGCCTGCTGCAGGTTCATCATGAAACACCTCCGCCCGACAGGCGTACAGCCTGCATTGCGCCAAGCGCAGCCTCTGCATGCGTACGATCGGAGAACGGGTGTTTCACGCCGTGAATCTCCTGGTAGTTTTCGTGTCCCTTGCCAGCAATCAACACGATGTCACCGGGCCGGGCCAACGCCAGGGCCTGCGCGATTGCCAGCGCGCGGTCAGCCTCTACATGCACGGAATCACAATGGGTCAGGCCCAGCAAAATCTGACTGATGATGACTGACGCACTTTCGTTTCGGGGGTTATCACTGGTCACCACAATCTGGTCGGCATACTTCTGCGCAACAGCCGCCATCAAAGGCCTTTTCGTGGCATCACGATTGCCGCCGCAACCAAAGACGCACCATAAACGGCCCGCACGGCCTTGCGCCACAGGCCTTAGCGCAACCAGCACTTTTTCTAGCGCATCTGGCGTGTGTGCATAGTCAATGGCGACCATCGGCAAGCCCTCCACCAGCAAGGTTTCCAGACGCCCCGGTACCGGCAACAGACCCTCGCAGGCACCCACCGCCAGCGCGAGCGAAATACCCAGCGCGCGCATGGCTGCGATAACGCCCAGCATATTGCTCACGTTGTACAAACCAACCGCAGTACTTGAAATCCGCTGCCTTTCAGCACCTTCAACAACATCAAACACCACGCCGTAAGCGCCCAGCTCAATGTTTTCAGCCCTGATGCGCGCCGGACCGCCCAGCGATATGGTCCAGACATCCAGGCCGGAACCAGCAAGCAGTGCGTTCAGCTCAACACCCTTGCTGTCATCAACATTCAATACAGCGGCGCCAAGCCCGGGCCAGGCGAAAAGTTTTTTCTTGGCCTCCCAGTAGTCCTGCATAGACCCGTGGTAGTCCAGGTGGTCCTGGGTGAAATTGGTAAATACTGCGACCCGTATACGAGTGGCGTCCAGACGATGTTCAGCGATACCAATTGACGAAGCCTCGAGCGCGCAGGCATCAAAGCCTTCATCCACAAAGCGCCTGAATTGCTGCTGTAGCAATACAGGGTCAGGCGTGGTCAAGCCATTGAACACCATGGCCGAGGGCTCGCCAATCCCCAAGGTTCCGACGACGCCACATTTTCGCCCGAGTCCGTCCAGTGCCTGAGCCAGCCACCATGCGGTGGACGTTTTGCCGTTGGTACCGGTGATTGCAATAACCTGCAACTGCCTGCTGGGGTCATCAAAATATGCCGCTGAAATAGACGCAGCCGCAGCCTTTAGTCCTGGATAGGTAGCGATTTTGGTATCCGTAAATCCGAACTCACCGGAGCCGTCACTCTCCACAATGCAGGCAGCAGCCCCCGCCTCCAGCGCCTGCGTGACGTAAAGGCGGGCGTCTGTCGCCGCACCCGGCCAGGCAATGAATCCGTCCCCGGTACCGACCTTGCGGCTGTCAGTCCACAGGCTACCCACCACGTGGGAACGCAACCAGCTGGCTGCCTGTTCGGGTGTGTGCAGCGGCGTCATCAAAATGACTCCTCCACTACCTTGGTGACAATTTGCGGCTTCACCGACATGTCGGGCTGCACGCCCTTGATACGCAAGGTCTGCTGAACCAGTTCGCTAAAAACAGGGGCTGCCACATCACCACCAAAGTACTTTCCCGCAGTGGGCTCATCAATCATCACGCCAATAATCACACGCGGATTTTCAATGGGTGCCATGCCCACAAACCAGCCGCGATATTTTCGATTTTTGTCGTTACCGTAACCCTTGCCCATCTGTTTGTAGGCTGTGCCGGACTTGCCACCGACGGAATAGCCCAGAGTCTGCGCCTTGGGCGCGGTACCGGCCGGCCCAGCGGCCATCTGCAGCATCTTGCGTATTTCGGAGGCGGTCTTTGCTGAGAACATCTGAACACCTACAGCGGGCTCTTCACTTTTGAGCAAGGTCGCGGGAATGATCTGTCCGTCATGGCCAAAAACCGTGTAGGCGCGCGTCATCTGGAAAAGTGAAGCAGACAGCCCATAGCCATAGGCCATCGTGGCCTGCTCAATGGGGCGCCAGGTTTTGTAGGGTCGCAGCCGCCCTGAAACCGTACCCGGAAAGATAATCTGGGGTTTTTGCCCAAAGCCAGCCTGGGAGAAGCTCTCCCACATTTCGCGTGGCTGCATCTGCATGGCCATCTTTACCGTGCCCACGTTGCTTGATTTCTGGATCACTTCCTGTACCGTCAGCGAGCCATTCGCATGTGAGTCGCTGATGGTGATGCCGGTAACCTGCATGCGGCCAGGTGCGGTCTGAATCTGGGTTTCCGGCTTGACGCGTCCGGTTTCAAGGGCCAAACCCACGGTAAAAGCCTTCATGACCGAGCCTGGTTCGAAGGTGTCGGTCAATGCACGATTGCGTAATTGCGCACCCGACATGTTTTGCCGTTTGTCTGGCACATAGCTGGGATAGTTAGCCATGGCCAGAACTTCGCCCGTGACGGAATCCAGCATGACAACGCTACCCGCCTGCGCCTTGTGGGTAATCACGGCATCGCGAAGTTTTTGATAGGCGACGAACTGCATCTTGCTGTCAATCGACAGCTGCAGGTCCTTGCCATCCACGGGAGGAACCTGCTCACCAACATCTTCGACCACGCGACCCAGGCGGTCCTTGATAACCCGTCGCGATCCAGGTCGGCCAGCGAGTTCCTTGTTAAAAGCCAGCTCCATCCCTTCCTGTCCGTGATCTTCAATATTCGTGAAGCCTATAACATGGGCCACCGTTTCCCCTTCAGGATACTGGCGCTTGTATTCCTTGCGCTGGTAGATGCCCTTGATGCCCAGTGCACTGACTTTCTGGGCCACAGCGTCACCAACCTGGCGCTTGATCCAGACAAAGTTTTTGTCCTCATCAGCCAGCTTCTTGTTCAATTCCGGCAACGGTATTTCAAGCAGTCTCGCCAGCTCGGACAACTGCGCTTTGGTGGCATTCACATCTTCGGGTATGGCCCAAATGCTTGGAGCGGGTACGCTTGAAGCGAGGATCAATCCGTTGCGATCAAGTATGCGACCCCGATTGGCGGGTAACTCCAGCGTACGGGCAAACCGGACTTCACCCTGGCGCTGAAAAAAATCATTTGCAAAGACCTGGATATAAGCCGCA
>JANOCP010000259.1:0-2853 GCA_031412235.1 Polaromonas sp.
ATAAAAGTCATACCACTCAAATACCGTACCGAGTGAAGAAGCGAAAATCACTTTCTTCTGTTCGGCGGTCATCGGTCGGTTGTCGACTGCTGCAGTTGCCATGTTGTTGTCTCCAAAAATAAAAGGGGCTTCCGGTTTGGAAGTTAACTCAATTATTTTTGAAGTGACTGACCCCACTCTGACGTGAAAATAACAGGGGCTTGCGCCAAACTTATACCGCGCTGACAACTCAAGGGGAAACCCGATGAGAAACTTTCAACATGCGGTACTGACTAGGGAATACGCGAAGACTTCACGCTTGTCGGCGAGTGACACCCGCGCCGACCTTGCTTGGGATTTCCCAATCACCGGATTGAAACCAGGGCCCTTGCAATAAATACTCACGCAGCATCGGCAATGCATCCAGTCCCCAAAAAATCTTGTCATCTACCCCGAATGAAGGCACGCCAAAAACACCCTGTGCAATCGCATCACGGGTGTTCTTCTTAAGGCTGTTTTTGACATCTTCGCTTTGCACATCACCATCAGGGCAGAGCTGTTGCGCCAATGCATTGATGCGTTCAACACTGCCCGCCTCGAGCCCGCTTTGCCACACATGGCGAAAGATGGTTTCGCATACATAACGATTTGTCTCGCCATTGACAGCCACATTGCAAGCGATGGCGAGCCTGAGCAATGGCAGCGGGTTGAACGGGTGACTGACCGGCATCTTCAGAGGTATGTTCAGCTTGTGCGCCAGCCACAACACTTGCCGATAAGTCCAGTCGCGCTTGGGTGCAATCTCAGCCGGGCCAAGCTGCCCAAGGTGCTGGAGCATGCCTGCAAACAGCACGGGCCTGTACGCGACGCTGTAGCTGATGCCTTTGAGTGCTTCAGGCAACTGCTCAAACGCCAAGTACGCGTAGGGCGATATGAAGTCGAGGTGACAGGTGATGTGCTTCAAGTCGCTTGACCCATCAGGCTTGTACTGTAGCCATGCGCTCTTTGATACGCGCCCAGGTAGCCAGCTTGGCGTCGTCGCCTGCGCTGCCCCAGGCGGCAATTTCATCACGTGTTCTAAAACAGCCTTCACAGAGGTCAGTAGCTGCGTTCATTCGGCAAATCGATATGCAGGGGGAGGTTATTTCGGCTGTAGTCTCAATTATTCGGGCGCGAGCAGCTACTAAACTAATAGCGTTTTGCTGTGACTTTTGTTCTTCGACCGGGTTAACAGCAACATCCACCACAGGTGCGCCGGTCATCCACTCCAGCTCAGCGGGTGCCAATTGAAACACCGCATTGGGGTGCCCGGCCGCTGCCCAAATCTGATCGAACCGAAACAGCGACTGGTCAATGAGCAGCACCACAGGCGTAGCATGCGCCAGAGGCGACACGCCGCCAATTGAGAATCCAGTTTTGGTTTTGACAAACTCGGCATCAGCCCGACCCAAGCGCTTGCCGTCTGGGCAAACCAACGCTTCGAGCTTTTTCTCATCAACGCGCTGATCCCCCGACGTCACCACCAGCACGGCGGCATCGTCCAATCGCCTGCGAAAAACAATACTCTTGGCGATTTGACCGACGCCCACGCCCAGTGCGTCGGCTGCTTGCCGTGCGGTGCGTGCGGCACCATTTAACATGACCGGGGCGTGCGGGTGTTCCTTGGCTTGCAGTAGTTTGGCTACCTTCTGAACGCCCTCAGGAAGGCTTAAGAGTTCCGAGCCGCACATCAATTCAACCTCTTGTTCAGTAGTGCAGTCGCCGCGCGCGAATTGGGCTTGCGGCCTAAAAAGTCGCTGATGAACTGCCCTGCATCGACCAGCTTATCCAGATCAATACCGGTGTCGATGCCCATGCCGTGCAGCAGATACACGACGTCTTCGGTGGCGACATTTCCAGTCGCGCCTTTGGCATACGGGCAACCGCCCAGCCCTGCAACCGACGTGTCAAAGTGCCACACCCCCATTTGCAGGCTGGCCAGCGTGTTAGCCAAAGCCTGGCCATAGGTGTCGTGAAAGTGGCCGGATACATCGTCAATCGAGTAGTGTTTAAGCGTAGCGTCTATAGCGCGCTGCACCTTGAGCGGCGTGCCCACACCAATCGTGTCCGCCACGCCCATATGCTGTACGCCAATGCCTTTCATCAACCGCGCCACCATCTCCACCCGCTCGGGTGCAACGTCACCTTCATACGGGCAGCCAACAGTGCAAGAAATAGCGCCCCGGGTGTGAATCCCTGCGGCTTTTGCGGCGGCTACGACGGGCGCAAAGCGCCCAATGCTTTCGGCAATCGAGCAATTGATGTTGCGCTGGCTGAAGGCTTCGCTGGCAGACGCAAACACGACAATTTCATCAGGTTTTGAGGTCACTGCCGCCTCAAACCCCTTCATGTTGGGGGTCAGTACTGAATAACGCATACCTGGCTTGCGAACTATGCCCGCCATCACGTCCAGCGCATCTGCCATCTGCGGTACCCACTTGGGCGAGACGAAACTGGTGACTTCAATTTCCGTCAAGCCTGCATCCTGAAGACGGTGCACCAGTTCAATTTTTACCGCTGCGGGCACCATGCTTTTTTCATTTTGCAGACCATCCCTCGGGCCCACGTCCACCAGCTTGACTTTAGAAGGCATGTTCATAACGGTACTTTCACGAAATAGGGCAGGCAATGCATGGTGGGTGACGGTGATCTCTTAAATCAAGCAGGGGCCGCGGATCTGGCTCTGCCAGTCCGCAGGCGCAGCGGCCCCCTCGGGGGGCAGGGAGTTACGCAAAGCGAACGACCGTGGGGGCAACATCGCTAGTATCCTTTTTTCACATCAACTACGCCAGCAATGCTAGCAATAGCCGCTCCGCCGTGAAGCGCCTGAATTTT
>JANOCP010000260.1:0-1792 GCA_031412235.1 Polaromonas sp.
CAAAGCCTCAAGCATCTGAACGGGCTGCTCCAGCCGCAAGGCATGCGGTGGATATTCCAGATCGAAATAATTTGGAGACTGGCGGCTAAGGAACTTCTGGGCCAAGGTGCTTTTGCCGGATTGCCGGGGGCCACTAAGCACTACACCACGGGAACGGGAAAGCGCTTTTTGAATCGAACTCTCAAGAGTGGTGCGGCTTAGCATCCTGAAATATTAGCATGAAATTCGAATATCGCACTTTCGAATTTCATGGTAAATATGTAAATACCACTGTCGGAGTCGATGCCTCAACTGCAGATCGTTACGCTTGCTTGTAAAAGACTTCAACCTTGCCCTTGAGTTTGATCGTCAGCGGGTTCCCCTTGCGGTCAACTTTTTTGCCCACGGGCACCTTGATCCAGCCTTCGCTAATGCAGTATTCGCTCACGTCAAAGCGCTCTTTGTCATTGAAGCGAATGCCAACGTCATGCTCAAAAACGGCAGCCACATGATGCGGGCTGCGCACGTCGGTTGACAGATGGTCTGGTAGCTCGGCTTTGGCCGGCCTGGATTCAGCGGTGGTATGGATGGTGTCGGTCATGGGTTTGTCGATAAACGTCAAAATCACACGTCAATATTGGCTGCACGCAGCGCATTTGACTCAATAAACACCCGGCGCGGCTCTACCTCGTCGCCCATCAGCATGGTGAACACGCGGTCGGCTTCAATGGCGTCGTCAATCTGCACGCGCAGCAGGCGGCGCACTGTTGGGTCCATGGTGGTCTCCCACAGTTGCACCGGGTTCATCTCGCCCAGCCCTTTGTAGCGCTGGCGGGCCGTGGCGTTTTCAGCCTGGCCTATCAGCCAGCCCATGGCCTGGCGAAAATCAGTGACTTTTTCTTCCTTCTGGCGGTCGCCCTCGCCGCGCATGACCTTGGCGCCTTCACCCATCAAATCCTTGAAGGTTGCCGCGGCATCGGCCAGCATGGCGTAGTCAGCACCGTGTACAAAGTCTTGCGTCAGCACGCTGCTTTTGACGTTGCCATGGTGGCGGCGGCTGATGCGCAAAATCGGCTTGTCGGTACGCACGTCAAACTCGCCAGCGACTTCAGCCGTGGGTAAAAACTTTTGCAGCGTGGCGGCAGACACCTCAGCGTCAGCAACGGTGTCAAGGTTCAGGTGCACGCCATCAGCAATCGCCTTGAGCGCTTCAGCATCCATAAAACCGCGCAAACGCGCAATGACGGATTCGGCCAACTGATGCTTGCGCGCCAGCTCTGCCAGGGTATCGCCGGCCAATACCGTGCTGCCCTCGCCACCGGTTTGCACTGATGCATCTTTCAGCGCTATGCGCAGCAGGAAAGCATCGAGTGCTGCGGCGTCCTTGAGGTATTGCTCTTCCTTTCCGGCCTTGACCTTGTACAGCGGCGGTTGGGCAATGTAAATGTGGCCACGCTCGACCAGCTCGGGCATCTGGCGATAGAAAAAGGTCAGCAGCAGCGTACGGATATGGGCGCCGTCAACGTCTGCATCGGTCATGATGATGATGCGGTGATAACGCAGCTTGGCAACGTTGAAATCATCCGCCCCAGGCGTACCCCCAACGCCGCCGCCCTTGCCGATGCCAGTGCCGAGCGCAGTGATCAAAATCAGGATTTCGTTACTGGTGAGAAGCTTTTCATAGCGGGCTTTTTCAACGTTCAAAATCTTGCCGCGCAAGGGCAAAATCGCTTGAAACTTGCGGTCACGACCCTGCTTGGCAGAACCACCGGCGGAATCTCCCTCGACCAGGTAGATCTCGCACATTGCGGGG
>JANOCP010000261.1:0-6572 GCA_031412235.1 Polaromonas sp.
GACGGCACGCGGTTTCCGGTGCTCATCATGGAAGCCCCGCTGATTAATGCTGTCGGCAAGCACACCGGCTGGATGAGCGCCATTCTTGACGTGTCAGAGCAGCGCCGCATTGAAGAACTTTCACGGGCCAGTCAGGACCGCCTGCAGGCTACGGCCCGCCTGGCCATGGTCGGTGAGATGGCCTCGCTGCTGAGCCATGAACTGAACCAGCCGCTGGCAGCCATTTCGAGCTATGCCACGGGCTCAATGAATTTGCTCAGCGACCAGTCGCTTGACCACCCGCCGGGCGTGTTGTCGCTTGATTTGCAGCAAGCGATGAGCCGGATTGCCGAGCAGGCGGAACGGGCTGGAAAGGTCATCAAAAGCGTGCATGACTTCGTGCGCCGCCGCGACCAGGCACGCGAGGCCGTCGAACCGCGCGCGCTGCTAGACGCCATCATGCCGCTGGTGAGCCTGCAGGCGCGCAAGCTGTCGGTCAGGGTCGTGATTGACGTCGATCCGGCCTGCGCAAGCGTGCTTTGCGACCGCACCATGGTTGAACAGGTTTTGCTCAACTTGTCACGTAACGGCATGCAGGCCATGCAGAACATGGGCGGCACGGACAGCACTGCGCGCATGCTGACCCTGCGCGTCAAACCGGCGGCGTCAAATCAACACAGCAAATGGGTCGAGTTTTCGGTGATTGACCAGGGTGAGGGTATTTCCAGCGAGGTGGCAGAGCAGCTGTTTACCCCTTTTTTCACCACCAAGGCCGAGGGTATGGGTCTGGGCCTTAGCCTGTGCCGCACCGTGATTGAGCAGCATGGCGGGTTTCTGGGGTTTGAAGCCGCGCTGCCAAGGGGTACGATTTTCAGCTTTACCTTGCCGGTAGCGGTACCGCCCGCCAATATTTAGGGGAGTTGTATGGAGCCTGTCGAAAATGCCACCGTCTATATTGTTGACGACGATGCCGGCGTGCGTGACGCCCTGGCCTGGCTGCTGCGTTCGCGCCGCCTGTACAGCGAGTCGTTTGACAGCGCCGAAGCCTTTGATGGCCTCATTTCAAGGGGCTTTGAGGTCAGGCAACCCTCCTGCGTGCTGCTGGACGTACGCATGGGCGGAATGAGCGGCCTGAGCATGTTCGAGCGGCTGGTCGGCTATGGCCTGCAGCCCATGCTGCCTGTGATTTTTTTGACTGGCCACGCAGACGTTCCCACAGCCGTGGGTGCCGTCAAGCAGGGCGCTTTTGATTTTTGCGAAAAACCGTTTTCAGACAACGCGCTGGTGGACCGCATTGAGCAGGCACTCGGGCACTCAGCCACGGCGCTGGCCCAGCTCAATCAGTCCAGCAGCCTGCAGGCGCGCCTGAGTTCCCTGACCGACCGCGAGAAAGGCGTCATGAAGCTGGTGGTGGACGGCTTGCCCAACAAGCTGGTGGCTGACCAGCTTGACATCAGCGTGCGTACGGTAGAAGTCCACCGGGCCCGTGTTTTTGACAAGATGGGCGTCAAGTCTGCCGTTGAGCTGGCAAATTTGCTGCGCAATCAGACGCTATAAAATATATAGCTATCTGTAACCGTATTACTTGGGCTCCGGTCTGTTTTGGTGCATAAAACCGGGGCAAACCTATTGAGGATTGCTGTCATCCCGCTTGTCGACCTTTTCGACCTTGTTGTCATTGTCATCATCGCTAACCAGCTCACCATTTTTGCGGCCCGAAAACATCGTCCACCACACAATGAACACCAGCAAGACCAGCGCCCCCAGGGCTTCGAGCAATAACAATGACATGACGCGCCTTAAAAAGATTACACAACTGGCGGCAATTATCGCCACCGCGCTCAGCCTGTGCTCATGCGCGGTGACTCCGCTCCCGCCACATGCATCACCGGCGCCACCCCCAACCTCCACGCCATTGCCAGCACCAGCTCCCACAGCGCAAGCTGGTCAGCCGGTCAGGGACGATACCGCACCCCTGCCCGCTGCAAAAATGCAGGGCAAGAGCCGCTGGGTGCCGGTGCGCTGGGCGGAGTTGCCGGGTTTTGAAGACGACTCCCTGTTTGAAGCCTGGAATGCGTGGCTTAAAAGCTGCGAGCGGCCCGGCCCTGCGTTTGCACCCCTGTGTGGTGAGGTACGCAGGCTGAGCATTGCCTCAGGCGAAGAGCAACGCGTGTGGATGCTGGCCCGGCTGCAGCCCTACCGGGTGGAGTCGCTGCAGGGCCCGGCAGACGGCCTGCTGACCAGCTATTTCGAACCCATACTTAAAGCCAGCCGCCAGCCGCAGACCAGCCAGGACACGCCGCTGTACAAAGCCCCGGCCGGTCTGGGCAGCCGCAAACCCTGGTTTTCACGGCAAGAGATCGACACCCTGCCCGAGGCACGCGCCGCGCTACAGGGCCGTGAGATTGCCTGGCTGGCTGACCCGATTGACGCGCTGCTGCTGCATATTCAGGGCTCTGGCCGCCTGAATGTGGTGGAGCCCGATGGCTCCCAACGCACTATCCGGGTGGCTTTTGCGGGCTCTAACGACCAGCCTTACCGCAGCGTCAACCAGTGGCTGCTGAGCCAGGGCGTAACCAAAATCAACCCCTGGCCCGACGCCACCAAGGCCTGGGCGGCCCAAAACCCGCAGCGCATACAGCAGTTGCTGTGGAGCAACCCGCGCTATGTGTTTTTTCGTGAAGAAGCGCTTAGCGACCTCGACGCTGCGTTTGGCCCCAAAGGTGCGCAGGGCGTGGCACTGACACCGGGCCGATCGATTGCGGTTGACCGGGACAGCATTCCCTACGGCACGCCGGTCTGGCTGGCGTCCAGCGGCAGCGCCGGTACATTGCAAAAACTGGTGCTGGCACAAGACACCGGCAGCGCCATCGTGGGCGCTGTTCGGGCTGATTATTTTGCCGGCACGGGGGCAGAGGCAGGGGAATTTGCGTCACGCATGAACCAGCCGCTGCGGCTTTGGGTACTTTGGCCGAAGTGATCCCCGAGACCAGCCATTCGAGACGGTTTTACAATCAGGACGATACTATGAAAATAATAGCTACTTATAGCCGTTCTTGTTGGGCCAGGAGCATAAACGGCATAAAAAAGTCACTTACAGCCGCTCTACAGGTGCTTCCAGCGCTTGCGGCCATTTCAGCCTTTTCATTGCTCGCAGGCTGCGCAGGCATGGGCGGCGAGGCAGCGCTGCCCCACTACCGCTGCGAGCATGGCATTGAATTCAGCGTCAAATTTGTCGACGACAGCGCGGTGCTCAATGGCTCACGCGGCTACGACGTGCTGTACCGCGACGCTGGCGGTCAGGGCGACAAGCAGACGGTCTTTAGCAACCCGCGCATGCGCGCAGAGTTTGGCCTGGGCACGAGTGGCCGGGAAGCTGTTCTGCGCTACCCACTGCTGCCACTGGTTGCGCGCTGCGTTCGCGACTAGCCAGCAAGTTCTGTACGTGAAAGCCAACTTCTACGCGCTTGCCGCCATCGCCCTGTGGGCCACCCTTGCCGCCATCGGTGTGGCCCTGCGCCACCTGCCGCCCTTTTTGCTGACGGGTATCGCCTTGCTGGTGGGCAGCACACTGGCGCTGCCGCTGGTCGCGCGGCAACCGCAGCTCTGGAAGATTCCGGCCTCTACCCTGGCGCTGGGTATTTATGGCCTGTTCGGGTTTCATTTCCTGCTGTTCATCGCCTTGCGTTACGCACCGTCGGTAGAGGCCAACCTGGTCAACTACCTTTGGCCACTGCTGCTGGTCGTTATGGCACCAGCTTTTTTGCCTGGCCTGAAGCTGCGGGCCCTGCATATCGTGGCAGCACTGACAGGTTTTGCCGGTGCCGCCGTTGCCATTCTTGGCGCTGGGGGAAGCACAGGCACTGGCGGCTGGTACTGGGGTTATTTGCCCGCCATGACTTCGGCGTTTATCTGGGCCAGTTATTCACTCATGACCAAGCGGG
Organism: Polaromonas sp.; assembly: GCA_031412235.1. Lineage (GTDB taxonomy): Bacteria > Pseudomonadota > Gammaproteobacteria > Burkholderiales > Burkholderiaceae_C > Polaromonas. Next base: position 3,924 of record JANOCP010000261.1, read on the forward strand.
TGCGCGCTTTTCCAACCCCGGCCATCGGCCTTTTTGGACTGGTATCGGGCCTGCTCTCGTTGCTGTGTCACGCCCTGCTGGAACCGGCCACAACCCTGTCGGCCCAGGACTGGCTGTTGGTGACCCTGCTCGGCCTGGGCCCTTTGGGTGCCGCTTTTTTTCTGTGGGACAAAGCCCTCAAGCTCGGCGACGCACGCCAGATAGGCATCCTGAGCTACCTCACGCCGCTGTGCTCCACCGCGCTGTTAATGCTCACGCAAGGCCGCGCCCTGAGCTGGAACATTGGCGTAGCTGCGGTCATGATTCTGGGCGCAGCGGTGTTGGGGACGCGGGCTAAACAATAAACAGCTCGGCCCTGCCAGCGCTCTGATCGACTGGGTTGAGAACGCGCAGCAGTTGCCCGCATTCAAAGGCTGCGCAACCGGTGCCACAAATCAAAGTGGTTTTCATCATTCGGTCATGAAATTGCCACAGCTCTGACTTGTAGCGTTTCTATCATTTGTGCTTTTGTAACCACCTCGAAAGCACTCCCCACATGAACGCAAATCCCGCAGGTCAGGCCGGACTCCAGGAAATTGATCCGGAAGAAATTTGTACCAACCCCAACGGTGAGCCAGAGTTTCTGGCTATCTCCAAAGCACGTCTCGGCCGTCGCGGCTTCCTTCGCAGCGCCAGCGGCGGCGCCGCAATGGCTGCCATTGGCGGTTTTGGCCTGGCTGGCTGCGGTGGTGGCAGTTCAGCTACACCCGTTGCTGCGCCAGCCGCAGTTGTCCCACCCCCGGCAGCACCTGCCGTTGCTACCCGCATCTCGGCCCTGACTTTCCCGGCTGTCAGCAAAAGCCAGGATGACAAGGTGTCGGTACCGACTAACCATACCGTGCGGCCTGTCTTCCTGACGGGTGACCCTATTGCTGCAGGCGTTGCCGCGTACACCAACGTCGGTACTGACGATGCCAGCACCTATGCGCAGCGTAGCGGTGACCAGCATGACGGCATGGAGTATTTCGGCCTGAACGATGCAGGTACTGCTGCTGACCCGGTCAACGGCAACACCCGGGGCCTGCTCGGGATCAACCATGAAACGGTCGTAGCGCCGTTCCTTCACCAGAGTGGCGGTACCCCCGCAACCTACCAGGCAGCACCCAACCAGAACACGGTGGTAACACCACGCCCTCAGGCCGAAGTCACACGTGAAGTGGCCATGCATGGCGTGTCCATCGTTGAAATGCGCCGTACCGATACGGGCGGTAATGTGTCAGCAACCGGCACCTGGAACTATGTACAAAACTCGCCTTTTAATCGCCGCATCACCGCCGCGACGACGATCGACATCTCCGGCCCGGTACGCGCCAACGCCATGATGGTGACGAAATTTTCGCCTACCGGTACCCGCACACGCGGCACCATCAACAATTGCGGTACCGGCTACAGCTTTTGGGGCACCTTGCTCACCAACGAAGAAAACTGGGCTGGCTATGCCTGGCGCGACCAGACGGTGGACAACCCGGCACGCACAGCAAAGGAAGTAACGTCCTTCAACCGCTACGGCATCGGTACCTCCACAACTCGCAACAATTTCAACAATGACCGCTTTGGCTGGGCCAGCCTGGCTGCCACCACCGCGGCAGGCATGGCTGCAAATGCTGTGGGTTCCGAAGCTGACCTGAACGACCGCTGGAATGCCAACCTGCTGGCTGTCAACCGCACGCTGGACTACGCAAACGTTGTCAACACCTTTGGCTGGGTGGTTGAAATTGACCCCTACAACCCGGCAGCGATTCCCCGCAAACGCACCGCTTTGGGTCGGTTTGCGCATGAGGCCGCAGTCATGAACGAGCCCGTTGTTGGCCAGCCGATTGCCGTCTACATGGGTGACGACAGCCGTGGTGACTATATTTACAAGTTTGTGTCCAATGCGTTGTGGGCTGCGGCTGATGGCACGTCTTCGGTGGCACTGGCCGCTGACCGTATGGCGCTGGGTGACAAGTATCTTGACAGCGGCACCCTGTACGCTGCCCGCTTCAATGCCGACGGTACCGGCACCTGGTTGCCGCTGACTTATTCGGGTGCCATCGCAGCGGCGACAACGCCTTATCAGTTCAGCGATCTGGCTGACGTGCTGGCAAACGCGCGTCTGGCAGGCGACGTCGTGGGTGCAACCCGCATGGATCGTCCGGAGTGGGGTTCGGTAAACCCCTTGACCCGTGATGTTTATTTCACCATGACAGAGGCAAATAACTCCGCCGGCAACACCGGCCGTCGGGCGGACAACCTGAATCCTGCAAACCCCCGTTTTTATGAAGATGCCCGTAACGTCACCCCGATCACCACAGCCTCCACCGGCCGCGGCAATCCTTTTGGTCACATTGTGCGTTTCCGTGAAGATGCCCTTAATCCGGCCGCCCTGACTTTCACGTGGGACGTCTACCTGTTCGGTGCCCAGGCCGATGCTGACCCGGCCCGCGTCAACCTTTCAGGCCTGACGACCGACAACGACTTTGCGCGTTGCGATGGCATGTGGTTTAGCCGCGCAAGCAAGATCTGCTGGGTGCAAACGGATGATTCAGGTGCTTTCCTTGACCAGTCCAATTGCATGATGCTGGCCGCCCTGCCAGGCCCCGTGAACGACGGACGCGTGAGCGCAGGCCT
>JANOCP010000262.1:0-2848 GCA_031412235.1 Polaromonas sp.
GCCAAGTTCCGCTTTCTGGCAGAGTTTTACCCCCACCTTTTGAGCTTGAAGCAAGACCGCGACTACGTGCTGTGCGGCGACATCAACATTGCGCACCAGGAAATCGATTTGAAAAACTTCAAGGGCAACAAGAAGAACAGCGGCTTTTTACCCGAAGAACGCGGCTGGATGACCGAGCTGCTGCGCCTGGATGCTGCAAAAGAAGCGGCAGAAGACGCGAAAGAGGCTAACAAGGCAGCAGACAAGCTGTTGGCGAAAGCCCCCTCTCTGGGCGGCGGCATGGTCGATGTGTACCGCAAGCTCAAACCCACAACCACCGACGAGGCCTACACCTGGTGGAGCAACCGCGGCCAGGCCTATGCCAAAAACGTGGGCTGGCGGCTGGACTACCACCTTGCCACGCCAGCGATGGCGGCGCTGGCGCGGGCTGAACATATCTATAAAGAGCAGCGCTTTTCGGACCATGCGCCGATGACTGTGGATTACGAGTTGACGCTGTGAAGCATTTTGCTCAACGCAAGCTCATTTGACGCCTGCTTTTTAATCTGTATGTATGTATTTTCCGGAGCTTCTTGAGATGGAAACCGATAGTGGGGCAATCCGTAAAGAGCCAGTGAATTTCACGATTAACGAGGCACGGGTGACGCAGCAGGAGGGGCAACTCGACTGCCAGCTAGCGGCAGATAGATATGCCGCCGACTGGAATGCGGTACATGCGACATCGGTTCTTTTGCAGACGAACCTTGCCCCCTGTAATGTTGCAGTTCGACATAAATCGACGAAGGGCAAGCCATTACCGATGCACTGGACGAACTGCTGACCCGGTCTTGGGGTTGATGCTACAAACAACATAGCTGTATAAGCCCATTAATACTGGGCTGAGAGCATATTTGGCACCAAAACGACATCTGGAATACATCCGGCAGCGTGTTTGTGAACGCCTGAAGGCAAAATCGGGAAGGCCGGGAGCTTTTGCCGTCAAACACGGCAAAGGCCGGAGCGGGAGGAAAGATGCAATTTTTAATCGACCTACTGCCAGGTCTGGGCCTTGCCGTATTGGCCATCATCGCGCTGTTGTGCACGGCCGTTTTTCGCGCGGCACAGCGGCTTCACCGGCTGCGCTGGCGCAGCGTGCAGGCCCGAACGCTGCCGCGCGCTTGCAGACGTTGGAAGCGAGCCGGGCTTGCAAACGGCTCTTTTTCTTACAAAAGACAGCGCCTCATGCTTGTGCCCATTGTGTACTGAAAGCCTTACCGTAAAAAGCCATTGACCGATACGGTCATGTTTTTTCAAATACTTTCGCAACGCCCAGTCTGCCCCGCGTGGGCTGGCAACACAAGGACACAACATGAATATCCTGATGGTTCTGACATCGCACGACCAGCTTGGCGACACCGGCAAAAAAACCGGCTTCTGGCTGGAGGAGTTTGCTGCGCCCTACTACGTTTTCAAGGATGCGGGTGCAAACATCACCGTAATGTCGCCCAAGGGCGGTCAGCCGCCGCTTGACCCGAAAAGCGATGCCGTTGACGCGCAAACAGAGGCCACTGGCCGCTTCAAGGCAGACAGCGCAGCGCAAGCCGTGCTGGCGCATACCGGCAAGCTGTCTGGCGTGTCAGGCGATGCGTTTGATGCGGTGTTTTACCCCGGCGGCCACGGGCCGCTGTGGGACCTGGCCGAAGACGCAGACTCCATCAAGCTGATCGAGACCATGGCGGCGGCGGGCAAAACGGTTTCAGCGGTGTGCCATGCGCCAGGCGTGTTTCGCCACACCAGGGCGGCAGATGGCTCACCCTTGGTGAAAGGCAAAAAAGTCACCGGCTTCACCAACACCGAAGAAGCCGCTGTGCAGCTTACCGACATCGTGCCTTTTCTGGTGGAAGACATGCTGGTTAAAAACGGCGGCGTCTACAGCAAGGGGGCTGATTGGCAAGCCTATGTGGTGACCGACGGCAAACTGATCACGGGTCAAAACCCGGCGTCATCTGAAGCAGCGGCACATGCCGTGCTACAACAGTTAAAGAGCAGCTCACAGCGCCCCGCCTGATCGCCAACCCCGCCTTCACTGCAGTCATTTAAAGAGAGCCCATGGCCTACCAAAGCACCAACCCCTACACCGGCAAAGTCGAAAAAACCTTTGGCGACATCAGCCCGGCGCAGCTTGAAGAAAAACTCCAGCGAGCCGATGCGTGCTTCAAAACAGACTGGCGGGAGCGCAGCTTTGCGGCCCGCGCTGTCATATTAAAAAGCGCCGCAGCCCTCATGCGCGAGCGGGCCCAGCCGTTGGCTGAACTCATCACACGTGAAATGGGCAAGCTGATTGCGCAAAGCCTGGGCGAAGTGGCGCTGAGCGCCGCCATCCTTGACTACTACGCGGACCACGCCGAAGAATTTCTTGCCCCTGAAAAGCTGGCCACCCCCAAGGGCGAGGCACTGGTCGAAAGCAGCCCGATTGGCGTTCTGTTTGGCGTTGAGCCCTGGAACTACCCCTACTACCAGATCGCCCGGTTTGCCGCGCCCAACCTGATGGCGGGCAATGTGGTGATGGTCAAGCATGCCTCCAGCGTGCCGCAATGCGCGCTGGCTTTTGAGCAACTGCTGCATGAGGCCGGTGCACCCGATGGCGCGTACACCAATCTGTTTATTTCCAAAGAGCAAGTTGCCCAGGTCATTGAAGACCCACGCATACGCGCTGTGGCACTCACAGGCAGCGAAGGCGCGGGGGCCATCGTGGCAGCGCAAGCAGGCAAACACCTGAAGAAAACCACGCTTGAACTGGGCGGTAGCGACGCGTTTATCGTGCTCGAAGACGCCGACCTCGACAAAGCCGTCAAACACGCCGTCAGCG
>JANOCP010000263.1:0-2402 GCA_031412235.1 Polaromonas sp.
GTAGGCGAGCTTTGCTAAGCCCTTGCGGTTTGCAGCTTTGCCTTTTTTGCCAGTAGCTTTGCTATTGGCTGTAAACCGCGCCCTGGATCCCATCCCGATCCGTGCGCCACAACTTCGCACGAGTTACGCAGAGCTTCCCTATGACTTCTTCTTTTTCAAATCTTTCGCTGGCAGAACCCCTGGCCCGCGCCGTAGCCGAGATGGGCTACGAAACCATGACCCCGATCCAGGAACAGGCCATTCCGGTCGTTCTGGAAGGCAAAGACGTGATGGGCGCAGCCCAAACCGGCACCGGCAAAACGGCTGCTTTTGCATTGCCGCTCTTGCAGCGCATGATGAAGCACGAAAACGCTTCAACCTCACCGGCACGCCACCCCGTGCGGGCGCTGGTGCTGCTGCCCACCCGTGAGCTGGCAGTGCAGGTGGCCGAGCAGGTTGAGCTGTACGCCAAGTACACCAATTTGCGCAGCGCGGTGGTGTTTGGCGGCATGGACATGAAGCCGCAAACGCTGGCGCTTAAAGCGGGTGTTGAAGTGCTGGTTGCTACCCCCGGCCGCCTGCTTGACCATATTGAAGCCAAAAACGCGGTACTGAACCAGGTCGAATATGTGGTGCTCGATGAAGCTGACCGCATGCTTGACATCGGCTTTTTGCCAGACCTGCAGCGCATCCTGAGCTACCTGCCCAAGCAGCGCATCACGCTGCTGTTTTCAGCCACCTTTTCGCCCGAAATCAAGCGCCTCGCGTCCAGCTACCTGCAAGACCCGGTCACGATTGAGGTGGCGCGCTCCAACGCCACCGCATCTACCGTCGAGCAGCACTTTTACAGCGTGGGCGCAGACGACAAGCGCCGCGCCCTGCACCAGGTGCTTAAAACACGCGGCATGAAGCAGGCCTTTGTGTTTGTCAACAGCAAACTCGGTTGTGCCCGCCTGGCCCGCTCGCTGGAGCGTGAAGGCCTCAAAACCACCGCCCTGCACGGCGACAAAAGCCAGGACGAGCGCCTGAAAGCGCTTGACGCCTTCAAAAAAGGCGAGGTTGACTTGCTGGTGTGCACTGACGTGGCCGCCCGCGGGCTCGACATTAAAGACGTTCCCGCCGTATTCAACTTCGACGTGCCCTTTAATGCTGAAGACTACGTTCACCGCATTGGCCGCACGGGCCGCGCCGGTGCTGCCGGTCTGGCTGTGAGCTTTGTGGCCAGCAGTGACCAGCGCCTGGTGGCCGATATTGAAAAACTCATCAAGACCAAGATTGAGCTTGAGCCGATGGAGTTTGACGAAGACCAGCCACGCATCAGTGAGCAGGGCCGCATCAATGACGGCCGCCGCATGTACCGTGAGTCCGATGACCGCGGCGCGCATGACTCGCGCGAAGCATCTGATTCGCGCGCACCACGTGAACAGCGTGAGCGCCGCGAAATGAGCCCGCCGCGTGAGCGCCGTGAACACACGCCCTACAGGCAGGCCCCCGCCCCGCGCGACCCGTTTTTTGACCAGCCCTACGAGTCAACGGCAGCCGCAGACGCGCAACCCGCCTGGGAAGCCGCCGCCAAAACCAACCCCGCGCGCAGCGGTGTTTCAGCCAATATCAAGCCCAAGAAAAAAGTCGCCGCGCTGTTCAAGGTCAGCGCCTAGGCTTTTAACGCACCCACCGTCAGAGCCCGCCTACGGCAGGTAGCGGGTCTGTCTGGTGACGGTATGGCCGCCGTTTTTTTATGCTCGGACATGGTCGCGCCATACCTTCCCTCGCATTTACCGCCCAAATTCCCACGCCCCCGCAAAAGTTTGCCTAGCCTGGGGCTTTCCCTTTTCAGGCATGGTGCCATGCATTTTTACCGCCCGCTGTGGCGCGCAGTGCAGCGCTGGATAGAAGCGGACGGCCTGCGCATGAGCGCTGCCATGTCTTTTTACGGCATTCTCAGTCTGGCGCCTTTGCTGGTGCTGCTGGTGGCGGTGCTCGGCTGGTGGCTTGACCGCTCATACATCGAGATCAGCCTGGTCGATCAAATCCGCAGTGTGGTCGGCGCACAGGGCGCCCAGGTGGTTCAGCAGGCCCTTAACAGCGCCCGTGAGCCATCGCAGGGCGTGGTGGCTTCATTGTTTGCAGCCGTTTTGTTGCTCTCAGGCGCAACCGGCGTGTTTGCAGAACTGCAAGACGCGTTTGAGCGCCTGTGGCGCCAGGGCAGTGGCGAGGCCCCGCAGCAAAAGTGGTGGCATAGCGCGTCATTGCGTCTGCGCGGCGTAGCCTACATTTTGGCGATTGGCTTTTTGCTGCTGGTGTCACTGGTGGTGTCTACCTTTCTGGGCCTGGCCTCAAGCTGGGCTGGCAGTTATTTACCGATTGAAAAGCTCACTTTTTTCATCAATGAGCTGGTGTCCTTCACTTTTTCTGTCGGCCTG
>JANOCP010000264.1:0-1868 GCA_031412235.1 Polaromonas sp.
CCACCAGCGGCTCAAGCTCCAGCGTCGTCAGCCTGCCTTCCCGCACCACAACTTTGCCGTTAACGATGGTGTAGGCCGCTTGCGGGCTGCTGCAAAACAAAAGCGCGGCCAGCGGGTCATGCACCGCACCGCCTGCCATGCGTAGCGTGCGCAAGTCAAACACAGCCAGGTCAGCGCACATGCCGGGCGTCAGGTGGCCGATGTCCTGGCGGCCCAGTACGCCGGCGCCACCGCGCGTGGCCAGGGTTAACGCATCGCGCGCGGTCATTTCGGCGGGGCCCAAGTCGCAACCAAAAAAGGTTCGACCCGCTTTGTCCGTCTCCGGCGCTTGCATGGCCCGGCCGACTCGCGCTAGCAGCAAGGCCTGGCGCGCCTCATTGACCATGTGCGCCGCGTCGTTGCTGGCGCTACCGTCTACGCCCAAGCCTACTGGCACGCCGGCATTCAGCATTTTGCGCACGGGCGCAATGCCGCTGGCCAGGCGCATGTTGCTGCACGGGCAGTGGGCCGCCCCGGTTCGGCTGGTGGCGAATAGGCTGATGCTGCTGTCGTCTAACTTGACGCAGTGCGCATGCCATACGTCAGGGCCCAGCCAGCCCAGGTCTTGGGCGTACTGGGCGGGTGTGCAGTTGAACTTTTCACGCGAATAGGCCAGGTCGTGGTCGTTTTCAGCCAAGTGGGTGTGCAACCGGGTTTTGTAGCTGCGAGCCAGCACGGCGGATTCGCGCATCAAATCCTGGCTGACGCTAAAAGGAGAGCAAGGCGCAACGGCGATTTGCAGCATCGCCCCGTGAGATGCATCGTGGTAAGTGTCAATCAGCCGCTGGGTGTCTTTGAGGATCGCCGCTTCGTTTTCCACCAGCGCATCAGGCGGCAAGCCACCTTTTGATTGACCCACACTCATGGAACCCCGGCTGGCGGTAAAGCGCATGCCGATGTGCGCCGCTGCTTCGATACTGTCGTCTAGCCGTACACCGTTGGGGTAGATGTACAGGTGGTCGCTGCTGGTGGTGCAACCGCTCAGCAGCAGCTCGGCCATCGCGGTTTGGGTGGACACACGAATCATCTCCGGGCTCAAGCCTGCCCAAATAGGATACAGCCCGCGCAGCCAACCAAACAGCTCGGCATTTTGCGTGGCCGGTATCGCCCGGGTGAGCGACTGAAACATGTGATGGTGCGTGTTGACCATGCCGGGCATTACCAAATGACCTCCCGCGTCAATCACTTCGTCTGCTTGCTGCGGTAGCTCAGCGGCAGGGCCGATGGCTTCAATCAGGTTACCGCGTATGAAGACTGATGCGTTTTTCAGCTCCCTCGCGTTGGCTGGGTCGGCATCGTCAAAGGTGGCGACGAGTTGGGCGTTTTTAATCAGCAGGGTACGCATGGTGTTTCAGTCTGGAGGGTTTGCGCTCAACGTCCCACTGATTTTGAAAACAGGTTTAACACCACCACACCCGCAATGATGAGCGCCATACCGGCCATGCCGACAAGGTCAATTTTTTGCCCATGAAAGAAATTGGCGGCAATGGTGATCAGCACAATGCCCATGCCTGACCAAATAGCGTACGCCACGCCCGTGGGAATCGACTCCATCGTCACGGTTAGAAAGTACAGCGCCACGCCGTAACCGATGACGGTGATGATGGACGGAATGAGCTTGGTAAAGCTGTCGCTGGACTTCAGTGCGGTGGTGCCAATGACTTCACCGACGATGGCAATGCCCAGGGCGAGGTAAGGATTCATGCAGTACTTTCAGGTTCAGGGTGGAAGGGGGTTTGACTGGGAAACACTGAAATTCTAGGCAGCATTCATGCCAAAGATGAGATTGCCCCTTCAAGGCGCGGCACAATTAGTCTAGGAGACCATCG
>JANOCP010000265.1:0-16566 GCA_031412235.1 Polaromonas sp.
CTTAGTTGGGTCCTTAGCATCCAGGCTGTTTTGACAGATCTCCCTAGCTAACGAAATGATCGGTGTATTGCGGAAGTCTTCAATACCTGGCTGGTTTAGTTGATCGTCTTCACCATCGTCGTTGGTAGGAAATCTCCACCCTTTTGGTGCTGTTGCCATTGTTAACCCCCTTTTGTAAGAAGACGCTTGCATTCCTGCGCCAATTTAATAACGAGCGGCACTGTCACCGCATTCCCGATCTGCTTGTATCGTTGTGACTTGGCTACTTCCTCAGGAAAGATGAATTTTTCAGCATCAAACCCTTGAAGCCTCAGACACTCTTTAGTCGTCAACTTGCGGATGCCCCAATCGTCTTTGTAGACAGGTATGTTGTGTCCGCCCTCGCCCATATTCGCCGTCAATGTGAAGACCGCATCGTTTTTGTTTTCTCGCACGTAATAGCGCCGTAACTGGTAGACACTTTCTGGGTCTCCCTTGTTCATGGATTCAATGAAAAGCTTCCCCCACCTGCTCTCAGGGTCAAAGTAATGATCTTCTGGGGCCTGTTCATGCAGGTCTAAAAAGCTTTTGACAGCTTGCCCACCTTCTTCAATTTCCTCAGGAAAATGAAAGCATTGATCATCGAAATGATCCCAAGACAATGCCACCATAAAGAGCCGATCTCTTGCCTGAGGGATACCCGTGATCTTCATAGTGTTCAAGATCGCCTGACAGTCTGGGGGTAAGAACCAGTAGCCTGCGGACTGCACTGCATTGACTATCTTTGCGTAGGAGGCACCTTTGTCATGGAAAAGCAATCCTGGAACATTTTCAAAGAGCAGAATTTTGGGGCGATCGGATCCAAACTCTTTAATCAACCGAATAATTTCAAAGAACGCCTTACCCCTAGGGTCCGCGAAACCCTGACGGTCTCCAGCGACTGAAAACGGTTGACATGGAAATCCAGCCGTAAGGACATCAACTGCCAAGAGGTCATCGTGGATAGCCGAAAGGTCTTCTATTTTTTTTTCGTGAAGGCTGATATCTGGGTGATTTGCACGATAAGTCCGGCATGCCGAAGAATCCATTTCATTTGCCCAAAGCACATTTGCTCCAACTTGCTCAAACGCACTGCAGAACCCACCTATGCCAGCAAATAGGCTACCAACTGTGATCATCAAACTCCCCGCGACTACCGCTTAAATGAAAATGCGGCCGGCGCACTTGCGTCTCCTGCCCGAAACTTAACCTTGCAAGCTCTGACCTCAGAGTCGAGAGCATCAAAAATTTGACGAACGTGATCGTCGGTGTATTCATAGTTTCGCCGATCACTAAGATTGCCGATCAGCCTTATTTTTGCGACGATTTCCGTAACTCGGCGCTGCGCAATCCGCTCAAATTTCTCCGCCTTTGTCTCACCAACTGGCCCCAACTCTTCCTTGTGCGATTCATCTTTATCAGCATTTTTCATGGGAACCCCAATTTTTAAAGACTACCGTTTACTATTGTAGACTACATTTTTGTAGTGTTGCAATTTCATATGAAATGTAGAAATTATGCCTATTTTAAGCGTTAGACCTTGACATTGAGCCTTGTATGTTGTTACTTGAAAAGAGTGCAACAACAGGAGCCAGATGAACCAGCAGCTGCAAGATTTTTACTCCCACCTCAATGAGGCGGTCATTACAACAAATGACTTTGCAGAGGGCACACGCTATCGAAAACGAGAAAAGGTATGGACCATAGATCGAGTCCGGGGTGACAGTCTGGTTTGTTGCATTTCAGCTAAAGATATTTACTCCCCCGTCAGTATCCGCAGTGCATCTTCAACCCGCTTCATATGCGCGCGGCTCAGCTCGGCAATCGGTTTGTCGCCCATCAGTCGCCTGTTTGAAACGGTGCGGATTTGATCGATTAGCAGATCGGTTTCTTCCTTCATCTGGCCTATCTTTCCCAGCGATATTCGCAGTGGGTAGCCGTCGCCTTGTGCGTCGCGGTATACCTGTGTGGTGCCAGGGATGACGATGGTGGTGGCGTGGCCTGCGGCGTTGAGGATGTTGGTTTGCATCACTAGTGCTGGGCGGCCGCGTTTGCCGGGCGTACTTAGTTCTGCTTTGTGGGTTTGCGGCTCGAAATCAACTTCCCACAACTGGCCGCGCTGCACCTGGCCTGATTTACTCAAGACCGTCACCCGTCGTTGCATCCATGGCTTCGTTTTCAAGCAGGTGTTTGCCCGACAGTTGCTGTGACAGATAGGTCATGCGGTCTTTGAGAACGCGCTCATTTTTCTCACGAACCGCTTCGCGCAGGTATTCGGAGCTTGGCATGTTGAAAAGGCTGGCGAGCGCCTTGGTTTGCTCTGCAAACTCTGATGACGCGCGAAAAGACAGGGTGGCGGCGGTCATGGTTGTATCTCGTTTATGTAAAACAAAATTGTATTACAAAAGATGGTTGCACGGACTCGTTGGACTTGAATGAACGGCTTGCTGTGCAACTACGCGCGGGGCAAACGCGGGGATGGACCCCGGATCAAGTCCGGGGTGACAGTCGCCCATGTCGAGGATGATCATGGAGATTGCTATTAATTCAATAGCTACTCAATGCCGTAATCATTAGGCAGAAAGCACATTTGATGCCTAAATGGCCACCAAACCCGGTAAAACAAACCCAAAAGCCAGTAAGGCCATGATGACCAGCCTTACTTCCCAGCCTGTGAAACCAGCACCGGCTTCTCCCGATACAGCTCCGGCATCATGGTTTTCAGGTTGGCTATTTTGGGCAGGTCAAATCTGGCGATGTAGGGCTGGCGGGGGTTCAGGGTGGCGTAGTCCTGGTGGTAGGCCTCTGCGGGGTAGAAGGCCAGGGGTGCTGCCAGTGGCGTCAGCTGCGTCACGATTTTGCCCTCGAAAACTTTGGCAGCGTCCAGCTGGGCGATGTACTTTTCTGCCACCTGTTTCTGGTTGGCATCGTTGTAAAAAATGGCTGACCGGTATTGCGTGCCGCGGTCGGGGCCCTGGCTGTTCAGGGTGGTGGGGTTGTGCGCTACTGAAAAGTAAATCTGCAGCAGCTTGCCGTATGAAATCTGCTTGGGGTCATAGGTAATTTGTACGGCTTCTGCGTGGCCGGTGCGGCCGCTGCCGATCATGTTGTAGCTGGCGGTGGACTTGTCGCCACCGGCGTAGCCTGACACGGCATTCAATACGCCCTGCGTGTGCTGAAACACCGCTTGCACGCCCCAGAAACAGCCGCCTGCAAACACGGCGGTTTCGCGTGCGGCCTGGGTGGCTACCGGTGTATCAATAGTGGGGGCGGGCAGCTTGACGGCTTTTTCTTCAGCGGCCAGGGCGCCCATGCCGCCGCTCATGTAAGTCAGCGCGGCCAGAGCGACTGCACCTAGGGCAAAAAGTATTTTGTTCATGGTGTTTAAGCTTCCTTGAAGTTCATGGCCACACCGTTCATGCAGTAGCGCAGGCCAGTGGGTTTGGGGCCGTCTTCAAACACGTGACCCAGGTGTCCGCCGCAGCGGCTGCACAGCACCTCAACCCGCTTCATGAAAAGCGTGGTGTCGCTTTCTTCAACTACGGCTTTGTCCAGTGGCTGCCAGAAGCTGGGCCAGCCGGTGCCGCTTTCAAACTTGGTTTTGGATGAAAACAGCGGCTGGGCGCAGCCCGCGCAATTGAAAGTGCCTGCGCGCTTTTCTTTATTGAGCGGGCTGGTGCCGGGGTATTCAGTACCCGCCTCGCGCAGCACGCGAAACTGCTCAGGTTTGAGCAGCTTTTTCCACTCGGCAGGGGTGTGAGTGACTTGATACAAGCGTGCGGGCTGCGCGGCTTGCGCTGGCTGGCTGCTAAACAGCCCGCGAAAACCTGCCAATGCGGCAGATATGGCGCCAAGGCCAAACAGTGTGTTTCTTCGAGTCATCATGGGATTCCTTCTACGGCAACCATTCTGGCTGCTCGTTTTAGTCGGCGCAGGAAGGTACTTCTTACAGCAGCAGGGCTGGAAGGGGTATTCAGTGAGTCGCTTCGCAAGGCCATTTGTAGCACTTTGGCATGCCCTTGCGCCGCAGTCCTACACCTTCTAGATGGCCGGTCGCCTAAACTTATGCCCGACCATGATGAAGCTATTTGACCACCTCAAACAATTCGCCTTTTCCATCCCCGACCGCCTGCGCCAGGCTACGCAGCGCGAGATCGCTGTGGGGGTCGCCTGGGCGATCGCCGCCATACCGTTGCTGCTTTTGCTGTACACGCTGGTGCTGATTCCTTTTACGCCCAGCATTTCAGACCTGCGCAAAGCCAAAACCGCCAAGCCGTCGGTGGTGATGTCGTCTGACGGCCAGGCGCTGGCGGTTTTCAAGCGGGCCAACCGCGACTGGGTCAAGCTGGCTGACATTTCGCCGAATGTGGTGGCTGCGCTGATTGCCACTGAAGACCACCGCTTTTATGAGCATCATGGTCTGGACCTGAAGCGCACTTTTGCTGCCGTGCTGCACACCGTGTCGGGCAACAAGCAGGGCGGCTCGACGATTACGCAGCAACTGGCGCGCAACCTCTACCCCGAAGACATTGGCCGCGCCGTAACGCTGACGCGCAAGCTGAAAGAGGCGATTACCGCCCTGAAGATTGAGGCGATCTACACCAAGGACGAGATCCTTGAAACCTACCTCAACACTGTGCCGTTTTTGTACAACGCCTTTGGCCTTGAAATGGCGGCCCGCACCTACTTTGACAAATCTGCCGACACGCTGAACGTGCTTGAGAGCGCCACCCTGGTGGGCATGCTCAAGGGCACCAGCTATTACAACCCCGTACTTAGCCCCGAGCGCGCATTACAGCGGCGCAACACCGTTTTGAGCCAGATGGTCAAGCACCAGAAGTTGCCTGAGGCAAAGCTTGCCGCGCTGAAAAAGACACCGCTCAAGATCGACTTTGAACGGCAAGACGAGCAGCTGGGATCCGCGCCCCACCTGACCCAGCAGCTCAAGCGCTGGCTGATTGAATGGGCCGACCGCAACGACTACAACATCTACGCGGATGGCCTCGTGCTGCGCACCACGATTGACTCGCGCTTGCAGGACATGGCCAACAAGTCGCTGACGCTGCAAACTGAGCGGCTTCAGAAAATTTCGGATGCTGAATGGGCGTCAAGCTGGGTTAGCAAAGCCAAAGGTGGTGGACCACGCAAAGACCTGGTGCTGGCCTTTGTGCGCGACTCCAAAGAATACAAGGCAGCAATTGCTAGCGGCCAAACGCCAGACCAGGCGTTAAAGGCGCTGCAGCTTGACGCGGAATTCATGCAGAAGCTGCGCGACAACAAGACGCGGCTGCAGGCTGGCTTTCTGGCGCTTGACCCATCAAACGGCCACGTGATGGCGTGGGTCGGCAGCCGCGATTTTATTGACGACCAGTTTGACCACGTGCAGCAGGCGCGCAGGCAGCCGGGCTCGACATTCAAGCCCTTTGTGTACGGCGCAGCGTTTGAAAACGGCAGCAAGGCGTCAGACACCTTTACCGACCAGGCGCTGGAGATTGCGCTGGGCGACGGCAATTTCTGGCGGCCCGGTGATGCAGGTGGCCCCAGTGGTGCCAGCATGACCTTGCGTGAAGGCCTGATGTATTCGAAAAACTCGATTACTGCGCAGGTCATGCAGGCGGTGGGCCCGGCGCATGTGGCCAAGCTGGCCAGATCCATGGGCGTGCGCCAAAGCAAGCTTGACGAAGTGCTGTCACTCGCACTGGGCACCAGCCCGGTAACCCTCAAGGAAATGGTCACGGCCTACAGCACGCTGGCCAATGACGGCCGCTATGTCGAGCCGCTGATGATTACCAGCGTGCTTGACCGTAACGGCAAGGTGCTTGAGTCGTTTCAGGACAATGTGCCAGAGACTGTGATGGCTACGCCGGTTGCCCAGACGTTGCTTGATGTCATGCGCGGCGCCATTGACCAGGGTACGGGTTCGGGTATTCGCAGCCGCTACGGCATACGCGCTGACGTGGCGGGCAAAACCGGCACCACACAAGACAACACCGACGGCTGGTTTATTTTGATGCACCCGCAGCTGGTGGCAGGCGCCTGGGTCGGCTTTAACGACAACCGCGTGACCATGGGTTCGCGCTGGGGGCAGGGCGCGCAAAGCGCATTGCCGATTGTTGGCGAGTTTTATCGCCTGGCCATCAAGGGCAAGGTGATTGACCAGAACATACGCTTTGTGGCCCCGCGTCTTGCCGTGCCTGAGCCCCAGGCCGACCCGCAACTGGACGCCAACGGCCAGCCATTGACGGATCCGGGCGCGCTGCTCGACCCTTTGGCGCCGAGGGTGGTCAGGCCACCGCCGTTTGATGCGGCCACCGCGCCTGAAGGCAGCTGGCAGCCCGCGCCGGGGATTCGCTACATCACCGTGCCCGAGCCTGGCTTTTTGGGTTCACCAGCCCCGCAGGGCTCGGTCATGCCATTGCGCGATCTGCCGCAAGAGCCGCTGCGGCCTTGAGGCGGTGATTGTGCTCAATTTTCAAGCCAAATAGCTGCCTGGCCCAATTAAGACGGCTACAGCGCGCTATCAAATTTGATTGATTTACAGCCAGGCTGCGGTAGAAGCAAAACAGACTGGCGACGGCTAATACACGAGCCGCTCTGGCCTGATCTCTTGCAGTATCGTGGTGGCAATCTCTTCAATCGACTTGGTGGTGGTTGAAAGCCACCTGATGCCTTCGCGCCGCATCATGGCTTCAGCCTCGTGGATTTCATGGCGGCAATTGGCCAGGCTGGCGTAGTTTGAATTGGGACGGCGCTCGTTGCGTATCTGGGCTAGGCGCTCGGGGGCAATCGTCAGGCCAAATATCTTTTTGCGGTGCGGCACCAGGGCCGGCGGCAGCTGGCGGCGCTCAAAATCTTCGGGGATCAGCGGGTAATTGGATGCTTTCAGGCCGTATTGCATGGCCAGGTACAGCGTTGTGGGTGTTTTGCCGCTGCGGCTGACACCCACCAGAATCACGTCTGAACCGGCCAAGTCGCGGTTGCTCTGGCCGTCATCATGGGCCAGAGAAAAGTTGATGGCTTCAATGCGGTCGTCGTATTCCTTGCTTTTGGACGCGTCTGAAAACCGGCCTACACGGTGGTTGGACTTCAGGCCCAGCTCGCTTTCCAGCGGCGCCACAAACATGCCAAACATGTCCAGCAGCATGCCGTTGCAGCTCGCCTTGATGACGGCCAGAATTTCCATATTCACCAGCGTCGTAAAAACGATGGGCCTTTTACCTTCGACCTCCCCGGCGTGGTTAATCTGCCGGACTGCCTGGTGCGCCTTGTCCACACTGTCTATAAACGGCAGGCGAACGTGGCGCGGCTTCATTTCAAACTGCGCCAGAATGGCATTGCCAAAAGTCTCGGCAGTGATGCCCGTGCCGTCAGAAATGAAAAATACCGTGCGATTGGGCATGTTGGCCTACAGGAGAGTTCAGGTTGGTGACAGCTCTGGGCGGTTGCGCTGGATGGCCGCGCCCTACAATTAAGGCAATTATCCCGATTCCCCGCAACATGCCTTGCGCCCAACCTAAAACACAACAACATCGTTGCCCACAGAGCATGTTCGCCCCCCGGCTTTTAAACCTCCCGGAGTATTTTTATGTCCAACCTTTTTGCGCAGGACGCCTTAGTCGTACCTTTTGAAAACCTGAGGATGACTGACGTCGAGGCCGTAGGCGGCAAAAACGCCAGCCTCGGCGAGATGATCTCGCAGCTGCCCACCGGCCCCGAGGGCGTGCGTGTGCCCACGGGCTTTGCCACCACCGCGCATGCCTTTCGGGTGTTTCTGGCCCACGACGGGCTGGACAAAAAAATCAATGCTGTGCTTGACGCTCTCGACACTGAAGATGTGCGGGCATTGGCCGCAGCGGGCAGCCAGATCCGCGCGCTGGTTGAGGCGCAGCCGTTCCCGAGTGATTTTGAGCAAGCTGTGCGGGCCGGTTTTGCCACGCTGAGTGCGGGTAACGTCCAGGCCAGCTTTGCCGTGCGTTCATCGGCCACAGCCGAGGACCTGCCTGACGCCTCATTTGCTGGCCAGCAAGAGACTTTTTTGAACGTGGTGGGCATTGAAGACGTACTGCACAAGATGAAAGAAGTCTTTGCATCGCTTTACAACGACCGTGCCATCAGTTACCGCGTACACCAGGGTTTTGCGCATGCAGATGTGGCTCTGTCAGCAGGCGTGCAGCGCATGGTGCGCAGCGACAAGGGTGCGGCGGGCGTGATGTTCACGATTGACACCGAAAGCGGCTTTGAAGACGTGGTTTTCATCACGTCAAGTTACGGTCTGGGCGAAACGGTGGTGCAGGGCGCCGTCAACCCCGACGAGTTTTATGTGCACAAGCCCATGCTCAAGGCGGGCAAGCGCGCGGTGATTCGCCGCAACCTGGGCTCCAAACTGCTGCAGATGGAGTTCACCACGCCTGAAGAGAAAAAATCAGGCGGCAAGCTGGTCAAAACCACTGATGTGCCGACCGAGCTGCGCAACCGTTATTCACTGACGGACGACGATGTTGAACAGCTCGCACGCTACGCCCTGATTATTGAAACCCACTATGGCCGGCCCATGGACATCGAGTGGGGCAAGGACGGTACTGACGGCCAGCTTTATATTTTGCAGGCCAGACCAGAGACGGTTAAAAGCCAGTCCAAAGGCAAGGCCGAGCTGCGCTACAAGCTCAAGGCCACACAGGTCAAAACCAACCTGCTGGCTGAGGGCCGTGCCATTGGCCAGAAGATCGGTACTGGCCCGGTCCGCATCGTGCACGACATCAAGGACATGGACCAGGTCCAGCCCGGCGATGTGCTGGTGACTGACATGACTGACCCCAACTGGGAACCTGTGATGAAGCGCGCCAGCGCCATCGTCACCAACCGCGGCGGCCGTACCTGCCACGCCGCCATTATTGCCCGCGAACTGGGGATTCCGGCTGTGGTCGGTTGTGGCAATGCGACGGAAATGCTCAAGGACGGCATGCTGGTGACCGTAAGCTGCGCCGAAGGCGATACCGGCAATATTTATGACGGCCTGCTGGAAACCGAAGTCTCCGAGGTGCAGCGCGGTGAAATGCCCCCCATAGACATCAAGATCATGATGAACGTCGGTAACCCGCAGCTGGCGTTTGACTTCTGCCAGATCCCGAACAAGGGCGTAGGTCTGGCGCGGCTGGAGTTCATCATCAACAACAACATTGGCGTGCACCCGAAGGCGATTCTTGATTACCCGAATATCGATGCCGACCTAAAGCAGGCGGTTGAAAGCGTGGCCAGGGGCCATGCCTCGCCGCGAGCTTTTTACGTTGACAAGGTAGCTGAAGGCGTTGCCACCATTGGCGCGGCGTTCTGGCCCAAGTCGGTGATTGTTCGCCTTTCAGACTTCAAATCAAATGAATACCGCAAGCTGATTGGTGGCTCGCGCTATGAGCCGGAAGAAGAAAACCCGATGCTTGGTTTTCGCGGTGCCGCGCGTTACATCAGTGAAGACTTCCGTGAAGCTTTTGCCATGGAATGCGAAGCTATCAAGCGTGTGCGCAATGACATGGGCCTGACCAATGTTGAAGTCATGGTGCCCTTTGTTCGCACCCTCGGGCAGGCAAGCGCCGTGATTGATTTGCTGGCACAGCACGGCCTCAAGCGAGGTCAGGACGGCTTGCGCATCATCATGATGTGCGAGATTCCGAGCAATGCAGTGCTGGCAGAACAGTTCCTTGAATACTTTGACGGCTTCTCGATTGGCTCCAACGATCTGACCCAGCTCACCCTGGGGCTTGACCGTGACTCGGGCCTTGAGATTCTGGCCAAGGACTTCGACGAGCGCGACCCGGCTGTCAAGGCGCTGCTAGGCATGGCTATCGCAGCCTGCAAAAAGCAGGGCAAATACGTTGGAATTTGCGGTCAGGGCCCCAGCGACCATCCCGACTTTGCGATGTGGCTGAAAGAGCAGGGCATAGGGTCGATCTCGCTGAACCCTGACACCGTGATTGCCACCTGGAAGCAGCTGGCCAACTGAGCTGCGGTCAGGGTATTTGGCAAAGTCCAAGGGAAAACCCCGGGTGCTTTGAGGGTGCCGGGTAAGCAACTGGCAAGCCCGCCGATGACAATCGGGGGCATTGCCTGACCTCGTTTGCTTATCTTGCCCCTTCATGCAACGCACTGAAAACCACCGTCTCTACTGGCGCAAAAACCGCGTCGTTATCGCCATGCTGCTGGTCATCTGGTTTACGGTTACCTTTGGCACCAGTTATTTCGCACGCTACCTGAACTTCAGCTTCTTTGGCTGGCCCTTTAGCTTTTGGATGGGGGCGCAGGGCAGTTTGCTGGTGTACTGCGGCATCATCGGTTTCTATGCCTGGTACATGAACCGCCTGGATGTCGTGCATGGTGTTGAAGAAGAAGGACCTGATTAGCCATGGCCGGCTTTTTTGGTACTCGCGACGGCATTCGGCTGACCGGTCAACAGTTCAAGGCCCAACTCAAGCGCTTCTACAGCTGGTACACACTGGCGCTGGTGCTGTTTGTGGGCGTGCTTGCTGTTGCCGAGCGCATGGGTTTGCCGCGTTTGTGGATAGGCTTCACATTTTTGATGGCCACCATCGGCTTGTATGCCGGCATTGGCATCATGAGCCGGACCACTGATGCGTCTGAATACTATGTTGCCGGCCGCCGGGTGCCAGCGCTTTATAACGGCATGGCAACCGGTGCTGACTGGATGTCTGCTGCGTCATTTATTGGCCTGGCTGGCACGCTTTACCTCACCGGCTATAACGGGCTGGCGTTCATCATGGGCTGGACGGGTGGCTACTGCCTTGTGGCGCTGGTGCTGGCACCGTACCTGCGCAAGTTCGGCCAGTTCACCATCCCGGATTTTCTGGGTGAACGGTATGGCGGAAAGCTGCCGCGCCTGATTGGTGTGATTGCCGCCATCTTGTGCTCTTTCACCTACCTTGTTGCGCAGATTTACGGCGTCGGGCTGATCACCTCTTACCTGACCGGCGTGGCCTTTGAGCTGGGTATTTTTTTGGGCTTGGGCGGTATTTTGGTGTGCTCGTTTTTGGGCGGCATGCGCGCTGTCACGTGGACTCAGGTTGCGCAATACATTATTCTGGTGCTGGCGTACCTTGTTCCGGTCGTGTGGCTTTCGGCCAAGCAGACCGGGGTGGCGGTACCGCAACTGGTCTATGGATTTCAGCTGGAGAAAGTAACGGCTAAAGAGAAGGAGCTTACCGTCGATGCCAAAGAGCTGGAGGTGCGCGGCGTCTATGCGCAACGTGCGGATGCGCTGGGCGAGAAGCTGAAGAATCCATCCACCGCTCTGGCCGCGGACCGGCTGGCAGCAAGCAAAAAACTAGAAGAGCTGAAAAACAGGAATGCGCCAGTTGCGATGGTCTCATCTGCCGGCAAGACGCTGGCGACCATGCCCAAGGATGAAGCCGCCGCCATCAAGGCGTGGACTGCTGCCAAAGCCGCCGCCGACATCAAGGCCGAGCCGCTTAACGGAATGCCCCCGCATGCCAGGCAGTTCGCCGGTAGCCCGGACGGCAGCTTGAAAGAACGGGCACTTTACGACACGTCGCGGCGTAATTTTCTGGCCCTGATTTTTTGCCTGATGATCGGTACTGCGGCCTTGCCGCATATCCTGACGCGCTATTACACCGTGCCCAGCGTGCGGCAGGCGCGGCAGTCGGTAACCTGGTCACTGCTTTTTATTGTGCTGTTGTACCTCACGGCACCTGCGCTGGCGGTACTCGTCAAGTACGAAATCTTCACGTCGCTGGTGGGAACACCGTTTGACCAGCTACCGGCGTGGGTAAGTTCCTGGAGCAGGGTGGACGCGTCGCTTTTGTCGGTTACTGACATCAACAAAGACAATGTGCTGCAGCTCAACGAGCTGAGCATGAGCGGCGACATCCTGGTGCTGCTGACCCCCGAGCTGGCCGGGCTGCCCTACGTGATATCGGGGCTGGTGGCGGCTGGCGGATTGGCCGCTGCGCTGTCTACTGCCGATGGCCTGTTGCTGACGATTGCCAATTCGCTCGGGCACGACCTGTACTACAAGATGATTGACCCCGAGGCGTCTACCGTTAGCAGGGTAACGGTGTCGAAAATTCTGCTGCTCGTTGTGGCGCTGTTGGCCGCTTATGTGGCAGCACAAAAACCTGCCGATATCCTGTTTCTCGTATCGGCGGCGTTTTCATTTGCGGCGGCGTCGTTTTTTCCGGCACTCAGCCTGGGCATATTCTGGAAGCGCGCCACCGGAATCGCGGCAACATTGGGCATGATGTCCGGCCTGGGTGTGACTTTTTACTACATGCTGATCAACCAGACCTGGCTACGCGCCACGTTCGGCATTACATCGCCGGTGCAGCTTTGGTGGGGCATTGACCCGATTTCAGCCGGGCTTTTTGGTGTACCGGTAGGTTTTGCCGTGATTATTCTGGTCAGCCTGATAACCCCCGCACCCCCCCAGAAAGCCCAGGACCTGGTGGAATACATCCGATATCCAGACCTGAAGGGTCTGTGAGCCGGTAGCGAGCGCGGGAGCCCGCTTGCTTCAAGCAGGGGCCGCGGGACTGGCTCCGCCAGACCGCAGGCGCAGCGGCCCCCTCGGGGGGGCAGGGCGCTACACGCAGTGAGCAACCGTGGGGGTGCTATACTCAGGGGCTTCGCCTTGCTGCACCCTTCACGACGCTGGGGCAGCTTTAATCAACCACAAGGAGTCTTATGCGTCACTACGAGATCGTCTTGCTGATCCATCCGGATCAAAGCGAGCAAGTCCCAGCCATGCTGGAACGTTACAAGGGCATGATCACCGCTGGCGGTGGCACTGTGCACCGTGTTGAAGATTGGGGCCGCCGTCAACTGGTGTACCTGATCCAGAAACTGGCCAAAGCCCACTATCTTTGCATCAACATCGAAGCCAGCCAGGCCGTGATGGAAGAAATTGAACATGCGTTCAAGTTCAACGATGCTGTTTTGCGTCACCTGACCGTTGTCAAGAAGAAAGCCGAAACCGGCCCATCCCTGATGATGCGCAATGTCGAGCGCGAAGAGGCTCGCAAGACCCAGCAACAAGAATACGCCGCGTAATTTTCATTGAACCAGGTAAACCTGACAGCGTGTATAGCCGAGGCAAGTCCTCTTCGTTACACGCCAGCCGGAATCCCAGCACTCAACCTTGTTCTCGAACACGAGTCCGAAGTTGTTGAAGCAGGCGTCACAAGGCAGGTCAGGTTGACAGTAAGGGCGGTTGCATTCGGTGCACTGGCTGAGACCTCAGCCAAAGCCGAGCTAGGCAAACCCCGGCTGTTCACCGGTTTCTTGATCAACGCACGTACCAGCAAAAGTCTTGTTTTTCATATTCAGGCCATAAACCCAATTTAAGGAGTCCATCATGCCCGGACCAAAACGTTTCAATAAAGACAAGCGCCCAAAGCGCAACACACAATCACTGCTGTTCAAGCGCAAGCGCTTTTGCCGCTTTACCGCTGCTGGCGTTGAAGAAATCGACTACAAAGATATCGACACCCTGCGCGACTTCGTCTCTGAAAATGGCAAGATCATTCCTGCACGCCTGACCGGCACCCGCGCGATTTTCCAGCGTCAGATCAACACCGCCGTCAAGCGCGCTCGCTTCCTCGCGATGCTGCCTTACAGCGACCAGCACCGTAGCCTGTAAGGAGCAACGACCATGCAAATCATTTTGTTAGACAAAGTCGTTAATCTCGGCAATCTCGGTGAAGTTGTCAAAGTCAAAGACGGCTACGCACGCAATTTCCTGATCCCTTCAGGCCGCGCACGCCGCGCTACTGAAGCCAACAAGGCCGAATTCGAAGCCAAGCGCGTCGAGCTCGAAAAAGCAGCAGCAGCCAAGCTTGCCGCATCGCAAGCCCAGGGTGAAAAGCTCGGTGGTACCAGCATCAAGCTTACGCAAAAAGCTGGCGTTGACGGCCGCTTGTTCGGTTCTGTCACCAACCACGATATCGCTGCCGAGCTGACCAAGCAGGGCTTTGCGGTTGCCAAGTCGCAAGTGCGCATGCCTGTTGGCCCACTGAAAACCACCGGTGACCACGCTGTCAGCGTTGCCTTGCACACCGACGTGCTGGTTGAAATCACGGTTACCGTGTACGGCGAAACCGCTTAAGTTTTACGCACCTCCCAAAAAAGCCGCTCGCTGAGCGGCTTTTTTATTTGCCGCCCGGTTTGACGGCTTGTACACATGCACTCGCTACATTTCCACTCAATTTCCCCCAGTTATTCACAGGGTTGTGCACACGGTTTTCTGCCGTGCCGACGTACCATTTAGCACCCACCCAGGAAACCCATGTCCGCCGTACTTTCACCCTTCGATGACGCCCGTCAACCCGGCTACAGCCCCGACCGCCAGATAGCCCAGCTGCGCATACCGCCGCACTCGATTGAGGGTGAGTCAAGCGTGCTGGGTGGTTTGCTGCTGGATAACGGCGCCTGGGACCGCGTCGGTGACCTGCTGGTTGACACCGACTTTTACCGCGCTGAACACAAGCTGATTTACGCCGCTGTGGGTACGCTGATTAACGCCACCAAACCGGCTGACGTGATCACCGTGTATGAGCACCTGCAAAACCAGGGCAAGGCTGACGAAGTAGGGGGCCTGAGCTACCTGAACTCGCTGGCGCAGTACGTGCCCAGCGCCGCCAATATCCGCCGCTACGCAGAGATCGTGCGCGAGCGCTCCATACTGCGCAAGCTGGTAGCTGCCAGCGACGAGATCGCTACCAACGCCTTCAATCCGCAAGGCAAGGCGGTGGCGATGATTCTTGACGAAGCCGAGCAAAAAATCTTCAATATCGGCGAGCAAGGCTCGCGCATGAAGCAGGGTTTTCAAAGCATGGACACGCTGGTCGTCAGCCTGCTTGACCGCGTCACTGAAATGGCCGAGAACCCGAATGACGTTACGGGCGTACCCACTGGTTTTTACGATCTTGACCGCATGACATCTGGCTTTCAGGCTGGTGACCTGGTGATTCTGGCGGCGCGGCCCTCAATGGGTAAAACCGCACTCGCCATCAACATCGCCGAACACGTTGCACTGAACGAAGGCTTGCCCGTTGCCGTGTTCTCGATGGAGATGGGCGCGTCGCAGCTTGCTGTGCGTATCGTCGGCTCTATTGGCCGCATTGACCAGACCCATTTACGCACCGGCGCACTGACTGATGAAGAGTGGCCGCGCCTGTCAGAAGCAATTGAAAAGCTGCGCAACATATCACTGCACATTGACGAAACGCCCGGCCTGACTGTCAGCGAGCTGCGTGCCAACGCGCGTCGCCTGGCGCGCCAGTGCGGCAAGCTGGGTTTGATCGTGGTTGATTATTTGCAGCTCATGAGTGTGTCCAGCAGCATGGCCGAAGAAAACCGCGCTACGGCAGTCGGCGAAATATCGCGGGGCCTGAAAATGCTGGCCAAAGAGCTGCAATGCCCCGTGATTGCGCTGTCGCAGCTTAGCCGCGGCGTAGAGTCACGTACCGACAAGCGCCCCATGATGAGCGACCTGCGCGAGTCTGGCGCAATTGAGCAGGACGCTGACATCATCATGTTCATCTACCGCGACGAGTACTACACCAAAGAAGCCTGCAAAGAGCCCGGCGTAGCCGAAGTCATCATCAGCAAGCAGCGTAACGGCCCGACCGGTACTGTCAAGCTCGCGTTTATCAACCGCATCACCAAGTTTGAGAGCCTGGCGCACGGGGGCGGTGGTGGTGACTTCTAAAGCCACCCACGCCTGACCAAGCCAGCCATGGAAATCAACAGTCAACTTGTTACCGGCGCCGCGCGCGCTTCCGCAACCGTCATCATGCTGCGCGATGGTATTGAAGGCGTCCATGGCGCAGGTGGTCTTGAAGTTTTTCTGCTCAAGCGCCACGGCTTGTCAGACGTGCTTGGCGGTGCTTTTGTGTTCCCCGGTGGCAAGCTTGACGCTGCAGATGCCCGGCTCGACATGGATGACCACCTTGACCAGCCAATGGGTGACCTGCACACCGCATTGAACGAGCCCGATATTGATGTGCTAACCGCAGCAAGCCTGTACGTGGCTGCATTGCGTGAAGTGTTTGAAGAGTCAGGTATTTTGTTTGCCCACGGCGCCACCCACGAGCACGCCACACGCGCCGCCGCACTGCTGCGCGAAGGCCAGCCTTTTGATGCAGTATTGGCGCAAATGCAACTGCGTTTGCAAACCCGCAGCCTGGCGCCCTGGTCACGCTGGATAACACCGCTAATGCCTTCAGTGAGCAGCAAGCGTTTTGACACCCGATTTTTTGTAGCCGCAGTGCCCGCCGGCCAGATAGCCGTGCACGACAACCACGAGGCAACAGAAAGCGTGTGGCTAAAAGCCAGAACCGCGCTTGAGCAGCACCGCGACGGCCTGATCGAGCTGGCACCGCCCCAAATCATGACGCTGGCACATTTGTCACGCTTTGCCGATGTGCAGCAGGCCATGGCAGACGCCAGGGGCCGCACGCCCCCCGTGATTCAGCCAGAGCCCTTTGACCACGAGGGGACCCGCGTTATTTGCTACCCCGGTGATGA
>JANOCP010000266.1:0-4102 GCA_031412235.1 Polaromonas sp.
TTGATGTCTGCCGCTTTCAGGGCTTCACCTTCTACCAGCTGATCGTATTGCGGATCACCCGGCCACGAGGGCAGTCCCTTGATGTCAATCAGCGGCTGGTAGGGCTGGCCCGGGTCTTTTAGCGTGGCCTGCACGCCAAAATTGATGGCGCTAACCGCCGTTTTGTCACCCGACAGTTCAAGCGACTCGACCTTGTGAAAAAACTCGAACTTCACACCGCGTTTTTTAAGTACCTCGTACAGCGGCGCAATCACGGTTTCACCGGTACCGGCTTCAAACAGCCAGGCAAAAGCACCCATATAGGCAAAGCTGCGCAGCGTCCAGTTGAGGTAGCAACCCGCGCCCATCAGCGCGGTACGCGCCGTGTCGCCTTGCGGGTACTGGTAAGACAGGTTGACGGTGTTGAGCGCCAGTGGCGATGAGGCCGTCATGACCGAGGCACCATGGCGCTGCAGCCAGTCGCTGAAGTTCTCGTTATCAATCACATCGAAGCCGCGCTCGAAAATATTGTCGGCAATCGTGCCGCGCACCAGCGCCAGCAAAAATTCGGTCACGATGTAGAGGCGGCGCAGGTCGTCGTTGCCCTCAATCAGCGCTTCAAACTTTGACTTGAGCCACTGCCAGGCCTGGTCAAGCACGTGCAGTACACCGCCGTCCAGTGACTCGGCAGATTGAATTGCCGCGCGCAGTTCCTTTATCAGCAGGCGGCCTGCCTCAACCTCGAGGTTGTGTACTGACCAGCCGGGCGTTTTCGTGGCTTCAAAAGTCTGGTCCACAAAATTCACCACGGCGCCCACTTGCTGGCGCAGGGTCTGCAATGACGACGGATCGTCTGGCGTCAGTGCGTTGGTGGGTGCCGTAAAAGGCCAGCGCGTGAGCTTGCCGTCAATAAACTCCCACATCAGCACAAAGCTGCCGGGCTTGAAGGCTTCGTCAAAGGTGGCAAGCGGTGCGCCAGCCGGGCGGTCAAGGGCCTTGTAGCAGTCAACCATCATCGGCAGGGCGTTGTAGTAGCTGCCCAGAAAGCCGTGTATGCCGTGCTCTTCAATGCGTGCGTTGGGCCCGCGTGCCGTGGCGCATTTGCCGCCCAGTCGCCAGCCCATCTGATAGAGCGTGATGTCGTAGCGGCTTTGCCAGTCACTCTGGCTGGTCAGCTCAAATGCAGTGGTCAGTGCAGCAATGCCACCACCCAGAATAGCGATTTTCTGCCTGCTGTTTGCCTCAGTCATGGTTGCCATACTCGATTGCTCCCCGGTTATTTACCCTGTTCCCTGTCAGCCAGCCCATCCCGCCATGTGCAGGTTATCCACAAAACGTTTCAAAACGGCTTCATCGACAAAGGGGTGGCCTATGCGTAACACCTGCATGGTGTAGGGGCCGTAGTTTTGGCCTTGCGCCAGGCTATTGCGCGCGGCATCAAGCTGGCCGGCAGCAGCCTGCGCCGCTGCCAGCAGGTAGTAGTTGAAGAACCAGTCTGGCCGCTTGGCGGTGGCCTGCTGCGCGTATTTGACGGCTGAAGGGTAGTCTTCATCCACAAAGCAGCCAATGGCACGGGTACGTACCCACAGGCTCAGATGGGGGTCATGCGGGCTGGCGTCTATGGCTTGCAACACGTATTCAACGGCTTCTTCGGTACGGCCAGAAAACGCCAGCAGCCTGCCCAGCTCGCCCGCCGCGCCAGCAAACTCGGGGTACAGGAACAGCGCGTGTTCAAGCTCGGCAATGGCTTGCGGTACGTTGCCCGCGCAAGACAGGGCTGTGCCCAGCGTGAAGTGCGCAAAACTGTCGGTGTCGTCCTGCCGCACGGCACGCAGGGCAAGGCGGTTGGCTTCCATGATTTCGTGTTTGGCGTTCGGTGCCCAGCCGGCCCAGACCCTCGACATATGCGTAAACGCCATCAGCGCCAGGCATGAAGGGTCATCAGGCTTTGCGATCAGTGCGTTGGCGAGGCATACCCGCGCGGCGTCGACATGTTCACGGGTACTGCGCCAGAAGTGCCAGCGGGCGCGCATAAGCAGTTCCCAGTACTGCATGTTGGGCGTGTCAGTACGGCTGTTGTGAAGCTCTTCGCGGCGCAGGTATACCGGCTCTATGGCGCTGACGATGCTGGTCGAAATCTCGCTTTGCACCTCAAACAGGTCGGTAAGCGGCCGGTCAAAACGCTGTGACCACAGGGTTTCGTTATTCAGGCCGTCGATCAGGTCTGCGGTGACGCGCATCACTGCACCAGAGCGCCGTACCGTGCCGGTAACAAGGTAGCGCGTACCCAGGGCGCGGCACACATCAGCCGCTGGCGGCAAGGGCTTGCGGTAAACAAACGAAGAGTTGCGCGCAATCACAAAAAGCCAGGGTGAGCGCGTCAGTTTTGTGATGATGTCTTCGGCCAGCCCGTCTGAAAAATACTCCTGCTCGGGGTCGTCACTCAGGTTGACAAAGGGCAGCACTGCTACTGAGCGCGCTGCGCTGGACGGCAGGGGTGCCGCAGCGACGGCAACAGGTAGCGTGGTGCCGAGACTGGTCACGTTGGCAGTAAACCGGTAGCCACGGCCCGGTATGGTGGCAATCAGTTCTGGGCCGATGAGCTTGCGCAGGGTGGATATATGCACCTGAAGATTGTTTTCTTCAACAATAAGCCCGGGCCAGACCTGCTCAAACAGCTGCGTTTTGCTGACCAGCTCGCCAGCACGGTCTACCAGTGCGCAAAGCACATCAAAAGCCCTTGCGCCCAGCGTGACGCGGCTGCCGTTGGCCAGCAACTGGCGTTCGTGGGCGCGCAGCACAAAGTGCGCAAATGTCAGCTCCTGGGACACTGCCACCTCTGGTCAGTCGTGTGTGTTGGGGGTGCGCCGGCCCGGCAGGTAGCAAGGTCTCGATTGGGGTGCTGGAAAGGCAACCTTATTGAATCGGTTTGTCATGTGATCGCGGCTCTGGGCTCAGGTTTAAGAACATTTAAGGTCGCCTTAAGGGCAAGTATCCCTCTTTTTGCTGATACTTCATTCATGTCACACGCAGGCATCGAGAACCGCAAGGGGCCGGAAGGCAATAAAACACTAAAACCTTCCCCCCTTGTGCTTCGAGTCAGTTTTTCAGCTTGTTCAGATCAGTCATTCAAGATGAGGTTAATCATGCATCCTGCACCGTTATCCCTGGTTACCCAAATGAAAGAGCAGCACGCCAGCCGGTCTACGCCTTACCCATCGGCACCCATGTGGAGGGGCACCGCCCTGGCCACCAACGCACACGGCCAGGAAGAGGCTTACTCGATCGGACTTGACGGCTATATCTGGACCTACGCTGTAAATTCTGACTCGGGCAGGACGGGTCGCCTCATCAGTACCGGGCTGCGTGCGAGCACCTTTGCCACCGGAAAGCTGCACAACGGGCATACCGTTGTGATAGCCGCTGAAGGTGCACTGTTGCACTATGTCGTCGATACCGGCAACCCCGAGCAGCGTTGGTCCCTTCCGTGCCCTGTCACCTTCTCGCCAGCCCAGGCCCCTACGGCTGATGTTGACAAAATATTTACCCAGACGCTGGGTCACCATCTGTTTGTTGGGCTGCTGACACGCCATGATTGCCCGGACGGTGAAGAAAAGTACCAGTTTTGGGAATCGATCTGGTCCGGTTGTGGCCTGGTGTTCAGCCTGTCCCATTTGAAGATCGAGCGCGAGAGAAATATCTGGCGGGAAAAAATCGCTAATTCGCTGTACGGATCAGCCTGAAGCGGCGTAATGTGACAGGCGCTTGTTCATACCTTGTACGAGGCCAGCACCTGTCTGGGGAAAAGCTCTTCCACATCCAGCAGCCTGTGGCAGACGCCCTGCTCAAAGCCGAACTTCAAAAATGCTGACAGGGTTGCCCGGTTGATGTCGCCGCCCCGGCCTGCGGCTATGCCGTAGGGAAAGAAGTCATCACCAAACATGCTGCGCATGCGCCCGGTGTATTCAGCCAGCCAGGCCAGCGGGGCGTGTGATGCAGTCACATCAGACATGCGCTCGACGGACCTGTTTTTGGCTTCCAGAAAAGCCTTGTAAAAACTCATGCCCAGCCAGGGGTGCGCATCCAGTACCGGGCCCTTGAGCACCAGACCATGCATGATGGG
>JANOCP010000267.1:0-8339 GCA_031412235.1 Polaromonas sp.
CAGCGGATAGAGTTGAAACTGTTGTCATGTCTTTTTTTCTTCAGGCAAGTAACAGCGTGGAACCGGCTTTGCCGGGCCACAGCTGTTGCCCCTGCAAGGGGGAGGAGGCAAAGCCTCCACGGGGTGTGCCTGGCCTTTTCATAACTCTTCAATACGCCGGGCTGAGTAGCTGTCCCAAGCCTGGCAGCCAGGGCAGTGCCAGAAGTGCTGGCTAGCCTCAAAGCCACACGCTGCGCAGCGGTAACGCATGAGCGGTTTGGTGGCCTGATCGAGTGCACGCTGCACAAGCTGGTGCTCGTGTTCATTGTTGGGTCTTTCGCCGGCAATCCAGCGGGCGGCAGCTACCAGCGATGGCTCGCGTTCAAGGTGCTGTATGTACCACCGCCGGCTTGATGCAGGGTCAGTATCAAGCTTCACTATGGCGTCCATTACGTCGACTGAAGGCGTCGTGTTGTAGTGGCTTTTCAGCAGCTCTAGCGCGGGAACAGACAACTCACCTTTTTGAGCAATGTTGACCAGCAGACTGGCGGCCAGGCCGAGCGCCTGCGGCGCTGTTTTCTCAAGCTCCCGCAAAGTTTTCAATGCCGCTTGGTGTCGACCCTGCTGATGCTGCAGTTTTGCCATGTCAATCAGGGGGCGTGCTGATGAGGGTGCCAGGTGACAGGCCAGTTGCAGGGTCTGCAGCGCCAGGTCTGCATCGCCTGCGGCTAGCAATGTACCAGCCTGCTCACACAGGTAATGAGCCTGTCTGCCGCTAAAGCTGCCGTGGTTGCTGCTATCGAGTTTGCTGGCTATATCAGTGGCGTGCTGCCAGTCGCGTGAGCGCTCATAAATTGACAGCAGCGCCAGGCGTGCCTCTTCTTCGTAAGGCGTACCTTCAAGTTTGCGTAGCGCAATCTCTGCCCTGTCGAGCAAACCCGCCTTGAGGAAATCCAGCGCAAGCGCATGCTGGGCTCGGTCACGCTCGGGCTGTGTCAGGTCGCCACGCGACATGAGGTGCTCGTGTACCCGTACAGCGCGTTCATACTCGCCACGGCGGCGAAACAGGTTACCCAGCGCAAAGTGAAGCTCTGAAGTGTCAGGATCGTTTTGTACTGCCTCAATAAAGGCGTCTATAGCCTGGTCCTGTTGCTCGTTCAACAAAAAATTCAGACCCCTGAAATAGGCTTTGGGCGCCTGCCGGTTTTCAATACGCAGCTGACGCAGATCAAGCCGTGATGCAATCCAGCCCAACGTAAACAGAACTGGAAATCCCAGTAAAACCCAGGTGAAATCAAAGTCCATGACGAGGGATGCCTGAAGGGTCAGTGGTTGCCGTGGGCCCGGTTGGGGAGGGCAGTCTGGAGTGGAAATCCGTCATGCGTGCCGCTTTGCGTTTCTTCCACCAGCGTGGCATCATCACCAGCACGCCGAGTGCGAGGCCGCAACTGAAAGCAGCCAAAACGACCAGTACCAAGGGCGCTTTCCAGATAGTTCCAAAAAAGAAATAGACAGCAACGACTTGCTGGTTATTCAGCGCGAAAGCAAAGAGCGTAAAAAAAATGGCTGCTTTAAGCAGCCACATCAGGTATTTCACTTAGGCTGTCCTTTTGGAATTCCCAAAGTGATTGTAACTATCGCATGGAGTACAAGACTTATTTCGTTGCCTTCGGCACTTTGGGTGCCTGGGCTGTCAGCAGCTCTTCAGTTCGTGCGTCCACCTCTTCACGCAGGGCCTTGCCCGGCTTGAAGTGGGGAACCCGTTTTTCAGGAATTGCAACGCTTTCGCCGGAACGGGGATTACGCCCCATGCGCGGCGGACGGCGATTCACAGAGAAGCTCCCAAAACCGCGAATCTCTATCCTGTGCCCCCGCACCAGCGCATCGCTTACCGCATCAAGAATAGTCTTGACGGCGTATTCAGCGTCGCGGTGCGTCAGCTGGCTGAAACGTGCTGCCAGCTCTTCTACAAGATCGCTACGGGTCATTTTGGGAAGTATTTGAATCCATCACCCGGGCTTTACCCCAGCCCCATACTTCAGTGCCTGCTTGAGGCACCGACGCATGAGTTGCGGAGCAAGCCCGCAATGACGTTTCTTTTTTTATTTCTCTGCGTTGTCCATCTTGGCGCGCAGCAGCGCACCCAGATTGGTCAGGCCAGAGCTTTCGCGGGCTGACTGCTGGCTCAGGGAGGCCATGGCTTCCTGCTGGTCAGCGTTGTCCTTGGCTTTGACCGACAGCTGGATGTTGCGGGTCTTGCGATCCACGTTCACCACAACAGCCGAGACTTCGTCGCCTTCTTTCAGCACATTACGCGCGTCTTCAACGCGGTCACGGCTGATTTCGCTGGCACGCAGGTAACCAATGATGTCTTCGCCCAGATCGATCTCGGCGCCTTTGGCATCCACGGTCTTGACCTTGCCGGTCACAATCGCGCCTTTGTCGTTGATCGACACGAAGGTGGTGAACGGGTCAGAATCGAGCTGCTTGATGCCCAGGGAGATACGCTCGCGGTCAACATCAACGGCCAGCACAATCGCTTCAACTTCCTGGCCCTTTTTGTAGTTGCGAACGGCGGCTTCGCCTGGCTCGTTCCATGACAGGTCAGACAAATGTACGAGGCCGTCGATACCGGCAGCCAGGCCAACAAACACGCCAAAGTCGGTGATCGACTTGATCGGGCCCTTGACGCGGTCACCACGTTTGGTGTCCTGTGCAAATTCCTGCCATGGATTGGCTTTGCACTGTTTCATGCCCAGGCTGATGCGGCGCTTGTCTTCGTCGATTTCCAGAACCATGACTTCAACTTCGTCGCCCAGGGTCACGAGCTTGCTTGGCGCAACGTTTTTGTTGGTCCAGTCCATCTCGCTGACGTGCACGAGGCCTTCAATGCCTGGCTCGAGTTCAACAAATGCGCCGTAGTCAGCGATGTTGGTGATCTTGCCGAAGAGGCGCGTGCTTTGTGGGTAGCGGCGGTTCACGCCCATCCATGGGTCATCGCCCATTTGCTTCAGACCCAGTGACACGCGGTTTTTCTCGGTGTCAAATTTCAGGATCTTGGCCACGATTTCCTGACCGGCTGTCACCACTTCGCTTGGGTGACGCACGCGGCGCCATGCCATGTCGGTGATATGCAGCAGGCCGTCAATGCCGCCGAGGTCAACGAATGCACCGTATTCGGTGATGTTCTTGACCACGCCCTTGACGGAAGAACCTTCCTTGAGGGTTTCCATCAGCTTGGCGCGCTCTTCGCCCATCGAGGCTTCGACAACTGCACGGCGTGACAGCACGACGTTGTTGCGTTTGCGGTCCAGCTTGATGACCTTGAATTCCATGGTCTTGTTCTCGTACGGAGACAAGTCCTTGATGGGGCGGGTGTCAATAAGCGAGCCAGGCAGGAAAGCGCGGATGCCGTTGACCAGAACGGTCAGGCCACCCTTGACTTTGCCGCTGGTCTGACCAGTAACAAACTCGCCGGATTCCAGTGCTTTTTCAAGGCTCATCCACGATGCCAGGCGCTTGGCCTTGTCACGGGACAGCAGGGTGTCACCGTAGCCGTTTTCAACGGAGTCGATGGCAACGGAGACAAAGTCGCCGACTTGAACTTCAAGCTCGCCCTGGTCGTTTTTGAATTCTTCGAGGGGGACATAGGCCTCGGATTTGAGTCCAGCGTTGACAACAACATGGTTGTGATCGATGCGAACGACTTCAGCGGTGATGACCTCACCGGTGCGCATTTCAGAGCGCTTGAGCGATTCGTTAAATAGGTCGGCAAAAGATTCAGACATTGATTTTCCTTGTCCACACAGCGGGGTTCAATTAGCGGAATTGCTAAAAGTTTTAAAGTCTGCTTGTGGCTTGTTTTACGGCCAATAAAGACCGCGGGTTACGTTGATATTTCCTGCTGATCAATGCGCCATGAGCTTGTCATGGGCATGTAGGTGATCAGAAGGGCCGGGTGCCTTGGTACCAGTCAATGACCTGCTTCACCGATTCTTCAATCGACAAATCAGAGTTGTCCAGTAGAAAGGCTTTATCAGCAGGCTTTAAAGGGGCTGCTTTTCGCGACATGTCGCGCACATCGCGTGCCTCTAAATCTTGCCGAATGCTCTTCAGTGTAGCCGAATTTCCCTTTGAAATCAACTGCTTATAGCGCCGCTCGGCTCTGTGTTCGGCGCTGGCCGTCAGATATATCTTGAGTGGCGCGTCTGCAAAAACGACAGTTCCCATGTCACGGCCATCAGCTACCAGGCCGGGAAGGGTACGAAAACTGCGTTGAAGGGCCATCAGCGCATCGCGAACCTCGGGATGCGCAGACACTTTTGAAGCGGCCATTCCAGCGCTTTCTGTGCGGATTTCATCCGAAACGTCAACACCGTCAAAAAAGATTCGGTCACCCCTGAAGCGAGCAGGCAATGTGCGGGCAATTCGGGCGACGCCCGCACCGTCGTTCAGGTCAATGCCAGCACGCGTCGCTGCAAATGCGCTCAGACGGTAGAGCGCCCCAGAGTCAAGATAGTGGTAACCGAGGCGGTGGGCAACCGTCGATGCCAGCGTTCCCTTGCCGGATGCAGTTGGGCCGTCAATGCAGACAACCGGAATATCAGAGGCTTCGGCTTTGGCGACTGAAAACAGGGTTTCAAAATAATCGGGAAAGGTCTTTGCGACGCATTTTGGGTCGAGAATCCGGATCGGCAGTCTGGCGGGATTAAAAGCAGCAAGCGAAAAGCACATGGCGACGCGGTGGTCGTCGTAGGTGTGTATGGGGCCTGTTTTCCAGCCAGCAACGCTGACTGGCGGGGTAATTTTGAGGAAATCATCACCTTCTTCTACAGTGGCACCCAGCTTTCGAAGTTCACAGGCCATGGCTGCAATGCGGTCGGTTTCCTTGACCCGCCAGCTCGCGATGTTGCGCAGCACGGTAGTGCCGTCAGCATATAGCGCCATCACGGCCAGCGTCATTGCGGCGTCGGGTATGTGGTTGCAGTCCAGATCGATGGCTTTGAGTGGCCACCCGACGCCAGGACCTCCGCGGGAAATATGCAACGAATTTGGAGCGCTTTGTATCTGCGCACCCATCATGCAGGCGGCTTCGATAAAACGGATGTCACCTTGTATGGAATCTGCACCAACACCCGTGATTTCTATGCCATTTATACGACCGGCCGACATGGCGATTGCACCGAGTGCTATGAAATAGCTAGCGGATGAGGCATCACCTTCAACGTGAATATCACCTGGCGACTGATACTGACTACCTGCCGGAATGGTAAAACGCTGCCATCCATCTCGCTGCACCTGAATACCGAATCGCGCAAGAAGGTTGAGCGTGATTTCAATGTAGGGCTTTGAAATCAGTTCACCCACAACTTCGATGCAGATGTCTTCGCGTGCGACCAATGGCAGCGCCATGAGCAGGGCGGTCAGAAACTGGCTGGAGACATCACCCCGCACGCGAATTGGTGCGTCAAGCTTCAGCTTTCCGGGGTACAGACGCAAAGGCGGAAAACCTGGCGTGCCAAGGTAATCGATGCCACAACCAAGCTGCTGCAATGCTTCAACCAGGTCACCTATTGGCCGTTCGTGCATGCGGGCCACGCCAGACAATTCAAACTCGCCACCCAAAAGCGCCAGCGCTGCTGTCAAGGGGCGCATTGCGGTGCCAGCATTGCCCATGAAAAGGCTGGCATTTTTGTGGATTAGCTTACCGCCCAGGCCCCCTATGGTGACCGTGTCGCCATCTTTAGCGACAAAACAACCGAGCTGTTCGAGCGCCTTCAGCATCACTGCGGTGTCATCAGAGGCTAGAACCTCATGAACGGTAGTTTGCCCCTTGCTTAAAGCCGCAAGTAACAAGACCCTGTTAGAAATGCTTTTGGAGCCCGGCAGGCGTACCGTTCCCGCCGCGCCTAGAAGTGGCGGGATATCCAGATACTCGACATCGAACATGGCGCTGACTTACTTGTGGGATTTTTGCGAGGCAATGCGCCAGTTTGCGCGAGTCTGGCTGGCTTGTTCAATGACCTGTTCGAGGGCATCACCATTGCTTCCGTCAATCAGCTTTTCAAGCGACTGCAAGGTCTGCTGAAATATTTTTGACTGCGCCAGCAATTCTTCCCGATTGGCTATCAGAATATCACGCCACATTTTGGGATCACTCGCTGCAATCCGCGAGAAATCACGAAACCCCGGACCAGCCAGCGACATGTAATCTTTTCCATGCTCCTGACCAGAGATGCTGCTTATCAGGGCAAAAGCGATCAGATGGGGAAGGTGGCTTACGGCCGCATAAGCCGCATCGTGTGCCTGCGGTGACATCTTGACAACATTGCAACCGAGCGCGCTCCAGACATCTACGGCTTTTTGTAATTGAACAGTGAAGGTGCGTTCAATCGGCGTCAGGATAACCTGCTTGCCAGAGTACAGGTCTGGGTCTGCATGCTCAACTCCCGATACCTCTTTGCCCGTGATGGGATGTGCAGGTACAAAGCAGCCGACGTTGTCTCGCAGTACGCGACGCGCGGCATCGACTACGTCGCGCTTTGTAGAGCCTACATCCATGATCAGGGTGTTGGGGTTCACAAGATGGCGGATGGCCTTGAATGTCGCTTCCGTCGCCGACACCGGCACAGCCAACAGCACAATGTCTGCGCCTGACACGGCCAGCAGTGCTGACGGCGCTTCGACGTCAATGACGCCCATCTGGCGCGCCCGCTCGGTGGTCGAGGGCGATTTGCTGTAACCGACCACGCGCTTGACGAGACCCGCCCGCTTGAGCGCCAACGCAAATGAGCCGCCCATAAGACCGCAACCAATGAGGCCTAGCTGTTCAAACATCAGACAACACCATTTTTTTGTAGCGAACGCACGTCAGCATACTTTCCTTATTCGCTCGCCGGGTAGTTTCCGAGCACTTTGTAAAACGCACATAGCTTTTGCAGTTCAGCGAGCGCAGCCTTGATATGAGCTTGCGAAGGGTGCCCTTGCAAATCTATATAAAAGTAGTATTCCCACTGGCCCGAACGGGCGGGCCGCGACTCAAAGCGCGTCATCGATACGCCGTGGTCTTTAAGCGGCACCAGCAGGTCATGAACTGCACCGGGCCGATTACTCACCGAAACTACCAGGCTGATGCAGTCCTTGCCGGAAGCCGGTGGCGAGGGCAGCGTCTGGGGCAAACACACCACAGCGAAACGGGTACGGTTGAAGGCGTCGTCCTGAATGCCGTGCGCTGCAGTGTGCAGGCCGAATTGCGTTCCAGCCCGCTCACTGGCAATGCCTGCCCATGCCGGGTTGGTTGATGCCAGCCTTGCGCCTTCCGCGTTGCTTGATGCCGTATGTCGCTCGGCACCCGGTAAATGCGTGGTCAGCCAGCCCTGACATTGCGCGAGCGCCTGTGGGTGAGCATAGACCGCCTCAATACCGTCCATGGAATCAATCAACCTGAGCAGGTTATGTTTCACCATCAGGCTGGTTTCACCGACTATGTGCAGCGGAGAGTTCAGAAAAAGGTCCAGCGAACGTGACACAACGCCTTCGGTTGAGTTTTCAACCGGCACCACGCCATAGCCTGCACTACCGGAGGCGGTAGCGCGAAACACTTCATCAATGCTCGAACAGGGGATGTGTTCAATACTGCTGCCAAAAAACTGCAGTGCGGCCTGTTCGCTGAAGGTTCCTGCTGGTCCCAGATAGGCAACGCGAACCGGCGCCTCAAGTGCCAGACAGGCGGACATAATCTCTCTCCAAACAGAGGCGATATGTTCGTTTTTAAGCGGTCCCTGGTTGGCCTGCTGGATTTGCTCGATTACCTTGGCAACACGGTCCGGGCGCAGAAATGGCGTACCCTCCCGTTTCTTGACTTCTCCGACGCGCTCCGCCACGTGCGCTCGACGATTTAGCAGCACCAGCAGTTCCTGGTCCAGCGCATCAATTTGGATTCGCAAATCCGCGAGCGTCGCTGTCATTTCTTGGCGGCAGGCTTGCTTTTGTCAACTGAACCCGATGTTGCGGGGGCGGCTTTGGAGCTTGGTGTTGTGCCGATAATCCTGGCTGCGGTTGAGTCGAACTGGCTGGCACGGGCTGTTATATCGGCACGAGTTGCTTCTACAAGCTGCTTCACAAAAACATTGCCCAACTCGGGTGCCGTAGTCTGATACTTTTTGATTGCAGGTGATTCAAAAAAAGCAGCAATTTGCTTGAGCTCTTCTATCGAGAAGCGTTCCATGTAAGCGGGAACCAGTGCATCGTTGCTAACCTTGTTGACCCGACCGGCTATGGTGCGGGATACGTCATCAAAATACTTTTTCAATTCGGTGTTGAGCTCATCGGTCACCTGCGCCTGTCGGGCTTTGGGTACC
>JANOCP010000268.1:0-1928 GCA_031412235.1 Polaromonas sp.
AAAACGACATACCCAACCTCGTCAAGCTGCGCGCCAAAACGTCCATTCCGCTGGCCGCCGGGCAAAACGAGGGGTTGTCAAGCCGCTTTCGCGACATGCTGGTGGCGCAGGCCGTCGATGTGGTGCAGCCCAATGCCTGCATCACGGGTGGATTTACGCAATGCGGCCGCATTGCTGGCATGGCCGCTGCCTTCAACACCCGCTTTGCCAACGGCGGCGCCTGGCCGCACCACAACATGCACCTGCACGCCGGGCTGGCCAATGGCTCGCTGGTTGAATACCACTCTGTTGCGGTGGACTGCTGCAAACTGGTGTTCGACGGCCTGCCAGAACCCACTGACGGCTGGCTCACATTGCCTGAAGCGCCGGGCCTGGGTTTCGAGCCGAATCGCGACAGACTCGCGGAGCTGGCAAAGCGGCCGGGCTCACGCGGCGCGGGCAAGGCATGACAGGTTTCAGACTTTCACGACACACGGCTTAACCAAAACGAGATGGAGACAGCAATGAAAAACCCCAACCACAAAGCATGTTTGACAGCCCGGCGCACGATGCTTGGCTGTGCCGCCCTGCTCGCGCTCGGCTGCGCAGGCCTCACGACAGCGGCCAACGCACAGGCGCCGGCCTACCCGGTCAAGCCGATTCGCCTGCTGGTGGGCTATTCAGCGGGTGGCGGGGTTGATGCCATGGCCCGCCTGCTAGCGCCGCGCCTGTCCACGCTGCTGGGCCAGCAGCTTGTGGTGGACAACCGCGCTGGTGCGGCGGGACTGATTGCTGGCGACGCAGCGGCCAAGGCAGCGCCTGACGGCTACACCCTGATGCTGGGCGACAGCTCGTTGCTGATAGCGCAGCACCTGCAGCCCAAAATGTCTTTTGACCCGGTCAAGGGTTTCACGCCGGTTGCAGCGGTGTTTACCCTGCCGCTGGTCATCGTCGCCAGCAACGGCTTTCCAGCCAAAACGCCCAAAGAACTGGTCGCGCTGCTCAAGGCCGCGCCCGGCAAATACTCGTTTGCCACTTCAGGGGTAGGCACGGTACATCACCTGGGTTTTGAAATGCTCAAGGCTTCAAGCAATTCATTTGTGGTGCACATCCCCTACCGCGGCGCATCGCAGATCGTGCCCGACGTCATCAGCGGCCAGGTGCCAATTGGTGTTGTCAGCGTAACGGCGGCCTTGGCGCAGGCCAAAGCGGGCAAGCTGCAGGCCATTGCCGTGATGAGCCCGGTCAAAATTCCAGGCGCCGAAGACATCGCACCGCTGGCCGACGCGGTGCCCGGCTTTGATGCGGCACCCCGGCTTTTTTTGCTGGCGCCAGCAGGCACGCCAGCAGCCATCATTGACAAGCTCAGCGAAGCCACCCGCGCCCTGATGAATGCACCCGACATGGCGCAGGCGGCGGCTGCGCAGGGCGCGGTACCGGCTTTCATGCCAGCCAGCCAAATGGCCACTGACCTGGCCAAGGAATCTGCCGCCTGGGGCAAGATCATCAGGGAACAGAAAATCACCGCCCAGTGACACCCGTGGCATGGGGAGCCAGGCCGCAGGCTGAGATAAATTTCATCAGCACGCCGGCCTGAGAAAAATTTTCAAACTGCCACCGCTGCAATGTCGCTACGATGCCTGAATGCATCCAGGAGCTTTTTACACATGACCGTTATTACCAACATTGAAGACCTGCGCGTTCTGGCCAAAAAACGCGTGCCCCGCATGTTTTATGACTATGCCGATTCCGGTTCGTGGACAGAAGGCACCTACCGGGCCAATTCTGACGATTTTCAGAAGATCAAGCTGCGCCAGCGCGTGGCCGTGAACATGGAAAACCGCAGTACGGCCACCAAAATGGTCGGTATTGACGCCAAAATGCCGGTCGCCATTGCGCCGGTAGGCCTCACAGGCATGCAGCATGCCGATGGTGAAATCAAGGCTGCG
>JANOCP010000269.1:0-15111 GCA_031412235.1 Polaromonas sp.
CAGCACGATGTCAAACACGTAACCGAGGGCGTAGTCGGGCTGGGTTACGTCAAGGCTGAACTTGGCAACCATCAGCTCGCGCAGGTGCTCTGGTGCGCCCTGGTACATGGGGTCAAAGGCAAACAGCGGGTCGCCGGGGAAGTACATCTGCGTGATCAGGCGGCTGGCGAAATAGTCGCCAAACAATGAAAAGTGAATGTGCTGGGGACGCCAGGCGTTGGGGTGGTTGCCCCAGGGGTAGGCGCCGGGTTTGATGGTCTTGAAGGTGTAGCGGCCTTCGTTATCAGTCATGCAGCGGCCTGCGCCCAGAAAATTGGCGTCCAGCGGAGCGTCATGCTGGTCAACCTTGTGAACGTAGCGACCCGCGGCGTTGGCTTGCCACACCTCGACCAGGGTATTGCGCATCGGGCGACCATCTTCATCCATCACGCGGCCGGTAACGATGATGCGTTCACCCACAGGCTCGCCATTTTTGACGGCGTTTTTGGTCAGGTCGCTGTCAAATTCACCAAACTGCTCCACGCCATAAACAGGCGCATTGAGCTGGCTCAGGGCCTGTTTGATGGGTAACAGCGGCTTGGTCGGGCCACGCAAAACGGTGGATTTGTAAAACGGGTAGACGTGCGGTGGGTGGCTGTCCCAGTCGCGCGGGGCAAGGGTGCTGTTGTCTGGATCTAGTATGGCGCTGGTCATGGGTGTCTCCTGTAAATGCAAGCGTTGAAACTTTAATCGCTTGATTTGGTTATGTATATTGATATTTAATGCGGTTAAGCATAACCATTAGCTATATTTAAATGATCGATGACCGCATCAAGTTCCGCCACCTGCAGTGCTTTCTGGCTGTGGCGCAGCATGGCAGCTTGCAAAAAGCGTCTGGCGCGCTGTCCATTACCCAGCCGGCCGTGTCCAAAACGCTAAAGGAGCTGGAAGCCCTGCTGGCCGTTCGCCTGTTTGAGCGTGGCCGCCGGGGCGCAGTATTGACCCGCAGCGGTGAAGCCTTTGCCCGCCACGCGGGGGCCAGCGTCAGCGCGCTGAAGGACGCGGTGGCCAGCGTGGCGCCAGCGCATCACGGCAGCGAAGTCGTCACGCTGGGTGTGCTGCCAACCGTAGCGCCGCAGCTGATGCCTGCATTGCTGTTGCAGCTGGATTCTGCAGGCATTGGCAGCAGCTTGCGCATACACACGGCGTCAAACCCCGTTCTGCTCATGCAACTGCGCCAGCGCGAGCTGGATCTGGTGATTGGCCGCTTTGCCGAACCTGCGTACATGCTGGGCCTGAGCTTTGAGCATCTGTACGCCGACCCGCTGGTGCTGGCCGTGCAGCCCGGCCACCCTTTGCTGCAGAATGCGGCCCTGCGCGCCAATCCGCTGACGCATCTGCATGCCTTCACGGCTATCTTGCCCACGCAAGGCACAGCCATCCGGCACGCCGCCGACAGCTTTTTACTGGCGCGCGGCCTGGGCCAGCCAGAACGCACGATTGAAACGCTGTCTGTCAGCGTCGCGCGTGCCTACGCGCTTTCAAGCCAGTCGGTGTGGATTTCACCGCACGGTGCGGTGGCACAGGATTTGGCCAGCGGTGCGCTGATCAGGCTGCAGGTCAGCACGGCAGGCACCGAAGAGCTGGTCGGTTTAAGCCTGCGCGCCGACATGAAGCCAACGCAAGCGCAGGCGGAAGTGATTGACGCGCTGCGGATGCTCGCGGCCAGGCAGCGGGAATTGAATCTGCTTGTCGTCTGATCACCTGAGTTTGCAGGTTCAGTTTACTGGGCGTGAGGCGGGGCTTCAACTGCAACTGCAAACCGCGCCGTCAACTCACCCAGCCCCAGCTCATGCAAAACCTGCTGCAGACGTTCTTGCGCTGAGCGCGTTTTGGCTACGCTTGGCGTGGCGGGTTTGCTGGCCAGAATCAGCTCGTTTTTCATCGAATGCTCCCAGCCGACCAGCTCGGTCACCGTGACCTGGTAACCATTGGCCTCCAGCTGCAGGCAGCGCAGCACATTGGTAATCTGGCTGCCAAATTCTCGCGTGTGCAGCGGGTGCCGCCACAGCTCGGCCAGCGGGCTTTTATTCAGGTTCAGCGTCCTGCCCTTTTTAAGCACACCGGCGACCTCGGCCTGACAGCAGGGCACCAGCACCATATGGCGTGCCTGCTTTGCGAGGCCAAAGGCAATCGCGTCGTCAGTGGCGGTGTCGCAGGCGTGCAGCGCGGTGACGATATCAACGGTTTGCGGCAAGTCTGCGGATGTGGTGGCCTGCTGCACTGACAGATTCAGAAACGACATGCGTTCAAAGCCCAGCCGCGCGGCAAGCGTGCGGGATTTTTCAACCAGCTCGCTGCGGGTTTCTATGCCATAGA
Source organism: Polaromonas sp. (assembly GCA_031412235.1). GTDB lineage: Bacteria > Pseudomonadota > Gammaproteobacteria > Burkholderiales > Burkholderiaceae_C > Polaromonas. Next base: position 2,359 of record JANOCP010000269.1, read on the forward strand.
TATGACCTGTCTTGCGGCCGGGATGGTCAACGTTGTAAAACAGGTCGTACAAAATAAAACCCAGGTAGGACTTGCCTGCGCCGTGGTCAGCCAGCGCTGGTGCCGGGTTGGCGGCAGATACGTCGTTTAGCAGCGGCTCAATAAACTGATACAGGTGGTAAACCTGCTTGAGCTTGCGCCGGGTGTCCTGGTTGAGCTTGCCTTCACGCGTGAGGATGTGCAGCTCTTTAAGCAGCTCTATCGACTGGCCCGGCCGGAGTTCTTCAATGACCTGGTCGGGCTTGGGCTGCTTGCCTGAAAGGGGCTTGGTAGGTTTTTGCATGAGTGTCCAGTTTAGCGGTACACGCTTTATCAAAATATATATTGCACGCAATTTAATTGCGCAATACAATTAAACCATGTCAAACAAACCCGTCGTTGAGTCCATGCCCATGCTGCAGCTGGACAACCAGTTGTGCTTTGCGCTGTACTCAACATCGCTGGCCATGACAAAGGTTTACAAGCCCCTGCTTGACGAGCTGGGCCTGACCTATCCGCAGTATCTGGCCATGCTGGTGCTGTGGGAAAAAGACGGCCTGATGGTGTCCGAGCTGGGTGAAAAGCTTTACCTCGATTCAGGCACCCTGACGCCACTGCTCAAGCGGCTTGAATCATCAGGCTTTATTTCGCGCATACGCGCCGTTGAAGACGAGCGCCGTGTGCACATCACGCTGACCGCTGCAGGCCGCAAGCTCAAGGCTAGGGCCGCAAAAATTCCGGGCTGCATTTTGAGCGCCAGCCAGTGCTCCATTCCCGAACTGATGGCGCTGACGCAGCAGGTGCAGGCCTTGCGACGGCAACTGGTCGCCTGAAAATTTAGTTTCTCAACCCGCCTCAATCCCGGGGCATTCATCCAAAGGAAGCATCATGACCACACAACTCGAAAAAGTCCTCTACACCGCCCACGCCCACACCACCGGCGGCCGCGACGGTCACTCCAAAACCAGCGATGGCCGTCTTGAAGTCAACCTCAGCTCGCCAGGCACCGCTGGCACCGGCACCAACCCCGAGCAGCTGTTTGCTGCAGGTTACTCAGCCTGCTTCATCGGCGCCATCAAGGCCGTTGCCGGCATGAAGAAAATCACCCTTCCGGACGGCCTGGCCATTGACGCCAGCGTTGACCTCGGCAAAATCCCGGCGGGCTACGGCATTGCCGCACGCCTTGACGTCACCCTGCCAGGCATGGACCGTGTGGCAGCGCAAGAGCTGATTGACGCTGCTCACCAGGTTTGCCCCTACTCCAACGCAACGCGCGGCAATATTGACGTGACGATTACCCTGAAGTAATCAGGCTCCCCAAAAGCGGTCCGCTGGTGTTGAACTGGCGGACCGCTCTGCTTTATATAGCAAACTAAAGCCGTTCTTATTGGGCACAGAGTACTTTTCGCTTGAAAACGGCGGCTGGGGTGGCCGCCAGAACCCGCTAAAGGATCTGCACCGACAATCGGGCATGAACCAAAAGATACCTCACCCCACGCCAGAGCAGGTGCATGCCTACGAACACCTGACGCCCGACGTGGTGCTGGATGCCCTGGCCAGCGTGGGCTTGACGGGCGACGGCAGGCTGATGGCGCTGTCAAGCTACGAGAACCGCGTGTATCAGGTGCATCTTGAATGCAGCGTGGGCAAGGCAGAGGCAAAGGGCGACGTTGTGGTCGTCAAGTTTTACCGGCCTGACCGCTGGACAGACGAGCAGATCAATGAAGAACACGCTTTTGCCGCCGAGCTGATGGCGGCTGAAGTGCCTGTGGTGGGCGCGCTGGTTTTGCACAGCCGCACGCTGAATCACTTCAAGGGTTTCAGCTTCAGCGTGTCACCCAGCCGTGGCGGCAGGCGGCCCGAGCTGGACAATCTTGAGGTACTTGAATGGATAGGCCGTTTTCTGGCGCGCATCCACACCGTAGGCAGCGCCAAACCGTTTGACTGCCGCCCGGCGCTTGACCTGCAGACCTTTGGCTATGCATCGCGTGATGTTTTGCAGGCTGGCAACTATTTGCCGCTGGACATGGAGTCCCGCTGGCTCAAGGCTTTTGAGGCCGCCATGCAGACCGCACAGGCGGTGTTTGAAAGTGTGGGTGACGTCAAAACACTGCGCCTTCACGGCGACTGCCACCCTGGCAATATTTTGTGGACGCCTGAAGGCTTGCCGGGCGCAGGTCCGCATTTTGTGGACCTGGACGATGCGCGCAGCGGCCCCGCCGTACAAGATCTGTGGATGCTGGTGTCTGGTGACCGGGCGCAATGCACGCGCCAGCTGGGTGCGCTGGTCGATGGCTACGAAGAGTTTCGCGAATTTGACCGCCGCGAGCTGGCCTTGATAGAGCCGCTGCGCACCCTGCGGCTGATTCACTACAGCGCATGGCTGGCACAGCGCTGGCATGACCCGATTTTTCCGATCAATTTCCCGTGGTTTGGCTCCAGCGACTACTGGAAAGGCCAGGTTGACATGCTCGAAGAGCAGCTTGAGGCCATGCAGGCTGAGCCACTGATGGTTTGACGACACTGCCACTAATGCCGCAGCGCCGGGGCAGGGATTTCGATGATGTTTATAGTCAGGCTAGAGCTTAGGATCATAAGCATACATATAAGCTGGATACGCCAAAGCGTTGCCAGATCATCCGCTCCGGAGACAAACATGACACGCAAACCCCTACTCGCAGGCCTTTGTATGGCAGGCATTCTCCTGTCGGCCGCCCACTGGGCTGCCGCGCAAACTGCCGCGGCAGCTGTGTGGCCAAGCCGGGCGATCACGATGATCGTGCCGTTTCCTCCGGGCGGCCTTGCTGACCTGGTGGCACGCCCGGTAGCCGAAGCCATGTCGCGCGAGCTGGGCCAGCCCGTGGTGATTGAAAACAAGGCCGGTGCGGGCGGCGGCATAGGCATGAGCCAGGCGGCCAAAGCCAGGCCCGACGGTTACACCATTTTGCTGGCCCTGTCGTCATTGACGGTGATTCCTGAGGCCGACGTGGTGCTGGCCCGCCCACCCATGTTTGCGTTGAATGAACTTCGCCCGATAGCCCGCTTTACCGCCGACCCGACAGTGCTGGCCGTACGCGCTGACTCACCCTGGAAAACCGTACAGCAGTTTGTGGATGACGCCAAAAAGAGACCCGGAGCCATCAACTACGGCTCATCAGGCAACTACGGCACGATGCATGTGCCCATGGAAATCCTGTCGCAAAACGCAGGCATAAAAATGACGCACGTGCCGTTCACCGGCGCTGGCCCTGCCGTCGTGGCGCTTTTGGGCGGGCAGATTGACGCGGTGTCATCGGGCCCGGCCACTGTGCTGCAACAGGTCAAGGCTGGCAAGCTGCGGGTACTGGCGCATTGGGGCAACAGCCAGCTGGGCGCCATGCCCGACGTGACCAGCCTGAAAGATGCCGGCTACAGCGCCGAATACGCGCAATGGTCTGGCCTGTTTATTCCTGCCGGTACGCCCGAGCCAATTGCCCAGCGCTTGCGTGCTGCAGCCAAAGCTGCTGCTCAGGACGCCAAAGTGAAAGAAGTCATTTTGAACGCAGGCAGCCCGGTGCTTTACCAGGACTCGCCAGACTTTGAAAAATATGTACAGCTTGATGCCACGCGCATGGCGGCTGTTGTCAAACGCATCGGAAAAGTGGAGTAAGTCATGAGCCTTAAAACTACCGTGCTTAAAAGCAGCCTGTTCATTGCATTGGGTTTTGCAGCGGCATCGGCATCGCTATCGGCCCTGGCCCAAAGTTACCCCAACAAGCCGGTAAAAATCATCGTGCCCTTTGCTGCCGGTGGCCCAGCCGATGTGTATGCGCGTTTTATGGCCCAGCGTTTACAGGATGCCTTGGGTCAGTCCTTTGTGATCGACAACAAGCCCGGCGCCGGCTCTGTGATTGGCACCGATGTAGCCGCAAAGTCTGCGCCTGACGGCTACACCCTGCTGCTGATGTCCAATGCGCATACCGTTAATGAGTCACTGATTCCGAACAAGCCGTTTCAGCTGCTGCGTGACTTTGTGGCAGTTGCGCCCATCAACTATTCAGACCTGGTATTGGTGGCCCACCCGGCTGTTCCTGCGTCAACGCTAAAGGACCTGATAGCACAGGCCAAAGCAAAACCCGGAAAGATCAATTACGCATCGTCTGGCCCCGGAACGCCCTACCACATGGCAGGCGAGCTGTTTAAAAACATGGCTGGCGTTTACCTGGTGCACATTCCCTACCGCGGCAGCACCGGTGCGCGCACCGACGTGATTGGCGGGCAGGTTGATGTCATGTTTGATGCCGTCACCACCATGTCTGAACAGGTCAAGGCCGGCAAGGTCAAGGCCCTGGCCACCACCGGCAAGGTGCGCTCTGATGTGTTGCCTGATGTGCCCACGCTCAGTGAAGCAGGCGTACCCGGCTATGAGGCCACCATATGGCTGGGCCTGATGGCACCGCGCGGTACACCCAAGGCTGTGGTTGACAGGCTTAATGAAGCAGTGTCAAAAATCGCCGCGCAGGCCGAGGTCAAGCAGCTGTGGTCCAGGCAGGGCGCAACCCCCATGGTCATGAACCCCGAAGTGTTTGACAAATATACGCGCGACGACATCACCAAATGGGCGGGCGTGATCAAGGCCGCCAATATCAAGGTCGACTAAACCAACACTCATGCAAACTTCCTCTCAAGTCAACCTGCTCAGCGGCGGTGCTGCCCAAGGCCTGGTAGCCCAACTAAAAGAACGTTTTGAAGCCCAACATGCCTGCCGGATTGCCTCAACGTTTGGCGCCGTAGGCATGATGAAAGACCGCCTGCTGGCAGGTGCCCCCTGTGATGTGCTGATTCTTTCTGATGCCCTGGTGGCTCAGCTCACCGCCAGTGGCCGGCTTGTAGCGGGCAGCGCGCGGGCTCTGGGCGCTGTAAAAACGGGTATTGCCGTCAAAACCGGTGACCAGCCGGTCGATATCAGCAGCCCCGCCCAACTACAAGCCGTATTGCGGTCGGCGCGCGGTATTTACTTTCCGGACCCGGTCAAGGCAACCGCCGGGATTCACTTCATGAACGTGCTCAAGCAGCTCGGGCTTGAGGTGGAGCTTGCAGATCGCCTGCACCCTTTTGCCAATGGCGCAACAGCCATGAAGGCGATGGCTGAAGCTGAAGGCACAGGCCTTATCGGTTGCACCCAGGGTACCGAGATTTTGTATATTGATGGGGTTGAGCTGGTTGCGCCGCTACCCAAAGAGTTTGAGCTGGCAACGGTGTACACCGCGGCCGTGTGTACCCAGGCGACGCAGAGTCAGGCAGCGCATGAGCTGATTGCCTTGCTTAGCAGCGAAGACGTTGCAGCCGTGCGTCTGGCTTGCGGGTTTGAGGCGTGAACCTCCAGAACCTACAGCGGCTTACTTCACGAACTGGTTGAGCTGAATAATCGGCAGCAGTACTGCCAGTACGATCAGCATCACCACCAGGCCCATCGCCACGATAAGCAGTGGCTCCAGAATAGTGGCAAGCGCCATGGCGCGGCGCTGCACTTCATTGGACAACTGAACGGCGGCGCGCTGCAGCATCACGGGCAACTGTCCGGTTTGCTCACCCAGGCGGGCAAACATGCTGACCAGCCCCGGAAAGCGCTTTTTTTGCGCCAACGCAGATGCCAGCGGCGCGCCTTCACGCACCAGCAACAGCGCATCGAGCGCATCGGCACGCATGGCGCGGTTTGACAGGGTTTCAGCAGCGGCCTGCAGCGCTTTCAAGATTGGCAGACCAGCCCCGGCCAGCATGGCCAGCGTACTGGCGAAACGGGCTGCGTTATAGTCACGCGCCAGCCGCCCGACGATCGGAATGTTCAATGTGGAAGCATCGAACTTCTCACGAAACCCTTCATTACGCAAGGCAAAACGTACGCCAATAGCCGTCAAAACCAGTGTGCCCAGCAATGCCCAGCCATAGCTGCGAACGAGGTCGCTCATGGCCAGCATGGCAACCGTCAAAAAAGGCAGCGCGCGCTTGGTGCCTGCAAAAACATTGGCCACCTGCGGCACCACATAGCCGACCAGAAACATCACGATGACGATGGCTACCAGCGTGACAATGGCCGGGTACAGCGCGGCAGCCACGAGCTTTGACTTGAGCGTCTGGCGCTCTTCAAGATCATCGGACAGGCGCTCAAGCACCATGCCCAAATGACCGCTTTGCTCGCCAGCACCAATCACGGCGGTGTAGATCGGCTCAAACTCGCGTGGGTGTTGTGACAGCGCGCGTGCAAAGCTGGAGCCGCCATTCACCTCGGCGCGCAAGGCGGCTACCAGGTTGCGCTGCTTTTCGTCTTCGGCTTCATCGGCAAGCGCCGTCAGTGCGCGTTCAAGCGGCAGGCCTGCAGCCACCAGCCCGGCCAGCTGACGCGTCCAGATAGCCAGCCGTGTGGAATTGAAAACACGGCCACCAAAGAGGTTGGTTTGCAACAGTGATGTTGGCGCGTTGCCAGAGTCGCCGCCGCTAACCACATTAACCACCAGCGGCACCAGCGCCTGGGCCCGCAGCAGGCCGCGAGCAGACTTGGCAGTGTCGGCCTCGATCACGCCACGGCGGACCTTGCCGTCGGCCTGCATGGCTTCAAAAGAATAAGCTGGCATCAGTGAGTCTGTTCGTACGGCAGAACGATCGCAGTCATGATGCGCGACCTTCGGGACTCGTATCTTTTCAAGCAGGGGCCGTGGAACCGGCTTTGCCGGGCCACAGGCGCAGCGGCCCCCTTGGGGGGCAGCGAAAGACACGAAGTGCTGAGCGTGGGGGCCATATCAGTCGCGCGTGACCCGTAGCAGCTCTTCACGCGAGGTGATGCCTGCGGCTACCAGACGCTCACCGTCATCGCGCATCAGCGCCATGCCTGCACCGATGGCAGCTGTGCGAATGTCAGCCTCGGACGCACGGTTATGCACCTGGGCACGAATCGCATCGTTGGCCACCATCAGCTCAAACACGCCAGTACGACCCTGGTAGCCGGTCTGGCCGCATTCTGCGCAGCCGGTACCGCTGCAATGCACACACACCTTGCGCACCAGGCGCTGCGCCAGTACGCCGAGCAATGAAGAGCTGAGCAAAAATGGCTCAACGCCCATATCGGTCAAGCGCGTTACAGCACTCGCTGCATCATTGGTGTGCAGGGTAGCCAGCACCAGATGGCCGGTGAGTGACGCCTGAATGGCAATTTGCGCAGTTTCAAAATCGCGGATCTCACCGATCATGATCACGTCAGGGTCTTGCCGCAAAATCGCACGCAAGGCCTTGGCAAAGTCCAGATCGATTTTGGCATTGACCTGCGTCTGGCCGATGCCGGGCAGCTCGTATTCAATCGGGTCTTCAACCGTCATGATGTTGCTGGCCCCTGCATCAAGCCGCTGCAGCGCGGCGTACAGCGTAGTGGTTTTGCCGGAGCCGGTAGGCCCCGTCACCAGAATAATGCCGTGCGGCTGCGTCACCAGCTGCTCAAAGCGGCGCAGCACGTCGCCCTGCATGCCGACCGACTCAAGGCTCAGCTTGCTTTCGCTTTTATCCAGCAGGCGCAGCACCGCGCGTTCACCGTGGGCGCTCGGCAGCGTACTGACGCGCACATCGACCGCGCGGGTACCTATGCGCAAACTGATACGGCCATCTTGCGGCAGGCGTTTTTCAGAAATATCGAGGTCGGCCATGATCTTCAGGCGCGAGATCAGTGCGGCATGCAGGGCGCGGTTGGGCTGCACCACTTCGCGCAGCGTGCCATCCACCCGAAAGCGCACGCTTGAATGACGCTCGTAGGGTTCAATATGAATATCACTGGCACCGTCGCGTGCGGCCTGGGTCAGCAAGGCGTTAAGCATGCGGATGATGGGCGCGTCGTCTGATGTTTCAAGCAAGTCCTCTACCGCAGGCAGGTCTTGCATCATGCGCGACAGGTCGGCGTCAGATTCGACTTCACTGACCACGGTGGCGGCACTGGATTCGCCACCGGCATAGGCCGCGCTGATGCGCTGGGCCAGGGTGCCGGGGTCGGCGCGCTGCAGTGTCAATGCGGGGCTGTGCGCGCCGTACTTGCGCATGACTTCGCCCATGGCACCCAGATCAGGGCTGGGGTTGTGCCACAAGGTCAGGCTTTGACCATCGCCCTCAAGCAACAAGGCATTGCTGCGGGCAAACGCGTAGGGCAAGGGGTAGCGCATAGGGACTTACTTGACAGGCGCAGGGGTGGACAAAGGCAGGGCCGGAAGCATGGCGGGCGCGGCTCCGGGTGCGTAGGGTGGGCGCGGCGGCAGTATCGCTGCTCCGTTAATCGGCACCATCACGCTGGGTACGGGCTGGCCTTCTTTCTGGGCGCCGCGCATGAACTCATAACGGTCCATGGACAGGTTGTCGGTAGCGGTAGCGTCGCGCACCACCACTGGCCGCAAGAACACCATCAGGTTGGACTTCTTGCGCGTTCGGGCCTCGCCCTTGAAGAGATTTCCAAAAATCGGAATATCGCCCAGACCGGGCACTTTTTCCTGGCCACCTGAATATTCATCGGTCAGCAAACCGCCGAGCACCACGATGGCACCGTCTTCCACCACCACATTCGACTCAATCGAGCGCTTGTTGGTGGTCGGGCCGTTGGGGGAGTTAATCGTGGCTGGGTCAACACTGCTGACCTCCTGAAAGACCTGCAGCTTCACGCTGCCGTCTTCACTGATTTGCGGTTTGACGCGCAGGGTCAGGCCCACGTCCTTGCGCTCAATGGTCTGAAACGGATTCACCGAACCCGTGCTGCTGTTGTTGCTGGTGTACTGGCCAGTCACAAAGGGCACGTTTCGGCCCACCACAATGCGGGCTTCTTCGTTGTCGAGCGTCAGCAGGTTAGGGGTGGAAAGCACATTACCCTCGCCGCTTGACTCCAGAAAACGGGCCAGAAAACCCAACACATAAACGCCGTTGCCCTGCTTGCTTGCGATGCCAAGGTTACCGCCAGTTGAGGGCACCGCGCCGCCGCTGGCGGCCTGGGTTGCCAGGCTGATGATATTTGCCCCACCTATGGTGAAGTTGGTGCCCAGCAGGCCAATATTGCCATCACCCTTTTTACCGAGCGCACCCTGAAACTGGATGCCGAACTCGGCCGCCTTGTCAGCATTGACCTCGGCAATCAGGCTTTCAACAAACACCTGGGCACGCCGCGCATCGAGCTTGTCAATCACGGCGCGCAATTGCCGGTACTGCGGCTCGGGCGCCGTGATGATGAGGGAATTGGTGGCGGGGTCAGCCTGAATTTGCCCGCCGGTAGAGGGCTGCGTCACGCTCAGGCTGCCGGTAGCAGCAGTGCTGCCGGCGGCACCGCCAACGCCAGAAGTACTGGCAAGCGGCGAAGCACCGCTTGAAAGCCCACCGCTGGCGGCACCACTGCCAGAATTGGCGGCCAGCGCGGCACGCAAGGTGGTGGCCAGCTTGGTCGCATCGGCGTTTTTAAGGTACACCACATAGATATTGCCGGTGGCTGACTCCTTGTTGCCCGCGCTGCTGCCCGGTCCATTGAAAGCACCCTGGTCGAGCTTTTCAACCAGTGTTCTGACCAGCGCCAGCCGTGCCGGGTTGGCTGCACGCAAAATCAGTGAATTACTGCGCGGCTCGGCCACCAGCGTGGTTCTGAAAGACGTATCGGCCTGGCCAGCGCCAGCGCCAGCCCCACCGCCCGATTCAATCAGTCGCGTGACCAGAGGTGCCAGGTCTGTGGCTATGGCGTGCTGCAGGCGAATGATTTCAACGCCGGTGGCATTGGCCACATCCAGCGCAGCGATGATGGTGCCCATGCGCTGAAGGTTGTCGGCATAGTCAGTGATGATGAGCGAGTTGTTGCCCGGATTGACGTTGATGGTGTTGTTGGGGCTTATCAGTGGGCGAAGCACAGGCACCAGGTTATTGGCAGTTTCGTGGTTGAGACGAAAGATTTGCGTGATGATCTGGCCACTGGCGGCAGGCACCGCGCCGGCAGATACGGCACCGCTTTGCAGCTTGGCATCGGCTTCAGGCACCACCAGGTACAGGCCGGATGACTCAACAAGTGCAAAACCCTGGGTACGCAACTGCGTTGAAAACTGGCGTAGTGCCTGCGCGGGCGTGACGGGCGTCGTGGTGACCAGCGTCATGGTGCCCTTGACGCGCGGGTCAACCACCACATTGCGCCCGGTGATGACGGCCATGGTGCGGGCCACGGCATCAATCTCGGCATTTGAGAAGTTCAGCGTCACCGGACCGCCTGCACGCGCTGCGCCAGCGGGCGACGCCGGCCGAGATGGGCTTGCGGGCACGTTTTGAGCATGAGACGTGCCCGCAGCCCATGTAAATAGGGCATATACAGCTATCAAACAAGTAGCAAATTGAAACTTTGGAAAAACCATGTTGACACGGGGAAGAAGGCGCATGGGGGGTCGGGTCTGGCGGGTAGTCATGTGTTTAGCCCAAAGTAATGATGGAACGCGCGCCGTCGCGACGCCCAATGATATTCAGCAAGTTGGCCAGGGCTGCTTCGCGTTCTGGCGCCGCGCTGGCAACACCCTGAAAACGCAGGCGTGGCCCAACCCAGCGGCCGCTGCCCGTTAACTGCAGACTGCCTTCGAGTGTCGAGAGTTCCAGTGTGGCCGTGCTGCCTCCGCTGTTTCCGTTGAGCCTGAGGCGATAACTGCCCATCGGTTTGAGGGTGGACAGGCGCGATGACAGGCCAAGCGCGGTCAGGTCGGCGATTCCCGACACAGCAAGCCACCCCTCAAACCATTCTACTGACAGGCCCTGCGTCGCAAGTTGCAAACTGCCCTCGGCCTGCACCGTGTTCCACGGGGTACCGAGTCCGGCCAGCAGGCTGGCAGGCCACTGCGATGCCGCATCAGACAGCTGCAGCGCTGTACCAGTCCAGCTCCTGGACAGCCTGGCCCGGAGCGGTGTTGTGGTGCAGCAGTCAGCACTTAATTGCAGGTTCAGGGCCAGCCAGCCCGGGCGCAAGCGCCAGTCGATTTGCCCTGGCAGCGCAGCGCTGTCACGGCTGCCAGCGCCACCGGCAAGCAAAAGCCGCGCAGAGCCCGTCCAGACCGTGCCGCGCGCTTCGATTAATTGCACACGGCCTGAAGTACCCTCATGGACCGCAGCCGCCAGCCAGCGCGCGGGCGCGAACAGCACCAACACAAAAATCAGGCCCAACAAGCTGCCCAGCACGGCCCAGTTCCAGGGTGCAGCGAGGTCGGGATGCCGAAACGTCCGGCCCACTGAACTCGACGGCATGGAAGCACGGATGGAAGGAAAGCGCAGCATGGTGTTGGTCAGGCGTGGGTCGTGAGCCAGGGTCACTGCGCCGGAAGCGCCAATACGAGGGTACCGTCCCATGCAGCAAGGCCACCCGGCGTGCTCGTATTGCGCGTCAGGCGTACCTCTGCCGGAATAGCGCGCGCATTCACACGGGCCTGCGTCAACCATTGCGACAGTGCATCGGCGGGAGTATTGCGCAGCGTGACGGTAGCGCGGTCCCCCACAGTGTTGATCTGCGCACTGGCCCCCAGGCGCTGCTTGACCGAGGTTTCGAGCGCACGCAAGGCATCCTCGCGGTTGATTTTGGGCTGCGATATCAGCGCCTGGGCCTGCGCCTGCAGAGCCTGCATCTTTTGCAGTTGCGCATTCAGGCTGCGCTGCTGGGCATCGGCCTGACGAAGCGTTTGCAGCGGAGGCGCTATCAGCAGCCACCACAGCAAAGCCAGGCCAATCAAAACGGCGGCGCTACCCAGCAAAGTTTGCTCGCGGGCGTCAAGTGCGCGCCAGCGGGCCTGCAATTGGGCGGTGAGCGCTAATGTCATGGTGCGGCTCCCTGCGCGCTGTCTTGTTTGATAACGGCAGTGTCACCTTCAAGGCGCGCGCTGTAACCCAGCCCCTTGAGCCGGGCAGACAGGTCAGCGGACTCCTGCGCGTTGAGCTGCAAGCCCTTGATGCGGGCCTCACCGGCTGAAAACTCAATCGCGCTGGCTGTTTTGTCGGCGGGCGTTGCGGCCCCCAGCGCTGCAAGAATCGCCTCCAGGTCACGCCCTGATGCCGCCCCGGTGGCCTGGCGCAGTGCGGCTACTTCGCGCTCCATTTGCAAGGGGGCATCAACCACCACCCTGACCTGCGGAAAGGTTTGCGTCAGCGTGGTTTCAATAGCCTTGCGGCGCGCCTGCAATGCTGATTGTTCTTTCCAGGCCCAGGCATTCAGGCCCGCCAGATTAGCCAGCACCAAAACCGCAACGCCCCATCTTGCAGGGCGCCAGCCCGGTGCCTGCCAGATTTCACGACCCACGCTGGACAAGCGTTTGACGGTACGGGTACGGCTGGTATTGGTGAAGTCAAACTGCGCCAGGTCCCAGGGTGAACGCGAGGCATCGAGCCAGCGCTGCTGACGCGTCAGCAAACTGACCTTGCGCTGCAAAAGCTGCTCGGCCAGCGCGGCCACGGCGGGCTCTGCCAGCGTCAGCATTTCGTCGTCTGTATCAGGAAGTGAGGAAATAAGGGCCAGGCCCGCACTGCCCAGTGGCAAAAACATCACGCCACTCACGGCCTGGCCGGTGAGCACCATAAATGGCAAATCGGCCTCGCCCACTACATGTAACTGCAGGGCCCCGGTTTCCGGTGCAAACTCCGGCACGATGCGGGTGACGGGCCTGCCGGCGACTTCGAGTGCCTGCAAGTGCCCGCGCAACCATGCACGGTCACAGGCGGCGACCCAAACCGGCGCACCAC
>JANOCP010000270.1:0-11960 GCA_031412235.1 Polaromonas sp.
CTGGCACGCAAGGTCGATGTATCAAGTGCAGAGCAAATGGAAGCCCTTGGCCTGGCCGTCCATGAACGCTTTGGCGCGCCGCATTTCGTGTTTAGCAACGCCGGTGTGGGTTCGGGCGGGCTGATATGGGAAAACTCGGTCAAGGACTGGGACTGGGTAATGGGCGTCAATGTCATGGGCGTGGTGCATGGCGTACGCGTCTTCACCCCCATGATGCTTGAGGCGGCTAAAAAGGACCCGAAGTGGCAGGGGCATATCGTCAACACTGCCAGCATGGCCGGTTTGCTTAACCCCCCCAATATGGGTGTTTACAACGTCAGCAAGCATGCTGTGGTTTCGTTAAGTGAGACCTTGTACCAGGACTTGTCGCTGGTTACAGACCAGATTGGCGCCTCGGTACTGTGCCCGTTTTTTGTGGATACCGGCATCAGCCGCAGCCACCGCAATCAGCCAGCGGGCCTTGGTCGCGAAAAACCTACCAAAAGCCAGCTGATCCAGCAGGCCATGATAGGCAAGGCGGTAGGCTCAGGCAAAGTCAGCGCGGCGGACGTGGCGCAGCTGGTGTTTGACGCCATCGCCAAAAACCAGTTCTATATCTACAGCCACCCCAAGGCCATCAAGTCGGTGCAAACGCGGCTCGAAGATATTTTGCAGGCCCGCAACCCGACAAACCCGTTTGCAGACAAGCCCGAGATCGGCCAGCAGCTCAAAGATGCCTTGCGCGCAGCTTGACAGGCCTGAGGCAAGCTGCAGTTAAACCGGCAGCTTTTCAAAAATCTCGTAGCAGTTTTTCAGCCAGGTTTTGACGCGCTGACGTTCCAGAATGCCGAGCGCATCAGGGCTCTCGCGGTCATTGCAGGCTTTCCAGAAGCTGGTGTTGTGCTGGTCGATCTTGCGCATGCTGGCGTCGTGCAGGCGTGGCAGCTCGATGACATGCGCGCCCAGTGCTTCAGCTTTTTGCAGCGCGTACGAGTTCTGCAGTAGTACAAAGTTTGAGCCGCGGCCATGGTTTTGCACCACGATGTAATTTGGGCCAGGGCCGTAGGTGTCTACCAGCCGGCCCAGCAGGTCAACCGCGTCACGACCATCGTCCATCACGTGCCAGAAATTGACGGTAATGCCCATGTCGGCAAACAGCTCCATCAGGCTGGCGTCCCTGATCCATTGGGTCAGCGGGCTGGAGGTCTGCGCGGCAAGGTCGACGATGACGTTTTGCTGCGGGTTGTCTTCAAACGCCGCAACAATCAAATCCAGGCCCTCATAGCTGTCAACCACGACGGGCGAAGCGTAGTCTGAATAAAAGCGGTTAAACGAGTTGTGCGAGCGGTCGGTGTCAAAACCGGTAAATGGCACGCCTCTGTCAATAAAGTACTGGGCCAGTACACGGGCTGTGACTGATTTTCCCACGCCGCCTTTTTCGCCACCGATGAAATTGATTGAAGCCATGAATTGGATTGCCTGTTGCTTGAGTTTCGGGATTCAGATCGAATTCTAGGCGCTGGCACTGCAGCCAGAGGGCTTGTAGACCCGTTCGGTAGACGCTGGGTGCTTGGCCAGCTTGCCAGCAGGGCGGCGCGGACGGGTGACCAGTTCCCCGCCGCAGTTTGGGCAAACGCCCTTGAGCTTGTCATTTGCGCAGCTGCTGCAAAAAGTACATTCAAAAGTGCAAATGCGCGCGTCAGTTGACTCGTTGGGCAGGTCTTTGTTACAGCATTCGCAGTTGGGGCGTAGTTGGAGCATGTGTAGCCTGTGCGGGTTGGATTCAAGGAAAGCGTAGAAATACCGGGCTAAGCGCGCTGGGTGATCTCGAAAACGATAAATTTTTGGTCATATATGGCCGGAGCCCAATGAGAACGGCTATAAATAGCTATATATTTGATAGCAAATATACCCTGGAAGTGCCGTGTCGAAATCTGATTCAGTGTACTTTTTTGTTCGCATCTTTCGTGCCTGGCATAGACGAAAGTGCGTAAAAAAGCCCGCCGGAGCGGGCTTGATAGCAGGGCAGCCAGTTTTACTTTGCCGCTGATGCCGGTACGGGCGTAGGCGTTGCGGCCGCGTCAGGTGCCTGTTTTGGCGCAGGCGCTGGCATGGCAGGTGCCATCACCGTTGCCGCTGGAGCGCTAATGGCAGCGGGTGCAGCCATCGGCGTTGCGGGTGCAGCAGTCGCCTCGCCGCCATGGAACTTCATCATCAGAGGCACGATCAGCAGCGCCACGATGTTGATGATCTTGATCAGCGGGTTAATCGCCGGGCCAGCGGTGTCTTTGTAGGGGTCGCCCACGGTGTCGCCGGTCACGGCGGCTTTGTGTGCTTCAGAGCCCTTGCCGCCGTGGTTGCCGTCTTCGATGTATTTTTTGGCGTTGTCCCAGGCACCGCCACCGGTACACATCGAAATCGCCACAAACAGGCCGGTCACGATGGTGCCCATCAGCATTCCGCCCAGCGCTTTGGGGCCCAGCAGCAAGCCGACCAGAATCGGCACGATGACGGGCAGCAGTGACGGGATGATCATTTCCTTGATGGCCGACGTGGTCAGCATGTCAACCGCAGCGCTGTAGTCGGGCTTGCGTTTGCCAGCCATGATCAGGCCATCAGCGAACTGGCGGCGCACTTCAACCACCACCGAGCCTGCAGCGCGGCCCACGGCTTCCATGGCCATGGCACCAAACAAATACGGAATCAGACCACCAATGAACAGGCCAACAATCACCATCGGGTCGCTCAGGTCAAAGCTGATGGCGCGGCCATAGCCCTCAAGCTTGTGGGTGTAGTCAGCAAACAGCACCAGTGCAGCCAGACCGGCAGAGCCAATCGCGTAGCCTTTGGTCACAGCCTTGGTGGTGTTGCCTACCGCGTCGAGCGTGTCAGTCACGGCGCGCACTTCGGGCGGCATGTCGGCCATCTCGGCAATGCCGCCAGCGTTGTCGGTGATGGGGCCGTAAGCGTCAAGCGCCACCACAATACCGGCCATGCTGAGCATGGATGTAGCCGCAATCGCAATGCCGTAAAGGCCAGCCAGCTTGAATGACACCAGAATGGCGACGCACACAAACATGACAGGCCAGGCCGTTGAGCGCATGGACACGCCCAGGCCGGCAATGATGTTGGTACCGTGGCCGGTGGTAGAGGCTTGTGCAATGTGTTTAACTGGCGCGTACTGCGTGCCGGTGTAGTACTCGGTCACCCACACCAGTGCGGCTGTCAGTACCAGGCCAACGGCGCAGGCACCAAACAGTTTCATCTGGCTGCCCGTGGCGGTAATCGCGTTGTCAGGTATCAGCCACATGGTGACGAAGTAAAACGCTACCAGCGACAAAATGCCTGCAATCGCCAGGCCCTTGTACAGCGCAGGCATGACGTTTTTCATGCCAGGCGAGGCCTTGACGAAGAAGCAGCCAATAATTGACGCAACAATCGAGACGGCACCGAGTGCCAGCGGATACAGCACCGCATTGACAGGCGCAGCAGCCACCAGCAGCGCGCCCAGCACCATGGTGGCAATCAGGGTTACGGCATAGGTTTCAAACAGGTCAGCAGCCATACCGGCGCAGTCGCCCACGTTGTCACCCACGTTGTCGGCGATCACGGCCGGATTGCGCGGGTCGTCCTCGGGGATGCCGGCCTCAACCTTGCCAACCAGGTCAGCACCGACGTCTGCACCTTTGGTAAAAATACCGCCACCCAGACGCGCGAAAATCGAGATCAGTGATGAACCGAATGCAAAGCCAATCAGCGGGTTAAGCAGCTCGGCCAGCTTTTTATCAGGTGTGTAGTTACCGTTGCCGACCAGAAACCAGTAAAAAGCCGTCACGCCCAGCAAGCCCAGGCCCACTACCAGCATGCCGGTAATGGCACCGCCCCTGAAGGCGACGTCAAGCGCGGGGCCAATGCCTTTGGTGGCGGCTTGCGCGGTACGCACATTGGCGCGTACTGAAACATTCATACCGATAAAGCCGCAAGCGCCCGACAGCAAGGCGCCTACTACAAAGCCGATCGCCGACTTGCCGTCAAGAAAAAAGCCGATGAGTACCGCCAGAATAACGCCGACGATGGCAATGGTCTTGTATTGCCGGGCCAGATAGGCAGCGGCACCGGTTTGGATCGCGGCTGCAATCTCTTGCATGCGGGCATTGCCTGCGTCCTGGGAAAGAATCCAGCTGCGCGCCCAAATCCCGTAAGCCACGGCGATGAGTCCACACGCCAGCGCAAGATAGAGCGCCAAGTTAGCTGTCACAGATGACATATCAAAAATCTCCTACGTCGTTTTTCGCCTGGAGGGGACACCACGCTAGCGGAGTCCCCGCTGCGTTGCTTCCTCGTTGCTCTGAACATGATGCGGAGACGATTGGCCAACTGCTGAAATTTAACGCCAAAACATGACAACTTTCACGGTCGTCAGGTTCGAATCAGTAAAATGAGGGTAAATCCTTAGCAGTCAGCCCTGGCGCTGGTACTTTGCGGTCTGTGCGCCTTGAGGCGTCATTTTGCGTGTTTCACTTATCTCTTCAACAACAAACCACCATGTCTTTATCCAAAGTTACTCCAGGCAAAAACGTTCCCGAATCCTTTAACGTCATCATCGAGATCCCGATGAACGCTGACCCGGTGAAATATGAAGTAGACAAGGAGTCTGGCGCGATTTTTGTGGACCGCTTTATGAGTACGTCCATGCACTACCCGACCAACTACGGCTACGTACCGCAAACCATCAGCGGTGACGGCGACCCGGTTGATGTGCTGGTGATTACGCCGGTGCCGCTGATTCCTGGTGTGGTGGTAACCTGCCGCGCTATCGGTATTTTGAAGATGACGGACGAAGCCGGTGAAGACGGCAAGGTACTGGCGGTGCCGATTGACAAAAAATGCTCGCTCTACAGCCACTGGAAAAAGCCCGAAGACATGAATCCGCTGCGCCTGAAGACCATTGCCCACTTTTTTGAGCACTACAAGGATCTTGAAGAAGGCAAGTGGGTAAAGATTAGCGGATGGGAAGGCCCTGAAGCGGCCCAGAAAGAAATCACTGATGGGATTGCCAATTACGCCGCCGCAAACGCCAAAACCTGATTTGCCAGGCTCTTGGCCCCTGCTGCCGCATTGCCTGGCTCCTGCAGCATGTTCAGGTGCCAGTTTTGCAAAAAAATAGCTGCGGCCCGAATAAATCGGGCCCCGATAGCTATTGAAAACCGAGCTGGGTGGGCTTGGCAGCAAGTGCGGCCGTTTTGAGTTCCATGCCTTCCGGGGAGCGAATTTTTGCTCAAACGCGCGGCTCGGCTAGCTCCAGTGCGTCTGACAATCTTTATTTCGGCAAAATCTGAACCGAAACGTGAATTCGCCGGTAGATAGGACTATGAGCTCCCTACCGCCCCGCACGTCCACGACGAGTCGCCCGCATCGGTCGTCACCAGCCCTTGTCCCGCAGCCCAACAAGCCACAGCACCATCTCATCATTGGTACCGGGCCGGTGGCGCGCGCGGTTGGCAAGGCCCTGTTGAGTAAAGGCATACGTGCCCACTTCGCCAGCCGCAAGCCTTTGCAGCAACAACTGCCTGGGTCTTGTACGCATAGCCTGGCTGATGCACATGATCCCAAGGCGCTGCGTGGTGTGCTTGAGAGCGCGACAGTGGTCTATCACTGCGGGCAACCGCAGGCATCCAGGTGGGACGCCGAACACGCCTTGCTGACCCGAACAGTGGCGCTGGCCGCCGCAAGCTTCAAGGTACCGCTTATTGTTCCCCAGAGCACCGAGGTGCTGGGTAGACCCTGGGCGCCGGTGATGACTAACCGGCACCCCATCGCGCCGGTGAGCCGTCGTGGCCGGGTTCTGGCGCAGGTTGCGGCTGAGCTTTTTGCCATGCGTAGCACCCATGCGCTCCAGTTCGCGATTGTCAGGGGGGGAGAGTCGTTTGGTCCTGGTATCACAGGCGGCACTTTGGGTAACGGCGTGTTTGGTGCTGCGTTGCGCGGCCGCCGTGTAGTGCTCATGGGTGACCCGGAAGCTTCACGCAGCTTTAACTATATTGACGACTTTGGTGAAACCCTCGCCGGGCTGGGCTGTCTGGCACACCAGGCTGAGTTATGGGGCCGCGACTGGATAGCGCCGCAACTTGGCCCGCTTACACCGCTGCAATTTGCAGGCTTCGTACGCCATGCCTTGGGGCAAAATATGCCAACCACCCAGCTTGGCAAGGCAGACCTGATACTGCATGCCGCGTTTAACCGGACTGCTCGCGGAGCACTCTCACGCTACTTCATGTACGACAACAATTACATTCTCGACGGCAGTGACCTGCAAAATCGCCTGGCCCAAAAACCGACCTCCATGCTCGAAGCCATGACGCAAACGCTGGCCTGGTACCGAAAGAATGTCTGAGTTCACCCTGCTGGGGCAAAGGCAACAACGCATTGGCCGGCAGATTGTCTTATTGCAGCGAATTGCAGAAGGCGACCGGGATGCCTTTGACGAGTTCCATGACGATACCCTGCTCGATGCCGCCCAGGTGGCTTCGGCGGTCCTGCTTGACGCCTCACATATTGAAGATGTTGTTCAGGAGACCTATTTGCGCTTATGGCGCAGCGCGCGGTCCTACCAAAGCTCGGAGGGAACCCCGTTCGCCTGGTTTTTGACAATTGTGCGTAACTGCGCCCTGAACGTTGTCATGGATACCGAAAACAAAAATCTTTCCAGCGGGGGCGGCAATATTCGCATGTCGCAGTTGCACGGGCTGGAATCGGTAGCCGCACCACTTGAAATCGTAGTGTCCGACTACGCGGCAATGGCTACCGACATACATTCAGTAGACGCGCTGATTGATGAGTTGCCGGTCAGGTTTCGGGAGCTGATGGGCCTTATTTACCGCGAAGACATGACTTTTTCTGAAATTGCCACTTATCTGGAACTTCCGTTGGGTACCGTAAAAACGCGGCACCGCCGTGCGCTGGAAATAATTCGTGTGTTGCTGATGATTTAACGGTACACAAAAAGGCTGCCTGCTTGATCTGTGGCAACGCCGACCATCCGCTGTTGGCTACACTGCAGTGATCCACACCTCAGGAGCCCAGCATCATGAAAATTCTTCTCGCAGTAGATGGCAGCAGCTACACCAAAAAAATGCTGGCTTATCTTGCTACCCACGATGAACTTTTCATGGCCCACAACGAGTACATGATCCTGACTGTGCAACCTGCCTTGCCGCCGCGGGTACGCAGCGCTGTCGGCAACCAGGTGGTTGACGAGTACCTGGCCGAGCAGGCCGAGAAGGTCATCGCACCCGTCACCAAGTTTTTGCTGCGCCACGGCATTGACGCCAAAAGCAGCTGGAAGGTCGGCCCCGCTGGAGAATTGATTTCGAAAGTCGCTAAGGCCGGCAAATTTGACCTGCTGGTTTTGGGGTCTCACGGACATGGCGCGTTGGTCAACCTGGTCATGGGATCTGTGGCCACACAGGTATTGGCCGGTTGCACCGTGCCGGTGCTGGTGGTGCGCTGAAGCCCGCACCCGGTTACAGGCAGCCTGCGGGTCAGGCCGCCGGGTTTGGGAATATCAGGCCATGGATGCGGCCCTTTTCTTCGCGCTGAAAAGGCATCCAGTGCCCTTCAGGCTGCGCCAGCCGGTCAGCTACTGCCCACCAGGCGCTGGGGTTGACACCCAGACCAATGTGGCTCGCCAGCACTTCAATGTTTTCAGTTTGCGGGTTGCCTTTGCTGGCTGCCTGAACGCTGGCTTGCCATGACACCACACCGTCAGTGCGTGAATAAATGCTGGTGGTGGGCACCGGCGGTGCAGCAGGCAGGTCGTAGCTTTCAGACTCGCGTTCAATATTGCGGCCACTGGTCAGCTGGTAAACCCGCCATGCATTGGTCGACTTGTGTGAGCCCGCAAACGGCGTGCCCAGTGTGATCACGCCGCGCACCATGTGCGGAAGCTCCTTGGCCAGTTCGCGCGCGTACACGCCGCCCAAGCTCCAGCCAATCAGGCTGACCTTGCGGCCAGTGCTTTCATAGGTACGCTGCAGATTGCTCTTCGCTTCGTCGAGCACACCTGCGCGCGGACCAAAATTAAAACCCTGTTCCCATCCCCATGGGTTGTAGTTGAGTGACTGCAGGTAGTGGCGCAGCGGCACGGTAGAGGCGTCATTGGCTGACAGACCGGGGAACACCATCACCGCATGGCCGTCACCCTTTGGGGCACGCGCCAGAATCGGCCATGAGGGCAGCAGCGCGCCAAACTCCCAGAAAGCGCGTAACTCAAGCGCGAGCAGCCAGGCGCTGGGGGGTTGGTCGTGCGGCGCTGCGTTATGCGGAGGCAACTTTGCGCTTGATGGTTTTTGTGGTGGTTTTTTTGACGATGGGCTTGACGACTGACTTGCCATGGCTTGGAGCATTGGATGTATTGCGGTTGTTGGTGCTGAAAACAGTATCAGGGCGCTTGGCGCGTTTTACAGAGGCAGACTTCTCTATGGGTGCTGCTTTCGTCACTTTCGGGACAAGGGATTTGCGGGTTTTTACCAATGAGCGAGGTTCAATCGCCGCCGCGGCGATGGTCGATGTCTGCACTGGCGCAGCCATGGCCAGCAGCGCCAGTGCCTCCTTGAAGGCAGCCTCAATCGCCTTCGCAAAATCATTGGCTTGCGGCAAGGCCTTTTTGTCAGCAACAATGCCAAAGTCAACATGCCCGGCGTAGGTCTGGATCGTGATGTTCAGGGCCAGCCCGTGCATGATGATGGACAGCGGGTGAAAGGTTAAAAATTTCGCGCCAGCCAGGTACAGCGGCACAGGCGGGCCAGGCACATTGGATATGGCCAGATTGGCCACCATCGGCAGGCGACTCGCCATACCGCTTTTGCCGTAGGCATTCAGCGCCATTTTTGCAGCACCGCCCACGAGCCAGGGTGCCAGCAGGGAAGGGTAGTCCGTTGGCAGCAGGCCCTTGAGGCTTTGCACCGAGCTTTTGACCTTGGCGGTAGACGCCATGATGGCGTTCATGCGCTTGATGGGGTGCGCCAGGTGCGTACCCAGCTCCACCAGGCTCATGCTGACCTGGTTGCCCAGGTTGGTGGTGTCTGTTGCACCTGCTTCACGCAGCGACACCGGCATGGCCGCTACCAGTGATTTTTTCGGCAGGCTATGGTGCTGTGTGAGGTAGTCACGCAGTGCAGTTGAGCAGATCCACAGCACGATGTCGTTGAAAGAGCCGCCCACCATCTTGCCCATGGCCTTGCATTCAGCCAGCGGAACGGTAGCCGTGACAAACACCCGGCCCGAACTTATGCCCGCATTAAAAGGCGTTGCCGGTGCCAGCTTCATGGGCATTTTGGCCTTGATGCCCTTGGCGGAGCTGCCGACCGACTGTTTGACCAGTGTGCTGCCGAAGGTGCTAGCCGCCGACGGCAATGATTTGGCCGCCTTGACGAGTTGCCCCAGCGAGCTTGAAAACACCGAGCCAATCATCTTTCCGAGCTTGAGGTCAGACTCAAGCTTGCGGCGGCGGGCCGGGTCCGGTGGCGCGACTTCACGCGGTATCGGGTTCAAATCCATCAGCGCATTGGCCAGCATGACGCCGCCTTTTCCGTCCAGCGCTGCATGGTGGATTTTTGAAAAAAAACCGGCAACTACCTTGCCGCCCTGCGACGCCGGTAGCTGAATACGGTCAAAAACATAAAACTCCCAGAGCGGAAAGTTGCGGTCGATCAGCTCGCCGTGCAGTTGCGCGCACAGCTTGTGCGCATCAAGCAGCGGCATGGCTGCAGCGCCTTTTTTGCCAGGGTCGGCTCGTCGAATATGAAAGCTGATGTCAACCTCGTCCGCTTCAACCCACAGCGGATGCCCCAAATCAAGCGGCATGAACACCAGCTTGCGGCTGAACACCGGTGCCAGGTGCATGCGTTTGGCAATGTGTTTGGTCACCTCCTGATGAAAGCTGCCCTTGAAGCCGGCGGGTAGCTCGCACAGATTGAAGGAGCCCACATGCATGGGCATCTCAGGTGTTTCAAGGTATAAAAAAGTAGCGTCCAGGCCAGTCAGTGATTTCATCGCTTGTGTCTCTTCAGGAGTCTTGACAGGCCTGACCTTAACCGAGAGACGCAGATTCTGGCACTAGGGTTTGCCGTGGCGCGCAGGTGACAGCCAATGGCTCAAGCTTAACCACTGGCAAATGATGATTTTCATACCATAATGGTTACCAGCCCAATGATTATGGTATTTACTTGCTATCAATACAGTAGTAAAAGTACGCTCCCTGAACTCTGGGCACACGGTCCTTACAGGGTTTCAAGTACGCAAGCCGCTCACCGCGGCATCAAGGTGAACGTCACGGGCTCAGCTTTTAGCCCATTTTTTGAGTTTGTCCTGGCGTTCGCCTTGTCTATTTTTTTTGCCACCAGCATCGCCACTGACTTGAGGTTTTTCAGGTCGCGTTGTTGCGTGGCTTCGTGCGGGCTGAAACTGAAACAGCACAGTGTGCCGTAAACATGACCGTCATCCAGCAGCACCGGCGTGCTGATGTGGGTACCGATTTCAAATGGCGCTGGCGGCAGCTGCGCCTTGCCGTGAAAGGCCTGTACATCGGGAATCAGCTCAGGAATGCGGCCATCCACCACGCGCTGGCACCAGGTTTCTTCGAGCGGGTTGGAGTCGCCGGGCGACATCATGGGGCGGTCCTGTGGTGCGTCGACGTAGCGAAAGACCCGTTCACCATCGACAAACTCGGACACAAACACGACGTCCATTTTCAGGCGGTCCCGCAGTAGCGCCAATACCTCGCTGACGGCGCTGTCGAGCAGCTCGTCGCTGGCGTCGGCAGTGGCCACCAGCAATTCGGACACGGTGATGTTCAGGTCCTTCGGATTAAACCCATCCTCGTAATATTTCCCCATACCAACCTTTGCTCATATGCTTTGTTTTTTGCCTGAATTACCCGATCAGATCTTGCGCAATGCAGGTAAATCGCCACTATCTGTACGCAGCCCTAGAGCCGGCGGTTTCAGGCATTACGGGGTGTTACGTTTGCGCGCCTGGCTCGGGCGTTCCACTGGCAACGTCGCAGCCAAGCAAACCCTGATCGTCGTCGGTCAGGCCAGCAAGCGGCGTGGCCCTGGCCAATGCCAGCCATACGCCAAATGGCAGGTCTTTTCGCTCGCGCCGGGGTGCGGCTCGTGCGACCACCAGGCGCTGGTTTTCCATCAGCATGACGCCGCATTCGGCGGGCACTTCATCAGGTGATGCAATCGGGCTGCCTTTGGCATCGGCCCCCAGCACGTACCAGCATTCACCGCCCAGCTCCAGGTAGACCGCGCGCTTTTCTGGTCGGCGCAAATCACCCAGAAGGTCGGACCGGTGCACCTTGATTTCGTGAACTATGGGGTCTACGTAAGCGGCAACCGAGGTGTTGCGTATGGAAAAAACGTCTGGCTTGGCCATGCACCAACGCACCGGTCCGCCTTCGCTTGCAGCCTCAAGACGGGCGCGCAGTGCCAGCCCGCGCCAGGTGATGCGGCCGGCACGGACCATTTCGCTGGCCACCATGCCGACCAGTGCCTCGTGTTTTGAAAGCGAAAAACGGTTGCCTGCCAACGAAGCAGCCAGGCAGGCGACTCCGGCATCCGTGAGGCGCAATGTCTCAAAGCCGGTTGAATTGACCACCCGCTCCAGCAGGCCTGCAGCCAGCAACTCGATTTCAAGCATGTCCTGGCAGGGCCATCCTGCTGAGCGGTAGACCTCGCGCAGGCGCCGGGTGTGCGCACGCCCCAGCGCTGCGGTTGCTGGCATCGCGACGGGTGGCAGCAAGACTGAAGCATCAGGGGCGGAAAGGGTCATGTGTGCAACACAGGGAGCTCATGGTGATTTTGCCTTGAAGGGTGTGCGCCTTTCAAGCTCACCCACATAGTTGTCGATGCCTGCCCCTTCACGCTCCAGAAACCGCTCTACCGCATCGGCAAACGACGGGTGCGCCAGCCAGTGCG
>JANOCP010000271.1:0-8631 GCA_031412235.1 Polaromonas sp.
CATGCTGCTGGCCGTGGTGGGCGGCTTGTATGAGGTCGGCATTGTGGCTGCGCAGCTGTTTGTCAAAACCACCAAGCGCGAAGACGCCGAAGCTGCAGACGCCGCCAAATCCTGAGCGGGTTCACACCCTATTTTTGAGTGCTTCTGGGCCAAAGCCCAGGTAAATCAGGCATAAATAGCTATCTTTTGTATAGCAATAGAGGCTCAAACATCAGTCGTCAACGCGGCAGCTTGGGCCGCTGGCGTTTGCCCGGCGTGACGGCAATATCGGTTTTATTGTCTTTGCGCAGCACCGTCAGCGGGGCTGCGACACCGGGTTTGAGGGCGGCCACTGCGCCCAGCAGCTCCGTCACGCTGCTGACGGCTTTGCCTTCTACCGCCACGATCACGTCGCCGGGCTGAATGCCGGCTTGCGCAGCGGGGCCGTTTTGCAGTACGCCGGTGATGATCACGCCGCTTTTGGTCTTGATGTTGAAGGTCTCAGCCAGTTCGGCGTTGAGTTCCTGGGGCTCCACGCCAATCCAGCCGCGTGTGACCTGGCCGTCTTTGACGATGCTCTCCAGCACCTGTTTGGCGGTAGACACCGGAATGGCAAAACCTATGCCCATGGAGCCGCCCGAGCGCGAGTAAATCGCGGTGTTGATGCCCATCAGATTGCCGTTGACGTCGACCAGCGCGCCGCCGGAATTGCCGGGGTTGATGGCCGCGTCAGTCTGGATAAAGTTTTCAAAAGTGTTGATGCCGAGCTGGTTACGGCCCAGCGCGCTGACGATGCCGCCGGTGACAGTCTGGCCCACGCCAAAGGGGTTACCAATCGCCAGTACCGGGTCGCCGACCTGCAGCGAATCGGAATTGCCCAGCACGATGACTGGCAGCTTGTCGAGCTCGATTTTTAAAATGGCCAGGTCGGTGTCGGGGTCTGTGCCAATGACTTTTGCCCTGGCTTTACGGCCGTCATTGAGGATGACCTCAATCTCGTCGGCGGCTTCAACCACATGGTTGTTGGTCAAAATGTAGCCTGTTGCGCTGATGATGACGCCGCTTCCCAGCCCGCCCTGCGGCTCGCGGCGGCCCTGGTCACCGTAAAAAAACTTGAACCACGGGTCTTCAGAGTGCGGGTTTTTGGCTGCGGCCTTGCTGGTGTTGATGCTGACTACTGCCGCCGATGCGATTTTTGCAGCCGAGCTGAAGCTGCCCACCGCGCTGGTAGTGCGCTGCGACAAGCCCGCTGGTGCTTCAAGAACCGACACGGCATTAAACGACGGCTTGCGGTCCAGCCACTGCGGTTTCAGCGTGGCGACCACAAAGTAGGCCGCCAGAAACACCGTGACGGATTGGGAAAACAGAAGCCAGAATTTACGCATGGTGGGCAATACAAAGAGGATCGGATGCTGCAGGAGATGGGGTTAGTTGGGGCTGAAAGCGCTTAAACCCAGCTCTATGCTGATTTTCGCCTAGTTTGTTTAAGGTACCGTGGGCGGGGGACATGACTTGAAGCGCCAAAACCGATAAAAGCGATAATTTCTGATCGGGCATTCCAGCTAGATTCAACCGGAGATTTCCATGAAAGCTTCAAGCGTTCTCGCCACCATCGGCAATACGCCACACATTCGCATCAACCGCCTGTTTGGCGCGGCCTGCCAGAGCCACCAGATTTACATCAAGTCTGAGCGCAGTAACCCCGGCGGTTCGATCAAGGACCGTATTGCGCTGGCCATGGTTGAAGCGGCCGAGAAGTCAGGCGTGCTGCAAGCCGGCGCCACCATCATTGAGCCTACCTCTGGCAATACTGGCGTGGGGCTGGCCATGGTGGCTGCCGTCAAGGGTTACAAGCTGGTGCTGGTGATGCCCGACAGCATGAGCATTGAAAGGCGCCGCCTGATGCTGGCTTACGGCGCAAGCTTTGATTTGACGCCGCGTGAAAAAGGCATGAACGGCGCCATTGCCCGGGCCAAAGAGCTGGTGGCGCAAACGCCCGGCTCGTGGATGCCGCAACAGTTTGAAAACCCGGCCAATATTGATGCCCATGTGCACGCCACAGCACTGGAAATTCTGGCCGATTTTCCTGATGGCGTTGACTACATCATTACCGGCGTGGGCACGGGCGGCCATTTGACCGGCGTGGCGCGCGTGCTGAAGGCCAAATTCCCGAACACCAAAGTGTTTGCCGTTGAGCCCGCAGCTTCGCCCGTCATTAGCGGCGGCAAACCGTCGCCGCATCCGATTCAGGGAATAGGCGCGGGTTTTATTCCGGTCAACCTTGATGTCAGCCTGCTGGATGGCGTGATTCAGGTCGAAGGCGATGCCGCCAAAGACTACGCCCGCCGCAGTGCCGCCGAAGAAGGCCTGCTGGTGGGTATTTCGTCAGGCGCAACGCTGGCCGCCATGGCGCAGAAGCTGCCCGAGATTGCTGCCGGCAGCACGGTGCTGGGCTTTAACTACGACACGGGTGAGCGTTATCTTTCCATTGAAGGTTTTTTACCTTGACGGCGAATCGGGCAGACTTGCTGGCGGCGTTCGATGCGCTGCTGCAACCCGAGCGTTTCAAGGACTACGGCCCCAACGGCCTGCAGGTGGAAGGCAAGCCGCACATCGCCAAAATTGTCTCGGGTGTTACGGCCAGCCTGGCCCTGATTGAAGCGACGATTGCCGCCAACGCCGATGCGATTTTTGTGCATCACGGCCTGTTCTGGCGTGGCCAGAGCGGAACGGTCACGGGCTGGATGAAGCAGCGCCTGGCCCTGCTTTTAAAGCACGACATCAACCTGTACGCCTACCACCTGCCGCTTGATGCGCACCCCGAACTCGGCAACAACGCGCAATTGGGCCTGCAACTCGGACTTAGCGCCACATCCCGCTTTGGCGAGCAAAACCTTGGCTTTATGGGCGGGCGGGCCGAGGGCAGCTTTGAGAGTGCCCAGGAACTTGCCGAACACGTTAAAAAAATACTTAAAAGGCCTGTAGCCCAAGTAGGAAGGCTACATTCAGCTATTAAAAATATAGCATGGTGCACCGGCGGTGCGCAGGGCTATTTTGAAGCTGCCATTGCCGCTGGTGCTGATGTGTTTGTTACCGGCGAGATTTCAGAACCCCAAGCGCACTACGCCAGGGAAATGGACGTAGCCTTTATTGCCTGCGGTCATCATGCGTCCGAGCGCTACGGCGCGCCAGCCGTCGCAGCGCATGTGGCGGAGCAACTTGGCTTGCAGCACGAGTTTATTGACATCGACAACCCGGCCTGAGCCCGTATCTGGCCCTCAGGCAGGCCCGCGCAGGCGCTGGCAGGGCTTCAAGGCCGTCGTTCAAGCGGGTTTACCGCGGTTTGCCCGGGCTTGGCCATGATGTTCTTCCTGGAAGATTTTCTCGATTTGCCGGCCGCCGCCCGCTGCTCGCGCATGGCCCCCCAGCTGTCGGCCAGGTCAGCGCTTTCGACCGGCACGGCCTGCCGGGTTTCCGGGTCCAACAGGGCGGCACGGGAGCGCATGCCCCGGGCCGCCTCTGCCACCCGCTGTACTTCATGCAGTAGCTGGTCAACATCTTTGCCAGCTGCTGACATGTGCACAATCCCGACCGCGATGTCAATGGTGACGGTGATTCGTTCACCAGCCAGTGAGGTCACCTCCATGGGGCGGCGCAGGCTTGAGGCCACACGCAAACCGAGTGTGCGTATCCATCGCGGTGAATGCAGGGTTTCAATCAACACCACAAAGCATCGGTCGTAGTAGCGCCCTGCGGGGTTGACGACACCCGTGTGCCGCTGCATGCGGTGCGCCACCTGAATGTAAATATCATTCAGGCCGACTTGCCCTACCTGCGTCAGCAAGCGCTCTGGCTCAAACATCAACACCGCCATCAGCGCGCCGTCACGCCGGGTACGGGTCCGGCGGTTTTGGGCATGAATGATCTTTTGAACCATGACGGTGCTGCTGTGTAATTGGGTGATGGGGTCGCGGCGCGACAGGTGTGCCTCGTTCAGGCGCTGGGTGTGCCTATTGCGCTGCCACAGCACCACGGCCGTTACCAGCACGCTGACCAGCCCCGCCATCGCCACACCGACCTGCACAAGCACCGACGGACGGCTGCTTTCAAGCGCCAGGCTGTACAGGCCAATCTGCAGCGGAAGGCTGAGCAGGCAGCCCAGCGCCAGGCCCCACGCCAGCCGGTCGCCAAGTTGCGCCGCACGCACCGACAGCCACAGCGCCACGGCCATATTCAGCACACTCAGCACTGCAGATACAGGCAGGCGCCAGGGTGGTGGCAGCAAGAGGCATAGCGGTCCGCCCATCAGGCTTGCCAGCGTCAGGGTTTGCAGGCTGACCTTCATGAGCCGGTCCCGCTTGTGCGCTGACAGCCACTGGCCGCAACCATAGCTGCCCATGGCGGCGCACAGTGGCCCAATAAGGACTTGTGCCGTGGGGGTAAGCGGCTTCATGGCCGGCCATATGGCCGCTACAAGTCCGCTCAGCAGCGCCACAAACAACCAGAACCCGCTCAGGTAGGCCAGCGTCTGCAGCGCGGGGCCAGTCCGGCTGAAAATTGCATCGACCAGGGACAGAAGTACCACCAGACCAATGGCACCGACAGCGGCGCTCCATACCAGCAGCTCGGCAGTAGACATCAGGTGGACGGCTGCAGGGTTCATGGCGGGTTCATGCGCTGTACGCGTCCTGCCGGATAACTTGCGCAAAACTGGACGCTGTGTGCATGAGGCCGAACTCCCTTGAGGTGTTGACTGCGCGGCCCAAAAACGATGCCTGGACTCAATGCATTATGAGCCGTTCACATGAAAAACCAGAAAATTGTTATGAACTGACGCGGGTTTACGCGAGGTTGCCACGCCTGCCGGGTTTGCCCGCTTTTACAAGAGGCGCTGGCCGGGTCAATGCTGCAGATTGCGACCTGCGCGCGGATGAACCCTTTTTTGCGCCCATCATCTTCATGGCGCGCCAGCTGTCGCCCAGATCGGCGCTCTCCAGGGGCACCGCCAGCCGCGTCTGCGGGTCCAGCAGCGCTGCCCTTGAACGCATGCCCCTGGCCGCCTGAGCGATGCTTTCAGCCTCGTGCAGGAGATTCGCGACGTCTTTCCCGGCGGCTGCCATATGCACAATGCCGACCGCAACGTCTGCCTTTACTTCAATCCGCTCGCCGGTCAGTGACATGACGTCAACCGGTTTTCGCAGGCTGGACGCCACGCGCAGGCCCAGAGTGCGTATCCAGCGCGGCGAATGCAGGGTCTCAATCAGCACCACCAGGCAGCGGTCGTAGTAGCGGCCTGCCGGGTTTACCACGCCCGTGTGTCGCAGCATGCGGCGGGAGAGTTGAATGTAGACGTCGTTCAGGCCGCTCTGGCCCACTTGTGCCAGCAGTCGCTCCGGTTCAAATACAAGCACCGCCATTAGTGCACCGTCACGGCGTGTGCGCGTCCGGCGCTCTTGGGCGTGGATGATTTTTTGAACAATCACGGTACTGCTATGCAGCCGCGTGACCGGGTCCCGTGCAGAGTTTGGCGCCTGATTCAGCCTGCGGGTACCGCGGTTGCGCAGGCCGAGCATGACGGCCATGACTACAAAGCTCAGTACGCCCACCCCCGCGACACCAGACTGAAACGCCAAAGAGGGCCGCGGATTTTCAAGCACCATCGCATACAAGCCCAACTCCATGGGGATCGTCAGGGCGCAACCTGCTGCCAGGCCCCAGGCCAGTCTGTCGCCCAGTTGTGCTGCGCGCACAGAAAGCCAGAGGCACACACACAATGTGGCCATGCTGATGATTGCAGAAGCGGGCAAACGCCAGGCCGGTTCAAGAAGCATGCATAACGGTCCGCCAGCAACACAAATGGCGGTCATGCCCAGAAGGCTGGTTTTCATCACACGGTCGCGCTTTTGGGCCGACAGCCAGACGTTGCACCAGTAACTCCCAAATGCAGAGCAGATCGGACCAGCCAATACCTGCGCTACAGACAAGTACTGCGCGGCCGGGGGCGAGGCTGCAGTACCCAGCCCGCTAAATAGCGCGACAAAAAGCCAACAACCGCCCAGATACACCAGGGCGCGTACGGAGGCATGGGTGCGACTGTAGACAACATCGGATAACGCCAGTAACACCACCAGGCCCATGGCTCCGACCGCAGCGCTCCATAAGAGCAGTTCTGGCGTGGACAGCAGGGTCGGGTTGCCGGTGATCATGTCGGGTGGGTTGACAGCCAGGCAGAGCTTGGGTTTTGGTGTGAAGTCAAAATGCCGTTACCGTGGAACAAACATGAAACCGCTTTTTGGAAATGTCTCCATTACGCTGCAAGTCTGCTTGAACTGCAGGGCAATAAGCTACTTCTCGTTACAGATTATGGGTGTTTTGACAATCCCACAACAGGCAGACTGATGAACCATGAAAAATATCGACCAGAAAACAAGCAACTTACCCCTGCTGATCACCATGGGGGATGCCGCTGGCATCGGCCCTGAAATCATTGCAAAGGCGTATCAAAATGCAGCACACGAAATGGCTGATTGCGTGGTGGTTGGCGATGTGGCCACCCTGCGCCGCGCGGCAGCGTTGATTGCCCGTCCGCTGGCGTTGCCGGTAGTGCAACTGGAATCGCTGGCATCGCTTGGCCTGCCGCCAAATTGTATTCCGGTGCTACAAAAATGTGAGCTACCGATAGCCGTAAATATTGGGCAGGTGAGCAGTTTGGCTGGAAAAGCAGCCGCTGACTGTATCGTCTGGGCGGCGCGCGCTGTTTTGAACGGCGATGCCTCCGCGATGGTGACTGCGCCTATCCACAAAGAGGCGCTCTCAGCCGCTGGCGGCTGGGTCGCCAGGTTTCCGGGCCACACCGAAATGTTGCAGGCTGAGGCAGCGGCATTTTTGGGCAAGGACGTCGCCAACGTACCGGTGCGTATGATGCTGGCCAACGAAGAGCTTAAAACAGTGCTGGTCAGCATTCATATGTCACTGCGCCAGGCTATTGCAGCGGTGACTTTTGACAATGTGCTGCAAACCCTGCGTATCACCCACCAGGCGGTGGCCAGCGCCCTGGGAAGACCACCGCGCATTGGCGTAGCGGGTTTGAACCCGCATGCCGGAGAGGGCGGACTTTTCGGAACTGAAGAGCAGCTCATCATCACGCCCGCGATTGCCGCAGCCAGGGCCGAGGGGCTTGATGTGAGTGGTCCCTTTGCACCAGACACTGTGTTTATGAGGGCCCGCAACACGGCTGGCAAGCCGGGCGAGTTTGATGTGGTGATCGCCATGTACCACGACCAAGGTCTGATTCCGGTCAAATACCTGGGCGTGGAGCAGGGCGTCAACGTCACTTTGGGCCTGCCCATGGTGCGCACCAGCCCAGACCACGGCACGGCGTTTGACATTGCAGGTACCGGCAGAGCAGATGCATCCAGCCTGATTGCCGCCATTCGGATGGCGCGCCAGTTGGCACGCTAATTGACAAAGAAAAGAGCTCCTTGCCCAGCAAATACGGGCGCAATCAGCTATTAAAGCTATAGCGTAGCCATGCCTTCGCAAGCGGGGGCCGCGGAACTGGCTTCGCCAGGCCGCAGGCGCAGCGGCCCCCTCGGGGCTGAGCGCTGCGGCTCTCGATCCGCCTGCGCGGATCGGGACAGCGCGAAGGGCGAGTGCCTCCGGCACGCGCATGTCCAGGGAGCTACACGCAGTGAGCGACCGTGGGGGCCTACTTCTTGAGGCTGTCCCGAATCTCACGCAGCAGCAGGACGTCTTCTGCAGTAGCTGCGGGTGCCGCCTGGGCCGGGGCGGCTTCCTTCTTCATTCGGTTGATCTGCTTGACCATCAAAAAGATGATGAAGGCCAGAATTGCAAAATTGACCGCTACGGTGATGAAGTTGCCGTAAGCGAGGACCGGAACCCCCGCCTTTTTCAGCGCATCAAGGCTCATTGCCGTCCCTGGCGGCACGTTGCCGAGCACTACAAACAAGCTTGAAAAATCGAGTTTTCCAAATACTGCGCCCACTACAGGCATGATCAGGTCACCGACTATCGAGTCCACAATCTTGCCAAAGGCAGCGCCAATGATTACGCCGACCGCCAGGTCAATGACGTTCCCCTTGACGGCAAATTCCTTGAATTCTTGCATCATTCCCATAACCTGCTCCTGTTGTAGTCGCTGTTGTTTGTTGAATTGTGGTCGCACACAGGCGACCCTCGGAAAGCGGATTATGCGGTTTTGGCCAGCGCGTAAAACCGTCTCGCCAGGTTTGTTTTGCGCAACGCGATAAATATTCAAAAATCGCGCAGCTGTGTCGCATTGAGGCCGTATGTGATGGTCGGAATTGGCTGTGGCAGCTTGAAAGCCCGGTTCGCGCTCCGCTACAATCACGGGTTATCCCCCGAAGCCCTTTTTTCAAGCCTATTTCAAGCCAGTTCTTGAAGGACTCTCATGACCCAAGCAAGCGTGAACGCAGCGCCACAAGGCGCGCCACTAGATAAAGACAAAAGAAACTGGATCGTTGCTACCGCAGTAGTTGGCGGTGCTGGCGTAGCAGCCGTAGCCGTACCCTTTGTAAGCACCTTCACCCCTTCAGAGCGCGCAAAAGCCGCTGGCGCGTCGGTAGAAGTGGATATTTCAGGCATCAAGGCGGGCGAAAAAATCACGGTCGA
>JANOCP010000272.1:0-2425 GCA_031412235.1 Polaromonas sp.
CCCAGCATGCGAATCATCGGCGACATCATTGAATACACGGCCAAAAACATGCCGAAGTTCAACTCGATCTCGATTTCGGGCTACCACATGCAGGAAGCCGGTGCCAACCAGTCGCTGGAACTGGCATTTACCCTGGCAGACGGCCAGGAGTATGTGCGCACCGCCCTGGCCAAAGGCCTGAATGTTGACGACTTTGCGCCGCGCCTGAGCTTTTTCTGGGCCGTGGGCATGAACTTTTACCTTGAAGTGGCCAAAATGCGCGCCGCCCGCCTCTTGTGGTGCCGCATCATGAAGGGCTTTGATGCCAAATCACCCAAAAGCCTGATGCTGCGCACCCACTGCCAGACCAGCGGCTGGAGCCTGACCGAGCAAGACCCGTATAACAACGTTGTGCGCACCACCATTGAAGCCATGGCGGCCGTGTTTGGCGGCACGCAAAGCCTGCATACCAACAGTTTTGACGAGGCGATTGCGCTGCCGACCGAGTTCTCAGCCCGTATCGCCCGCAATACCCAGCTGATCATTCAGGAAGAAACCCATATCACCAGCGTGATCGACCCCTGGGCCGGCAGCTACATGATGGAAAAGCTCACGCAAGACATGGCGGATGCAGCCTGGAAGATCATTGAAGAAGTTGACGCCATGGGCGGCATGGTCAAGGCGGTAGACAGCGGCTGGGCCAAGCTCAAGATTGAAGCGGCCGCCGCTGAAAAGCAGGCGCGTATCGACAGCGGCAAAGACGTCATCGTTGGTGTCAACAAGTACAAACTCAAGACTGAAGACGCGATTGAGTCACGCGACATCGACAACGTGGCCGTACGTGACGGCCAGATCGCCAGATTGAAAGAAATCAGGTCAAAACGTGACTCTGCCCAAGTAAATCGGGCATTGGCTGCTATCACTTTTGCAGCAGAGAACAACTCGGGCAATCTGCTCGATTTGTCGATTCAAGCCGTTCGCCTGCGCGCAACGGTCGGTGAAATCAGTGACGCACTGGAGTCGGTTTATGGCCGCCACCGCGCCGATACCCAAAAGGTAACCGGTGTGTATGCAGCCGCTTATGACTCGGCCGAAGGCTGGGAATCCCTCAAAACCGAGATCAACGCTTTTGCCGAAGCCGAAGGCCGTCGCCCCCGCGTGATGATTTCGAAATTAGGCCAGGACGGCCATGACCGTGGCGCCAAGGTCGTTGCCACCGCCTTTGCCGACCTGGGTTTTGACGTCGATATGGGGCCGCTATTTCAGACCCCGGAGGAATGCGCCCGCCAGGCGATTGAAAACGACGTGCATGCGGTGGGTGTTTCAACCCTGGCCGCAGGCCATAAAACGCTGGTGCCAGCCATCATTGCTGAGCTGAAGAAGCAGGGCGCTGACGACATCATCGTGTTTGTCGGCGGCGTGATCCCCCGGCCTGATTACGAGATGTTGTATGAGGCAGGCGTGAAAGGCATTTACGGGCCGGGCACGCCGATTGTGGCAAGCGCCAAGGATGTGCTGGAGCAGATCAGGAAGGCATTGGCGGCCTGAAAGCAATTGGTATGTATTGTTGATATGTACCAACTTGAAGGAGCTTGATCATGAGCACTACTGTTTTAAGCACAGCCAAAGTTTTCACCACAGGCCGCAGCCAAGCGGTGCGCCTGCCCAAAGCCTTTCGTTTCAATACTGCAGAGGTGACGATAGAACGGCAGGACGATGCCGTCATCCTCAGGCCCAAAGTCCAGACCAAGGGTGAATGGTGGGATGAGATGGACAAAATCCTTGCCAGTTTTGAAGGTATGCCCGATGAAATTGACCGCGACCGCTCGGGCTTGAGTGATCCCCTGAGTTTTGACTGAGCCGCAGCATGTACTTTCTGGACACCACTATCTGTGCCTACTTCATGTCGCGCAAATACCCGCCAGTCACCGCAAAGTTTCGTGAGCACGAGCCGGGCGAGCTGTTCATTTCACCCATCGTTGCGGGTGAACTGGCTTATGGGGCGGAAAACAGCACACGTATTGAATCCAATCGGCGGGCGCTTGAATTGTGTCTGTCAAAAATGACTGTTCTTGCGTGGGATGAGACCACCATAGGGCATTTTGGTTTGCAAAAAACCCGGCTGAAGAAGGCGGGTATAAAAATTGGCGAACTTGACCTGCTGATTGGCTGCCAGGCCCTGGCAATGGACGCAGTTCTGGTAACCAACAACACACGCGAATTTGAGCGGATTGAGGCTGGAGAACTGGGTGTGAAAAGTAATCATTTGTCTCAACAGTGCCTGGTGAAGAACTGAGTCCGTCCAATGCGACCATTTTTTGTTTATCTACTGCGCTGCGCTGACGGTTCGTATTACGCTGGTCACACCGATGACCTGGATGCGCGACTTCAGCAGCACCAGACTACCGATTCAGGCTACACCGCGACTCGCAAGCCGGTAGAGCTG
>JANOCP010000273.1:0-3142 GCA_031412235.1 Polaromonas sp.
GGTTCAGTTCAGCGGTTTTTTGCAGCGCTTCACGGTTCATCCACGCAAACATGAGCACATCACCGCTGGAGGATTCCTGCGCAATGACCGGGATCAAGCCCTTGTCGTCCCATTTAATATCGTCTAGCCAGTTCATGGCTGTTATTGTGATGGATTTGGAGGTGGATCAGAAATTTCCCAAGCCAGGATATCGCGGGACCGGCTCCGCTGGACCGCAGATATCGCCCCATCAGGGGGGAAGGCGCTACACGCAGTGAGCGTCCGACGGGGGTTACAACCGTATGGGAATCCCGCGCCCCGCCATGTGCTGTTTGGCTTGCTGCACCGTGAATTCACCATAATGAAAGATACTCGCAGCCAGCACCGCATCGGCACCACCAATCTGAATGCCGTCAGCCAGATGCTCAAGCGTGCCAACACCGCCCGACGCAATCACCGGCACGCTGACAGCATCACTCACGGCGCGGGTCAGCGCCAGGTCAAAGCCTGATTTGGTGCCATCACGGTCCATGCTGGTGAGCAAAATCTCGCCAGCGCCGCGACGCGCCATCTCGGTCGCCCACGCCACCGCATCAAGCCCGGTATTTTTACGGCCACCGTGGCTATACACATCCCAGCCAGGCCCGCGGGTTTTGGCTTCGTCGTCACTGCGGCGTTTGGCGTCAATCGCCACCACAATGCACTGCGCGCCATACTTGGCAGAAGCATCTTCAATCACCTGCGGGTTGGCCAGTGCAGCAGAATTAAAACTGGTTTTGTCAGCGCCCGCATTAAGCAGGCGGCGCACGTCATCAACCGTACGCACACCGCCGCCTACCGTCAGCGGAATAAACACCTGGCTGGCGACCGCTTCAATGATGTGAAGGATCAAATCACGCCCGTCGCTGGTGGCGGTGATATCGAGAAACGTCAGCTCGTCAGCGCCCTGATCGTTATAGCGCGCCGCAATTTCAACCGGGTCGCCCGCGTCACGCAGCTGGGTGAAGTTGACGCCTTTGACGACACGGCCGCCGGTGACATCGAGGCAGGGGATGATTCTTTTAGCCAGCATGGAAGCTCTCAAAGGGATGTGAAATTTGGTGGCCTGCAGCCGGACAACGGCTTGCTACGCCGATTACCAAGGGCAGGAATTGCCATTCAAGCAGGGGCCGCGGGACTGGCTTTGCCAGACCGCAGGCGCAGCGACCCCCTCGGGGGGCAGGAAGCTACGCGCAGCGAGAGACCGTGGGGGCAACATCATCCGTTTAATTCATCAGCCCGAGCTTGTGCAGCTTCAAAATCAAGATCACCGCTGTAAATCGAGCGGCCGCAAATCACGCCCTCAACGCCCTCGTCCTCAATCGCGCAAAGCGCCTCGATGTCGGCCATGCTGGACAAACCGCCCGATGCGATGACGGGAATCGTCAGCGCCTGGGCCAGCTTGAGGGTGGCTTCCATATTGATGCCGGTGAGCATGCCATCGCGGCCAATGTCGGTGTAAATGATGGACTCCACCCCGTAGTCTTGAAACTTTTTACCGAGGTCTATGACTTCGTGCCCGGTCATCTTGCTCCAGCCGTCAGTAGCAACCTTGCCATCTTTGGCATCAAGGCCGACGATGATGTGGCCGCCAAAAGCAGTGCAGGCATCCTGCAGAAAACCGGGGTTTTTAACGGCTGCGGTACCAATGATGACGTAGCGCAGGCCGGCGTCAAGATAGCGCTCTATGGTGTCGAGGTCGCGTATGCCGCCGCCCAGCTGCACGTCAATTTCG
Organism: Polaromonas sp.; assembly: GCA_031412235.1. Lineage (GTDB taxonomy): Bacteria > Pseudomonadota > Gammaproteobacteria > Burkholderiales > Burkholderiaceae_C > Polaromonas. The sequence goes on from JANOCP010000273.1 coordinate 1,754, forward strand.
CTACCCACTTCTGCCAGAATTTTCTTGATGGCGGCTTCGTTTTTGGGTTTACCCGCAAAAGCGCCGTTCAAATCCACCAGGTGCAGGCGGCGTGCGCCCTTGTTGACCCAGGATCTGGCCATGGCGGCAGGATCCTCGCTGAAAACAGTGGATTGATCCATGTCGCCCTGTTTGAGACGAACGCAGTGACCGTCTTTCAGGTCAATCGCGGGGATAAGTAGCATGTTGCAGTCAAAAAACGAGACAAAGTTGAGGAATTACGGATTCCATTGCAGAAAATTCCGGTACAAGGCCAAACCCTGATCGGCGCTTTTTTCAGGGTGGAACTGGGTTGCAAAAATATTATCGCGCGCAATCGCCGCTGCAAAGCGTGCGCCGTACTCCGCCGTGCCCACAGTGTGGCGCGCATCAGACGGACTGGCGTAAAAACTGTGCACGAAGTAAAAATACGCGCCGTCGTCAACGCCCTGCCACACGGGGTGTGGTCGCGCACCGTTTGCGCTGTTCGGGTGGGCGGGTTCAGACCGAAAAACACGGTTCCAGCCCATTTGCGGGACTTTGTAGCGGCTACCGTCGGCCTGCAACTGGCCGGCAAGGTCAAACTTGACGACTTCACCGGGGATTAAATCCAGGCCCATGGTGCCCACGCCGCCATCACCGGGTAACCCTTCTTCACTGTGCGTAAGCAGCATCTGCATGCCGACGCACACGCCAAAAAGCGGCTTGTTGGCGGCTGCATGCAGAACGGAAGCCAGCATGCCGGACTCAGCCAACTCGCGCATGCAGTCGGCTATGGCGCCCTGCCCTGGCAGCACGATGCGCTCGGCATTCATGACGTCTTCGGCTTTTGAAGTGACCACTACCTCAAAACCACTGCCTTTAGCCACATGCTGAACCGCCTGCGACACCGAGCGCAAATTGCCCATGCCGTAATCTACCACCGCCACTGTTTTGGGTTTTGTCATCTGACTGCCAAGGAAGTTATTGCTATTAAATGTATAGCTACTTATAGCCGTGCTCATTGGGCCAAGGGCCAATAAGGCATAAAAAATCAGGTTTTTCGACCTACAGGGAGCCCTTGGTCGAGGGAATCACGTTGGCGGCGCGTGGATCAATCTCAAGCGCCATGCACAGGGCGCGTGCAAAGGCCTTGAACACGGTTTCGGCCTGGTGGTGCGAGTTGTCGCCGCGCAGGTTGTCGATGTGCAGCGTGACAAAGGCGTGGTTCACAAAGCCCTGGAAAAACTCATAGGCCAGCTGGCTGTCAAAAGTGCCGATCATGCCGCTCTTGAAGGGCACATGCATCTCAAGCCCCGGACGGCCTGAAAAATCAACCACGACGCGCGACAGCGCCTCGTCAAGCGGTACATAGGCGTGACCGTAGCGGCG
>JANOCP010000274.1:0-5928 GCA_031412235.1 Polaromonas sp.
AGTTGCAGGCCTTGTGCCACCTTGTCCAAAACACATAAAACTCAATTAAATCAATCACTTAGCTTTTTGCCCCGCGAAAAACACCAAACCACTCTTGCAGTTTGCAGCGGTCAACTCTTGCAACTCTTGCAATTTGCGTCTCTTCTGACAAACAGCTTGACCGGGCCTGACCTCCACCTATCGGGACTCAAGGCTCACGAGGTGTTGTCGTATGGAGGACCTGAACAGCAGACAATACGAAGTGAACGTCCCCTGCCACTTCAAAGCAAGGCTTATATGGCGTCTGGTTACTCCTTTTTCTATAGCAGTGTATGCCCGTAAATGCTGGGCAAAGAGCCAATTTAACTAATATTTCGAGATTTCATGGCATGTCGGCGGCCAGCACATGGCTGCTATGGCGCCGTGCAGAACAATCAGGCACGAAGCAGGGCAGCACCGCAATGGCACGCTAATTGACTGTATATGTGTCAAAACCACACCAACTCACACAACCCGCCATGCAAAACCTCAAGCTCTCATCCAGATTCATGCAATTCACCCGCCACGCCGCTGCGTTAACACTGGCCAGCCTGGCCTTCGCCGCGCATGCCATTTCGTTCACCCCGATTGAAGTGGACTTCAGCCCGGCAGGGCGTGCAGCCACCCAGGTTTTCCGCCTTGAAAACACCACCGCAGAAGCCACAGCGGTTGAGATATCGGTCAAGTCCCGCAAGATGGAACGCAATGGAGACGACACACTGGGTGATGCAGATGACCAGTTCAGCATCTTTCCGGCCCAGGTGGTGTTACAGCCTGGCCAGGTGCAAACCATTCGTGTCCAGTACACCGGCCCGGCCGCCATCGACAGCGAACGCGCTTTTCGACTGATTGCCGAGCAGCTGCCGATTGACGTGGGCCAGGCACCACAAAACGGTGGCCGCATGCGTCTGCTGGTTAAGTATGTGGCGTCGGCCTATGTGGTACCAGCCAATGTCAAGGCCATTTTGTCGGTGCAAAGCGTCCAGGCTGTCAGCGACAGCACAGGCAAATGGCTGGATGTGACTGTGCTTAATGACGGCACGACCCGCAAGGTCTTGCGTGAAGCCAAATTGGTGGTTGGCAGCACCACACTGGAAGGGGCAGCCGTCAAAGGGCTGGCGGGCGAGAACATTCTGGCCAAAACCACCCGAACATTTCGTATTCCGGCCCCGGCTGACCTGAAAACCGCCTCGATGCCAGCACGGCTTGTGCTGGAGTAAGCCCTGACGTAACGCCCTGACGAACCCCGAAAGACCAGCGCGTGCGTCAATCAGGCTGCCTACACTGCGCTGTTTGCGTTAGTCTGGGCCTGGGGTTTTTTACATCTGGCGTGCTGGCTCAGCCCGCCGATGCGTCCAGGGCGCTGTTCGAGCAGGCGTTTGCCCAGCGCCGCAAAAGTACGGTGCAACAAATCGCCCTGCCCACCACGCTGGACAAGCGAGAAATCGGCATCATTGATGCGCAAATCCGCCCTGACGGGGTGTGGTTGTCACGCGAAGCGCTGGTGAAGTTGCTCAAGGACGTACTTCAGCCTGCCGTCCATGCCCTGCTTTCCAGTGCTGAGCCCACCGGCTTGTGGGTCAGCGCTGCTGCGCTTCAAACACTGGGCATCGAAGCCGTCTACTCAGCCCAGAGCATCACGCTGGAACTGAAGGTACCTTTGACTTTGCGCCGCACACGGGTACTGATGGTTGATGGTCGCGGCAGCAGCGAGTCAGCCCGGCAGGCAGAAAACATACTCAGCCCCGAACGCTGGAGCCTGATTGCCAACACGCGCTGGGTTGCGACCCAGACCAGCACAGATACCGGCACACTCAATACCGGCCGCACCTATATGGATGGTGCGCAGCGGCTGGGCGACTGGGTGCTCGAAGCTGCCGGATCGCTGCCACTCAGCGCTGCCAGCGGCGTCAGCACCCGCGATTTGACCCGACTGGTGCGCGACTGGCCGGGTCAGGCAATCCGTTTTTCTGCAGGTGACCTTACCACCAGCGCGCGACCCGGTTTGCCGACTGTTGCTCTGGGCGGGCTGCAATTGTCACGGCGGTTCAACCTCAATCCCGGTCTGAACCCGCAGTCACAGCCCGGTGACAGGCTGGACCTGCCCGCTGGTGCGTCAGTTGATGTGCGGACCAATGGTTTTGTCACGCGCACACTGCTGCTTGCTCCAGGTGTGTATGAACTCAGGGACATCCCGGTGTTTACCGGTGCCAACGAGGTAGAACTGCAGATCGTCGAGCCCGGCGGCCGCACCAGCGTGCGACGGTTTGACTACTTTTTTGATGCCGCCCTGCTCGCATCCGGCCTGTCGGAGTTTGATTTTGCGGTTGGCCAACCCAGCCAGGCCGCGCCGGGCGGCTTGCGTTATTCGCCCGGACAGCCGGTTGCTGCCCTGTCCTGGCGGCAAGGCCTGATGGCGGACACAACGCTGGGTGTGGCCGCCCAAACCCGCAAAACAACCATCGGCAATGTTCGCGTTTTACAGATAGATGGCCTGTGGGCCACACGCTGGGGTACGGCGCTGGGCTACCTGACCAGCAACCGTCACCCCGGCTTCAACGGACAGTCGGCAAGTTTGCAGTGGCGCTGGCAATCAGCTACTCAGCGCGAAGCTGCGCCCGGCCGCTGGAGCTGGGCAACGGTGGCGCAAACCACGCGCAGTACCCAAGGTTACGCCGCGCTCCAGTCTGACACCGCAGCCAGCGCGAGTCAGGACAGCGGCTTGCGACTTAGCGCGCTGATTCCCGGGGGCCTGAGTGCATCGCTGAGTGCCGTCAGGCGCAGCGGCAGCGCGGTTGCCGACAACGCCCGCACACTGGGCCTGTCGCTTCGCCAGACCATCAACCGGCAATGGAATGTTGAATTTACGGCAGGCCGCCAGCAAGACAGCGCGCGTCACATTGACTTTTTCACCGTCAGTCTGCGTTACTCTGGCGAAAGACAGCCTGACGGCACCAGCGGTCGCGCCTCAACCGCATACCAAAGCCAGGATAAGCGCTTGCAAGTTGATGCCGAAGCCACCGGCATCACCACCCTCGTGGGTGCCGACGCACCGTGGCGCCTGCTGGCCAGCACGGTACGCAGTGACAGCAACACTGAAACCAGCCTGCGCGCCGCCACGCAGACATCACGCGCGGAGCTTTCGGCGCAGCTGACGGACAGCCGCAGCCTGGGCGCTGGCGGTGGCAAATCACGCCTGGCCGAAGCCACGTTTGCAAGCACGCTTGTCGCCAGCCCCGGCGGCTGGGCATTGACCCGGCCGGTATCGGACTCGGCAGCCATCATTGCTCCACGCCCCGGTTATGAAAATCTGACCATGTATGTTGACCCCATGCTGGACCGCGCGGCCGCTGCCAGCGACCGTTTTGGCGCGCCGGTGCTGACCGACCTGAATGCCTACACCCCACGTGAAATCCAGCTTGACGTGGCCAATCTGCCGCCTGGCCGCAGTCTGGGTGTAGACCGTCCGCTGCTGCAGCCGGGCTACCGCTCGGTCACCATCGTGCCGCTGGGCTCAAACGCCAATGTGCAGTTCAGCGGCAACCTGCTGACGGCACAAGGCCAGCCCGCCGCCCTGATGGCGCTAAGGCTGGCACCCGTAGGCAAAGGTGAACCGGTAGACCTGTTCACCAGCCGCAAAGGTCGGTTTACCAGCCCGCCGCTGCCGCCAGGTCGCTACTGGCTGACCATTCCCGGTGAAACAAAACCCTTAAAACAGCTGCAAATTGACGAAGGCCAGGCTGGCCTGCTGGATTTGGGCACACTCAACATGCCTGCAGACTCACCATGACATCACTTTCAAGACCACCTCCGGCGCACATGAAAGCCGTTTTGACCGCGCTGCTCTGGCTGCTGGTGGCTACCTGGCAGCCCCAAGCGCAGGCGCAGGACTGCGTAATTGACAGCCCTGCCGCCGTCACCCTGCCTTTTTATGACCCGACATCGGCCCAGGCAGCGGTCGCCTGGCAGATCAAGCTACGCGCCTTACGCGGCTGTGAGGCGCATCTTCAAATTGAAAATATTGACGCACCGGGACGCATCGCCCTGGTTGGCGGCAGCAGTGGCGAGAGCCTGCAAACCAGCCTGTTTACCCAGGCCAGCGGCGGCACCCCTGTGCCTCCTGCACCATCAGAAGTCGCGACCTTCAAGCTGGCCACCGGGCAAGAAACCACCGTGCTGCTGTGGCTGCGCGCCGACAGCACACAGTGGGTAAGCGCCGGGCTGTACCAGCGGGCAGTGGGTGTGCGTATCGTGCGGGCAAATGGCGAAACACTGGACTACCGGGAAACCCGTATCGTCAGCGACGTGCGGGCCACGGCACGCGCGCGTTTTGGCGCGGTATCCGGCAGCGGCAGCGGTGGCAGCAGCGTGGCACGCCTTGATTTTGGCGAGCTGCAGCAAGGCGCGCAACGCAGCGCCACACTGGAAGTGCTGGCCAACACTGCACATACTTTGACCTTGGCCAGCAGCGGCCGCGCCCAGCTGGTGAACCGGCAAAACCCGACATCAAGCATCGCCTGGAGCCTGCGCATCAATGGCCAGCCGGTCGCACTAGCCTCAGGCCATACGGTGCTGCCGTTTTTGGAGCGTGGCCGTATCCGCTATCAGTTTGATGCTCAAATTGGTGCTGTGGAAAGGGTGCTGGCCGGTGACTATGCAGATGACCTCCTGATCACCATTACCGCACAGTAAACCCTCAAGCCCATGACAGTTCAGAACCCAACACAAACCACAAACCCCGACAGCCTGCGCATGGCCATAGAAGCGGCCGAGCTGGCCCTTTGGGAATGGGACCTGCAAAGCGGTGAGGTCTATCTGGCACCACGCTGGGCGACATTTACCGGCGCGCCAGAATTTGCCAGCTGCCAGACCGCAGAAGCACTTCTGGCGCAGGTTCATCCAGACGATGTGGATCACGTTCGCCAGCAAATTGCTGCCTACCTGCAAGGCCATGTCAACCGTTATGCGGTCGAACACCGCCTGCATACGGCAACGGGCTGGATCTGGATAGAAAGCACCGGACTGGCCAGCCAGCGCGACAACAACGGCAAGGTCACCCGGATGATGGGCACCAATGCCAACATCACGGCCCGCAAGCAGGCGCAGCAGGAGCTGGCCGTGGCCAGGGCACAGGCAGAACAGGCCAGCCAGGCAAAAAGCGAGTTTCTGGCCAATATGAGCCACGAGGTACGGACCCCGCTCAACGCCATCATGGGCCTGACCCGGCTGTTACAGAAAACCCGGCTCGAGTCACAGCAAGTGAGCTACCTGGAGCTTATAGACAATTCAGCCACGGCATTGCTGGCGCTGCTCAATGACGTGCTTGACCTGTCAAAAATCGAAGCTGGCAAGCTGGTGTTTGAACAGCTGCGGTTTGACCTGCAAGGCTGGATAGAACAAAGCGTCTCACCTGTCGTGGCCGAGGCTTCGGCCAAAGGCCTGCAGTTCAACCTGGACATTGCCCACGACCTGCCGCATTACCTGATGGGCGACCCCGGCCGCCTTCGGCAGGTGCTGGGCAATTTGCTGTCCAACGCGATGAAGTTCACTGAAAAAGGTGAGATCAGCGTCAAGGTCTGGGCCAACCCGTCCTCCAGGGGGCTTTTGCCAGGCCAGATTTCCGTGCTGTTTCAGGTGCGGGACACCGGCATGGGCATGACGCCGCAACAACAAAAAACCATTTTTGAAGCCTTCAGCCAGGCCGACGCGTCCACCACGCGGCGCTTTGGTGGCACCGGGCTGGGCCTGGCCATTTGCCAGCGACTGGTGACCATGATGGGCGGCAAAATAAAGGTCGCCAGCGAACCGGGGCGTGGAAGTGCGTTTCGATTCAGCGCCGTGTTTGGCCTGGCGTCCAACCAGCCCAGCCAGCTCACCATGCCGGCCGCGCTGGAAGCCCGCTCACTGGCG
>JANOCP010000275.1:0-4619 GCA_031412235.1 Polaromonas sp.
ACGTCGTGAATCAGCTGGTCGTAGCCGCGCTGCAAAAACGTTGAGTAAATCGCGACCACGGGCTTGAGACCCTCGCAAGCCATGCCCGCCGCAAAAGTCACCGCATGCTGCTCGGCAATGCCCACGTCGTGATAGCGCTCGGGAAAGCGCCTGTGAAACTCCACCATGCCAGAGCCTTCGCGCATGGCCGGCGTGATGCCGACCAGCCGCTTGTCATGCGCAGCCATGTCGCACAGCCAGGTGCCAAACACCTGTGTGAAGGTCTGTTTGACTGGCACGGTGGATTTTTGCAGGCCCATGGCCGGGTCAAACTTGCCCGGGCCGTGATAGGCAATCGGATCCACCTCGGCCAGCTTGTAACCCTGCCCTTTTTTGGTCACCACATGCAAAAACTGCGGGCCCGAACCCTTGAGCATGAGCTGCCTGATGTTCTCCAGCGTAGGCACCAGAGAATCCATGTCGTGCCCGTCAATCGGCCCGATGTAGTTAAAGCCAAAATTCTCGAACAGCGTGGCGGGTACGACCATGCCTTTTGCGTGCGTTTCGAGGCGCTTGGCCAGCTCCAGCAGCGGCGGTGCAACGCTCAGCACATGCTTGCCGACATTTCGGGCCGACGCGTAAAAGCGGCCGCTCATGAGCTGCGCAAGGTAGCGGTTTAGCGCACCCACCGGCGGGCTGATGCTCATGTCGTTGTCGTTCAGCACCACCAGCAACCTGCAATCGTCATAAACGCCAGCGTTATTCAGCGCCTCAAAAGCCATACCGGCGCTCATGGCGCCGTCACCAATGATGGCCACCGCATGGCGGTCTTCGCCCTTTTGCTTTGCGGCCAGTGCCATACCCAGAGCGGCAGAAATTGATGTGGACGAATGCGCCGTGCCAAAGGTGTCGTACGGGCTCTCATCGCGGCGCGGAAAGCCCGACAGGCCCCCAAACTGGCGCAGGCTGCCCATGCGGTCACGCCGGCCCGTCAATATTTTGTGCGGGTAAGTCTGGTGGCCGACATCCCACACCAGCCGGTCTTCGGGCGTGTTGAATACATAGTGCAAAGCCACCGTAAGCTCTACCGTGCCCAGGTTGGAGCTCAGGTGCCCGCCGGTTTTAGACACGGCGTCCAGAAGGTAGGCGCGCAACTCATCAGCCACAGTCTTCAACTGGACACGGGGTAGCGTACGAAGGTCGGCCGGGCTGTTGATGGTTTCTAGCAATTTGGACATCGTGGTTGGTTTTTTATGCCGTGGGTAACTGGGTTATAGCCGTTATGGGTGCAGGTGTCTGTAGGTGCCCAAGCCGCCGCTTATTACTACCGGTTAATGCTACCGGTTAATGCTGGCGGTTGACCAGCATGTCAGCCAGCGCGCGCAGGGCTGCGGTGTTGTGCCTACTGGCAGTATCCAGCGCATCAAGGCTGTCCAGGCTTTCAAAAGCCCGAGCCAGCAACTGCTGGGCGTAGTCCCTGGAGGCCTGCAGCCCCATCAATGAAACAAAGGTCGGCTTGTCCTGCGCGGCATCCTTGCCGGCAGTTTTACCGAGCGTGGCCGAATCTGCCGTGACATCAAGAATGTCATCGACCACCTGAAATGCCAGGCCGACTGCCGCACCATAGTCACGCAATGCCTCACGCACCGGCCATGAAGTCGCACCGCAACTGGCGCCCATCATCACACTGGCCTGCAGCAGCGCGCCGGTTTTAAGCCGGTGCATTTCGTGCAGCTGCTCTGAAGTTAAAGGCAGGCCAACACTGGCCAGATCAATCGCCTGCCCGCCAGCCATGCCCTGAAAGCCCGCTGCCTGCGCCAGCATGCGGCACAACCGCGCCTGGGTGGCCACATCAAAAGTATCGGCAGCGTCATCAGCAGGCGTTAAAAACTCAAAGGCCAGGGCCTGCAGGGCGTCACCGGACAGCAGCGCCTGCGCTTCACCAAACTTGACGTGGACTGTGGGCTTGCCGCGACGCAGCACATCGTTGTCCATGCAGGGCATGTCATCGTGTACCAGTGAATAAGCGTGAATCAGCTCGACTGCGCAGGCCGAGCGCAAGGCTGCGTGTGGATTGCCATTGACCGCTTCGCAAGCAGCCAGCACCAGCAGCGGGCGCAAGCGCTTGCCGCCATCAAGTACGGCGTAGCGCATGGCCTGGCTCAGGCCAGCCAGGCCGCTAGCCACGGGGGCGTCATCCGGGTACGCCACCCAGCGCGAAAGGGCTTGCTCAACGGTGGCAAGTTGCTGTGCGCTCCACGCGCTCAGGTCGAAAAGAGGTGAAGTGTCTGTAGCGTTCAAGCTGGGGTCTTTGTTGTTTGTGGCAAAAATGGGGCTTGGCCGGGGGTGGCTCAGGGCTTAACCCGGCATCCAGGGCTTCAGCTCGCTACCCTCAAGTACCTTGATCTGGGTTTCAACCGCTTCCAGTTTGCTCTTGCAAAACGCCAGCAACTGGGCTCCACGCTGGTAACCCGTCAGCAAGTGGTCTAGCGGCAACTGGCCGGATTCAAGGCTGGATACCAGGCCTTCAAGCTCCTGCAGCGCCGCTTCGTAAGTAGCTGGCAACGCTGGCGGGGCGGGTAAGGCAGATACGACAGCAGCAGAGGTAGAACTTTTGGCCATGATCCGGGGTTAATTTCGTTGAAACTTGATTTTAGGCTGTTGGGCTATGGTGGCGTGCAAAACGCCTTGATAGGCATACCCGCAGGTACAATTGATAACCGTTCTCAAGCAACACAGCCAGCCGCCAGCCCGGCGCTGCCTGCTTTACCCAATTGCATGTCTGATCTAAGCCTTCGCCTTCTGCAGGCCACCAGCCAGCTCCCCATTTCAAGCTACTTTGATGCAAGCCTGTACCAGCGGGAGCAGCAAAAGCTGTTTGCGCGCGGGCCGCGCTACCTGGGTCACGAGCTGGCGGTGCCCAATATGGGTGATTTTTACGCCCTGCCCCATGAAGGTGAAGGCCGGGTGCTGGTGCGCAATGGCTCCGGGAATTCGTCGGGCATTGAACTGATTTCAAACGTCTGCCGCCATCGCCAGTCGACCATGCTGCAGGGCCGCGGCAACACGGGCAGCAACATTGTGTGCCCGCTGCACCGCTGGACGTACAACACCTCGGGCGAGCTGACAGGCGCGCCGCACTTTGAGATTGACCCCTGCCTGAACCTGAACCGCTACAAAACCAGAAGCTGGAATGGCTTGGTGTTTGAAGACAATGGCCGCGACATTGCCGCCGAGATGGCTCCGCTGGGCGTCATGAGCGACCTTGATTTTTCAGGTTACCAGCTCGACAAAGTCCACCTGCACGAATGCAATTACAACTGGAAAACCTTTATCGAGGTTTACCTTGAGGACTACCACGTCGGCCCGTTTCACCCCGGCCTGGGCGGCTTTGTCACCACGCACGACCTGCTGTGGGAGCTGCAGCCGCAGTATTCAGTGCAAACCGTGGGCGTGTCCGACAAACTGGGCAAACCCGGCACCGACACCTACAAAAAGTGGCATGACGTGGTGCTGCAGTACCGCAAGGGCGTGCCGCCCAAGTACGGCGCGATCTGGCTGACGTACTACCCGCATGTGATGGTTGAGTGGTACCCGCATGTGCTGGTGGTCAGCACGCTGCACCCGCAGGGGCCAGACAAAACGCTGAACGTGGTGGAGTTTTTTTACCCCGAAGAAATTTGCGCCTTTGAGCGTGAATTTATTGAAGCGCAGCAGGCCGCCTACATGGAAACCTGCGTGGAAGACGACGAAATCGCCCTGCGCATGGACGCCGGCCGCAAGGCCCTGATGCTGCGTGGCGACAACGAGTTTGGCCCCTACCAGAGCCCCATGGAAGACGGCATGCAGCATTTTCACGAGTGGTACCGCCGCGAAATGGGCGCCAGCAAAACCACGCAGATGATCTAGCCACACTGGCATCGCTATTACTTTAATAGCTACCCATAGCCTTACTCATTGGGCTAAGGGCCAGTTTGATATAAAAAACGGGATAAAACCGCCTCATGCAAGCCTTCTGGATGATTCTTTCGGCGTTTGTGTTTTCAACCATGGCGGTTTGCGTCAAATACGCGTCTGAACACTTCAACAGTGCCGAGCTGGTGTTTTACCGGGGCGTGATTGGTGTGGTTTTTATGGCCGGGTATGCGCGCTGGCGCGGCACATCGCTGGTGACCCAGGTGCTGCCCATGCACATCTGGCGCAGCGTGGTGGGCGTGGTGGCCTTGTCAACCTGGTTTTATGCCATTGCGCACTTGCCGCTGGCCACGGCCATGACCTTGAACTACATGAGCAGCGTCTGGATTGCCGCGTTTTTGGTCGGCGGCTCACTGATGTTTGCCAAAGCGGGCCAAAAAATCCAGTCGCAAGGGCCGCTGGTCGTCGCCATATTGGCCAGTTTTACCGGCGTCGTCATGCTGCTGCGCCCGTCCATTGACCAAAACCAGGCTTTTGCCGGGCTGATAGGCCTGCTGTCGGGCCTTGCCGCCGCATTTGCTTACATGCAGGTGATGGTGCTGGCACGCATGGGCGAGCCTGAAACCCGCACCGTGTTTTATTTTGCCGTGGGCACCGCCATAGCAGGCGCGCTGGGCATGCTGGTGGTGGGCATCTCAACGTGGAACTGGCAACATGCCCTGTGG
>JANOCP010000276.1:0-1678 GCA_031412235.1 Polaromonas sp.
CAAATCAAATCTGCTCCGGAAAACGCCGGAAAAACCATCACGCTGACAGGTCACAGCCTCGGTGGCGGCTTGGCCGCGCTCGTTGGGGTTTTTTTCGAGGTCAAAGCCAACACCTTTGACCAGGCACCCTTTGCAGCATCAGCTCTGGACAAGAGGGGCAACAATGCCGGCGATCTGTACGCACTCCTTTGAATCGCCCCGAGTTTCGTGGAGGCCCGTTGGTTTAAGTCAGACCGTTGTGGCGGCCTGACTGGCTAATTGCCGAAAGTAATTTTCTTCAGCTTCGGCAGGGGGAATGTATCCGATAGGCTCCAGCAGTCGGTGGTGGTTAAACCAGGATACCCATTCAAGCGTAGCAAGTTCCAGTGATTCCTTGGTCTTCCAGGGTGCCCTGCGGTGAATCAATTCGGTCTTGTACAGGCCGTTGATGGTTTCAGCCAATGCGTTGTCATAGCTGTCGCCTTTACTGCCCACCGACGGCTCAATGCCCGCCTCGGCCAAACGTTCGCTGTACCGAATAGACACGTATTGCGAACCCCTGTCGCTATGGTGAATCAGGGCGTCGGTACGTTCGGGTTGCCGGTCATACAAGGCCTGCTCCAATGCATCCAGCACAAAGTCTGTTCGCATGGAACTGCTCTGGCGCCAGCCCACGATTCGGCGAGCGTAAACATCAATCACAAAGGCCACGTATTGCCAGCCCTGCCAGGTTGAAACGTACGTGAAGTCCGACACCCACAGCTGATTGGGACGATCAGCCTTGAACTGCCGATTGACCCGATCCAGTGGGCGGGCAGCGGTCATATCGCCAATGGTCGTGCGTACCACCTTGCCGCGCCTGGCACCTTGCAACCCCAACTGTTTCATCAGCCGCTCGACGGTGCAGCGCGCTACCGTGATGCGCTCACGCCTCATTTGCTTCCAGACCTTATCTGCACCATAGACCCGCATATTGGCCTGCCAGACCCGCTGGATCTCCGGCTTGAGGGTGTCGTCTAGCTTGGCGCGTGCGCAGCGCAAATCAGGGTTGCGCTGCTGGGCGGCATGGCGCCAGTAGCCTGACGGGGCAATCTGCAGAACTTTGCAAATCGGCTCGACCCCGAAGGCACCGCGATGCTTGTCCACAAAGTCCTTTAAAACTTGAGTTTGCGGTCGAGCTCCGCCTGGGCAAAAAAAGCACTGGCCAGCTTGAGGATCTCATTGGCCCTGCGCAGTTCCTTGACTTCGCGCTCCAGCTCCTTCACACGCTGCGCCTCTGCGGTAGTAACGCCGTCGCGCACGCCGGTATCGACCTCCACGCGCTTGACCCATTCATTGAGCGTCTGCGGCACGCAGCCAATCTTTGGGGCGATGGATTCAATGGCCGCCCACAGCGAGGGGTAATCGCTTCGGTGCTCCTGCACCATTCGCACTGCGCGCTCCCGGACTTCGGGGGAAAACTTGTTTGACTTCTTCATGGCTCAATCCTCTCAGAGATTTGAGCCTCCTCAAAATACGGGGCGATTCAAAACGGTTGGTCAAAAATACGAGTTCTAAGCAACTTACTGCGTCATAGAAACGCACTCGGCGCAAGGGTTCGGAGTAGCCTTTCTTGGAGCGCTCACCTGTGAGCTCGATCGTTTGGTCCGAGTACACACCGGCCTGGACATCATTGGCGTGCGCTTCATTGCAAATGAAG
>JANOCP010000277.1:0-13885 GCA_031412235.1 Polaromonas sp.
GCCAAGCCAGAGCCAGCTTTGACCAGCAGCGCGTCTGAATGGCCGTGGTAGCAGCCTTCAAATTTGATGATCTTGCTTCGGCCTGTGGCACCGCGCGCCAGGCGCAGGGCGCTCATGGCAGCTTCTGTGCCAGAGCTGACCAGGCGCAGCATTTCAATTGACGGTACCAGTTTGACGATTTCTTCAGCCAGCTCGACCTCGCGCTCGGTGGGTGCACCAAAAGAAAAGCCTTCCAGCATGGCTTTTTGCACCGACTCGATAACAGCTGGATGGCCATGACCCAGAATCATCGGGCCCCAGGAGCCGATGTAGTCAATGTAGCGCTTGCCGTCGGCATCCCAAAAGTAGGCACCCTGGGCTCGCTGTACAAAGCGCGGCGTGCCGCCTACCGCCTTGAAGGCCCTGACGGGTGAATTGACACCACCGGGGATCAGTTTCTTGGCGCGTTCAAAAAGGGCATTGTTGCGCGAGCTGTTACTTGGGTTGTCGGTCATTTTTAAAGGCCTGGGATTAGTGTTTGGTAGATCCGTTGGGTGGAAGATCAAAAAAAGGCTTGAGTATCAGGGCCGCGTCATCGGTTGAGATCTCTTTGCCTTCAGGCTCGTCCCCGGTTTCCGTCATTTCATCGTCTTCGGCCTGCGCCCAAAACAGGCGGTCAGGCAGGATATGGCCCATGCCGGGGTGAAAACCAGCGTCAAGGCTATGGTCGAGGTAAGTCAGCGCTTCAGCCGTGGCTGCCTGCAGGTCATGACCGTTGGCCAGCAGTGCGGCGAGGGCGGCAGACAGAGTTTCGCCCGCACCCGCAAAGACCGCTTCAAACCGCTCAAACTTTTCGCTGTACAGCACAGCTTGTGGACTGACCAACACGTTATCTATAAATTGCTCGTGCACCGGTATGCCCGTGACCAGGGTATAGGGTACGCCCATCTGGGCTGCGGCCTTGGCGATATCTTTGGCTGACGGGTTTCGATCGCCCGACCAGTCGGGCAGCAGCCAGCGCCACAAGCTGCTGTGGTTTCCTACCAGCACGGTAGTTTGCGGCAGCATGAGTTCACGGAAGGCATCTAGATAACTGTCGATCTTGCTCTCGTCCCACCACGACAAATTCGGCATGTAGGCAATAAGCGGGATGTCCGCATAGTCGGATGCAATTTCGGCAATGGCGCTGATATTTTCTGGGCTTCCGACAAATCCGACCTTGATGGCCCCTGCCGGCATGTCTTCGAGGGCTGTCCGGGCCTGTTCTGTTACCGCTTCCTCATCGAATGAAAAATGGTCAAGAATTTCGGCTGTGTCCCGCACGTAAGCACCGGTGACCACTGCCAGCGGATGCCCGCCTGCTGACGAGATGGCGGTGATATCCGCCGTTAACCCACCGGCGCCGCTGGGGTCGCTCGCGTTGAAGGTCATCACGCAGTTCGGGGAGCTGTCTTCCTCATCGATCTGTAATTGTCGGGTAACAAGAAGAGGGGGGTTGGGGTTTGCCATAGGCTGCGATTTTGCGGTGCACCGGGTATTAGGCGCCAATAAGCAACGCCGCCTCGATACAATTGTTGCATTCTAATTGAAGGCAACTTAAGCTGTGACTCAAACAACGACCTGGATGTGCTTGATTTGTGGGTGGATTTACGATGAGGAGTCTGGCTCGCCAGAACATGGTATTGCGGCAGGTACGCCCTGGGCTCAGGTGCCCATGAACTGGACCTGCCCGGAGTGTGGAGCCCGCAAGGAAGATTTTGAGATGGTTCAGCTCTAATGCATACCGTGGAAGTAAAGTTCAGACGGCTGGAACAATGCAGAAAGACATTTCGGAACTAACATCGGATCAATTGCGAGTCAGTGCCCGGGCACTGGCGCTGCATCAACAGGAGCAACGGCAGTGAGCATTACCAGTTCCGGACTAAAGGTCTTGGTCATCGACGACAGCAATACGATCCGGCGCAGTGCCGAAATCTTCCTGAAACAGGGCGGGCATGAGGTATTGCTTGCTGAAGATGGATTTGATGCGCTTGCCAAAGTCAACGACTATCAGCCCAACCTGATTTTTTGCGACATTCTCATGCCGCGTCTTGACGGCTACCAGACTTGCGCCATCATCAAGCGCAACGCCAGATTTTCAGATGTACCCATAGTAATGCTGTCCTCCAAGGACGGCGTATTCGACAAGGCGAGGGGTCGCATGGTGGGCTCGCAAGACTACCTGACCAAGCCTTTTACCAAGGACCAGTTGCTGCAAACCGTGCAGGATCTGGGCACCGCAAAACAAGGAGTAGCGTAATGGCAATTCATAAAATTCTGGTGGTGGATGACTCCAAAACCGAGTTAATGTATCTGACGGATCTTCTGAACAAGAATGGCTTTTCGGTCAAAACTGCAGAGAACGCAGAAGACGCATTTCGTCGCCTGGCAGAGGAAAAACCCGAACTGATTTTGATGGACGTGGTGATGCCCGGACAAAATGGTTTTCAGTTAACACGGGCCATTGCACGCGACCCGCTCTACTCTGATATACCCATCATGATGTGCACCAGCAAAAACCAGGAAACTGATCGCGTCTGGGGTATGCGTCAGGGTGCCCGCGACTACATTACCAAGCCGGTAAATGCTGACGAACTCATGGCCAAGATCAAGGCCTTGGGCTGATTCGCTGTAAAACTACAACATGGCGAACAGACAAGCTATTCGAGAATTGCAGAGCCGTTTGGCCGACAGGCTCCAGGTCGCGCGTACCCAGGGTGTCGCTCCTTCCTGGCTGGCGGTTGAAGCCGGCAGCAGTAAGTACCTGTTTCCCATGAGTCAGGCTGGCGAAATCTTTCCCTGGGTAGCAACTCAGACGGTTCCGTACACCCAAAACTGGTTTTTGGGGGTTTCCAATTTGCGCGGCGGCTTGTTTGGAGTGGTTGATCTTGCAAGCTATGTCACCGGCCAGATTCCATTGCTGAAATCCGAGCTTGCGCGCAAGGAGTCACGCCTTGTGGCCTTGAACAGCGCGCTGGAAACCAACTGCGCTTTGCTGATTGATCGCTTGGCTGGACTTCGAAATCAGGAGGCATTCGTCGATTTTTCTGAAAAATCACCGGAGGCACCTGAATTTTTTGGCAATCGGTACATTGACCAAAACGGCGCTGCCTGGCAGGAAATCAACCTGCAAGCGCTGGCACAACAAGCCCATTTTTTGACCATAGGCGCTTAGCGCATAACGTTTTCCCCCGGAAGGCTCTCCATGTCAGCTATTGAAAAAATCCAGAAGTTATTTAAAACAAGGTCTGCCCAGCCAGAGGACAGCATGGATATGTCTTCTTTGGGTGTGCCTGCTGATTCAATGGCGGCCGGCGCGACTGACGATATGACCATGAGTACAGCTGCCATACGGCCGATGGATAGCTCCTCCAGCAGCAACAAAGCTGAGGACGGGTCTGCCCCAAGTCGGCTGGTGGAATCCGACGAACCTGCAGCGGTGTTGAACCCGGAGTTGCTGGCGCTTCCCATACTCGGCCGGCGAACTATTGCCCAGCATCAGCGGATATTGCTGATTCTGCTGGGCGTGTCGGTGCTGGTGCTTGCTGTGGTTGCCTATCGGGCTCTCACCCAGGCGGACACGGTCGCGCAGCAGGTGGCGGCAACCGGCCAGTCCCTGATGCAGTCACAGCGACTCGCGAAATCTGTATCACAAGCACTGGTGGGTAGTGCCCAGGCCTTCCCGGACGTACGCGAGAGCTCTGACGTGCTGGCCAAGTCAGTCCGCGGCTTGAAGTCCGGTGAGGAAAGTCTTCGCCTGGCACCTGTCAATGATGATCTGCAGCCTGATGTTGAAAAAGTTACCCCGCTAATGGAGCGCGCTGAGAAAAATGCTGCGACCGTAATGGGCCAGCAGAACATCCTGACCCAGGTGGGCAATGCGCTGCGTACGATTAACCGCCAGTCGTCTGATCTGCTCGAGATTGCCGAAACAGTTTCTTCCCTGAAGCTGCAGCAAAATGCCGCCCCAGCCGAGATTTCCGCTTCGGGCCAGCTGGTGATGTTGACCCAGCGTATCGGCAAGTCGGCCAACGAGTTTTTGACGCTGGAGGGCGTGAGTCCTGAAGCTGTTTTCTTGCTGGGCAAAGACTTGAACTCATTCAAGGAGATCGCCCAGGGCCTCCAGGAAGGCAGCCCGGAGTTGCGTTTGACGGGCTCCAAGGATCCGCAAACCCGTGAACGTCTTGATGCGCTGATGGCGCTGTACGAGCAAACGCGGGTTCAGGCGGGTGCCATTTTGGGTAACTTGCAGGGACTGGTTTCAGCCCGTGAAGCCCAAGCGTCCATCATCGCCGACAGCGAGCCCCTCCGTAGGGGCCTTGAAGACCTGCAGGGCAAACTGTCATCGCAATCTGGCTTGAGCGCCACGTCGCTTATCCTGCTTGCTGTCGCTTCCCTATTCGGCTTGACTTGCGCAATCGGCATTGCGCGTGTTCAGCTCCAGGACAGCCGCCAGCGTCAGGGCGTTGCAGAGAAGCAGCAGCTTGAAGCGCGCGGCCAGGAGCAGGACGCCAAGCGCGTCAACGACGCCAACCAGGCTGCCATTTTGCGTTTGATGAATGAGCTGCAAACCGTCGCTGAGGGTGATTTGACGCAAGAGGCAACCGTGACCGAGGACATTACTGGCGCTATTGCTGACTCCGTTAACTACACCGTGGAGGAGTTGCGCCAGCTGGTAGGTAACGTTCAAAACACGGCTACCCGCGTTGCCCAGACGACAGCGCAGGTGGAAAGTACGTCGACAGAGCTGCTGGCGGCGTCTACCGAGCAGTTGCGTGAAATTCGCGAAACCGGCCAGTCGGTGCTTGATATGGCGTCGCGAATCAATGATGTGTCTGCACAGGCGCAGGAGTCGTCCCAGGTGGCGCGCCAATCACTGACGGCCGCAGAGTCCGGCTTGCAGGCTGTGCAGAATGCCATCGGCGGCATGAACTCCATCCGGGACCAGATTCAGGAAACCTCCAAGCGGATCAAGCGACTCGGTGAGTCGTCACAAGAGATTGGCGAGATTACTGAGCTGATTTCTGATATTACCGAGCAAACCAACGTACTGGCGCTTAACGCAGCTATTCAGGCGGCTTCAGCCGGTGAAGCTGGGCGGGGCTTTTCGGTGGTTGCCGAGGAGGTGCAGCGACTGGCTGAGCGTTCTGCAGATGCAACGCGTCAGATTTCGGCACTGGTGAAAGCGATTCAAACCGACACCCAGGATGCTGTAGCAGCTATGGAACGCTCCACGCAGGGTGTGGTCGAAGGGGCCAAGCTGTCTGACAGCGCGGGTACCGCACTGTCCGAAATTGACCGGGTGTCACGCCGCCTTGCTGACCTGATTGAGCAGATTTCAAACTCAGCTACCCGGGAAGCCGAATCTGCCAACGTTGTGGCTGGCAATATTCAGCACATTTTTGCGGTGACGGAACAAACCGGAGAAGGTACGCGATCCACAGCACAGCAGGTACGCGATTTGTCCCGCATGGCTGAGGAATTGCGTCAGTCGGTATCCCGGTTCAAGATTGCCTGATGTGCGCAGTGGTTGTATCTGACCGTGAACCCCCGTAATTCGAACTGGCTTGTAATTTATGCTCCCCAACGCCTTGAATTCAACCGCCACTGACGTCGATGTGGCAGTCAACGACCTTGGCCCCCTCGCTTGGGTTCTGGACGAGCTCCGAAAGTCGCTGGACGGTGCTGCCAAAGCGCTGAAACGGTTTGTCAGGGATGCCGAGGCCGCCAAAGGGTCCGATCTGGCGGCTCTTGATGCCAGCCAGTTGCGCGTTGCGCGTCAGCAACTTCACCAGGCGGTTGGCGCTCTCGAAATGGTGGGCCTTGCCGGGCCTGCGCTGGTATTGCGTGCGATGGAAGCTGCCGTACAAAAATTCGTCCAGCAGCCCGAGAATTGCAATCAGGAGGCAGCGGCCAAGATTGAGCGCGCCAGCTTTGCCTTGACTGAATATCTTGAAGGCGTGCTGGCTGACAAGCCGATTTCGGCTGTATCCCTTTTTCCGCAGTACCTTGAAGTGCAGGAACTGGTGCGTGCCGATCGCATACACCCAGCTGATCTGTGGCCTCATGAATGGCGATGGATTGAGCCGGAGTTGGCGGTAGCGGCCAGTCCTCAAAGTTACAGCGACAGTGTGCGCGCCGTATTTGACCAGTCCATACTTCAGATCATGAAGGGCGATGCAGCCGGCGCTAGCCGCCGATTGCAGGAATTGTGTCTGGGGCTTGCTGCTGACCAGCGCGAGCGTAATCCCAGAATCTTCTGGAAAATCGCATCTGCTTACTTTGAAGCATTAGCCCATGGTCTGCTTGAAGGTGATATTTATGTCCGGCGTGCTGCATCCCGCATTCTTCTGCAGTATTTGGCACTGAGCAGGGGTGATGCCGCAATTTCTGAGAGGCTTGCACAGGATTTGCTGTTCTTTTGCTCGCAGGCGGTATCCCAGCGAGCCGCTGACACGCCGGTGTTGTCTGCGGTACGCGCGGCATATGGACTTGCACGTTTCAAACCGGTGGACTACGAGGCTGTGCAGTTTGGCCGCTTTGATCCAGCCTTGCTTGCCCAGGCCCGCAAGCGCATTGTTTCGGCCAAGGAAACATGGTCTTCGCTGTCCGCAGGTGATGCCAATAAATCCAAGCTGGTCGTCGACCAGTTCAGTTTGGTCTCTGATTCCCTGGTCAAGCTGCATCCACCAAGCGAGCCGTTGGCCCAGGCGCTGACGCGCGCTATAGAAATGACTGCCCGCTCCGGTCAGCCACCGCCTATTGAGCTTGCAATGGAGGTAGCCACATCCGTGCTCTATCTCGAAGCCGCGTTTGATGACCTTGACCCCAGAGATCCGCAGTTGGCTGAACGCACCGGGCATCTGGCAGAACGTCTGGAGCGCGTCAGAAGCGGAGGCGATGCACAACCCCTTGAGTCCTGGATGGAAGAGCTGTACCGGCGTGTCAGCGACAAACAGACCATGGGCAGCGTCGTCGGTGAGCTGCGCGTGTCGCTCGGTGAGCTTGAAAAATCACTTGACCTGTTTTTTCGAAATCCCCAGGACAAGACAGTTTTGCGGGATGTACCTGGCAAGCTTGCGCAGATGCGCGGCGTGTTGTCGGTATTGGGCCTTGAGCAGGCATCCCAGGCGGTCTTGCGCATGCGCGACAGTGTCGAGCGGATGTTAGAAACTGAGGTTGACGAGACCCAGGCTCGCGCTGCGGGCACTTTTGATCAGCTCGGCAACAATCTTGGTGCCTTGAGTTTCCTGATCGACATGCTTAATTACCAGCCGACGCTGGCGAAAAAGCTTTTTGTCTATGACGATAAAAATGGTGAATTGAAGCCTTTGATGGGCCGTACGCATCGGGTAGACGATGCATCTGGCGTCACCGTGAACAGTGCCATGCTGTCGCAGGAAGTGATTTCCCTGGTACAGGAGGCTGATGCTGGTGGCTCCGAGGAAAAACTGGCTGGCAAACTCGATGCACTGTCAACGCATGCTGCGCTGGCAGGTCAAGCCGGGCTGGCCAAGACTGCCCATGAGGCATCTGTTGCAGTTGCCGGGCATGATCCCGCGGCGACTGCCACTGCGCTGACCAGTCTGGCGTCGTCCGTCGCTCCTCCTGCCGCCACTTTGCATAGTCCAGTCGAGGCAGTTGATTTTGAAGAAGATGATTTGCGCGATATCTTTCTTGAAGAAGCGCGCGAAGTTACCGCCAACGGTCTGGAAGCCGTCAAGTCGCTTGAAAATGAGCCGGGTGACATTGGTCACCTTACTGTTTTACGCCGGGTGTTTCACACCCTTAAAGGCAGCTCGCGCATGGTTGGCCTGAACGAGTTTGGTGAGGCCGCGTGGTCCATGGAGCAGATGTATAACAGTCTGCTGGCGGATCAAAAATCCGCGAGCGATGAATTCAGGAACCTGTCGGGCTCCGCATTGGATGGGTTTTCCGGATGGATTGAAGATATTGCCACCGGTCAGGATGCCGCGTGGACGGCGTCCGCTTTCCGTGTCTGCGCTGACGCCATGCGCCTTGAAGGGCGCGCGGTTTCCCTGATCCTGCCAGCGCGACCTGCACTACAGCCAACAGTGGCCACCGCACCAGAACTTCAGGTTGCTGAACCCCTTGTGGATTTGAGCTTCGCACTTGAGCCCCCGGAATTGGAGACTGTGAACACTGAAAAAGAAGTTGAAGACGTGCTGGACTTCGATGTGATGTTCGATATTGATCCGTCGACTTCTGCGCCAGTGGAGGCCGCGCCTGAAACATCTGCAAGCGCTGCCGGCGCGGCCATGGAGATACAGGGTATCGACTTTGACAGTTTGTCTGAGTTGTCCGGGTTGCCCGCCAGTCATGAGTTCGCGGTGGGCGAAAGCAGGGCAGTTCCTGAACTGCCGTTGACATTTGACACTGCCGGGCAAACGGCGACTGTCGGGACTGTTGAGACTGTTGAATTGGCCGATACCGCTGACATGGTTGAATTGTCAGCAGCTGATTTTGACGCACAATTTTTGGAAAGCACCAGCGTACCGCCAGTTGAAACTGTGCTTGACGTGACCGACTTGGCCTTACCAGAAGTGGCCCTTGACGACATCACGGCGCTGGGTACTGAAAAAACTCCTGAACGCGCAATTTCGTTGGACCTCGCCGAGATGGATGTGTCTGCAGGAGGGGATTCAGACTTTCTTCTTGATAGCCCTGACGGCTTGTCGTCATCTGATGGGTCGGTAGATGAGCAAGTCAAGATTATCGGTAGCTTGCGCATAGGTATCCCGCTCTACAACGTCTACCTGAACGAGGCTGACGAATGGTCCCGTCGCCTGGTCACCGAGTTGTCGGAATGGGCTATTGAGGGGCATGGTTCCATCCATGACTCCACGCTGGCCCTTGCACATTCCCTGGCGGGCAGTTCTGCGACCGTGGGGTTTGATGCGCTGTCGGAAATAGCGCGCGCCCTGGAGCATGCACTTCAGCAATCGCAGGTGCACCATATAGAAAGTGCTGCTGCGGATTACGCGGGTCTGTTCAATGATGCTGCTGAGGAGATCCGTCGTCTGCTGCATCAATTTGCTGCGGGCTTCCTCAAGGAGCCTGATGCCGAGCTGCTTGAGCGGCTTCGTCACCTTGAATTCCCGGAGCCGGTGTCAGTATCGCCGGGTGACGATGAAAATCCCGATTTTTCAGCCGATGAGCCCGTGCCAGAGGCCACCTCAGAGCTGGAACTGTCAGCGACCCCTGAACCGGCTCCAGCCGAAATTCAACTGACTGAATTGAATGGGGAGCCATCTCCAGTTAATGTGCCCGTGCAGGAATCATCGTTGCCCGAGCCTGTCAAGTTTGTTTCGCCAGTTGCAGCTGTCCCTGTATACATTCAACAGCCGGTTATGCCGGTATCTTCCTCTTCGTTTGTCACTTCTGCGGCAGCAGTTTTTGCTGATGAAGAAGACGACGAGATTGATGCTGTCGATGCGATAGACGAGGAGCTCTTCCCGATTTTCGAGGAAGAGGGTGCAGAACTCATGCCTCAACTCGGCGGTGCCCTGCGCCAATGGTCGGTGAGACCCGACAACCAGAGCGCACGCATGGAGGTTCTGCGTGCATTGCACACCTTAAAAGGCAGCGCACGGCTTGCCGGTGCCATGCGACTTGGGGAAATGGCCCACCGGATTGAATCTGAAATTGAATATTTGGGCTCCGAGTCTGCTGCCGCGCAGGACTTTGAACCTTTGCTGGCGCGTTTTGACTCGATGGCGCAGACCTTCGAAACTTTGCGTGCTACTGATTTACAGGCGCTGGTAAGCCCGGTCACGGTACCCGTCGAGCCTATTTTGGATCTGGTACCCGAAAAAGCTGCCGAACCAGAAGTTGCGGCTGTTGCCGAGACTGCCGACATGGTGAGCAGTGCACCTGCCCAAGCCGGAAAAGTCATGATTCCGGCACCGCAGCTGATGTCCATGCAGCCCTTGCGGCAGGCGGCATCTGCCTCGATACGCGTGCGCTCCCAGCTTCTGGACCGCATGGTTAACCAGGCTGGTGAGGTCATGATTACCCGTTCGCGTCTTGAGGTCGAGCTAGGCCAGTTGCGTAGTTCGCTCGGCGACATGAGCGACAACTTGAACCGCCTGCGCCAGCAGCTACGCGACATTGAAGTGCAGGCTGAAAGTCAGATGCAGTCGAGACTGGCACAGGCAAAGGAAGCCCAGGCCGGTTTCGATCCGCTTGAGTTTGACCGTTTTACGCGGGTGCAGGAGCTCACGCGCATGATGGCCGAGTCGGTTAACGACGTTGCGACTGTGCAGCGTACCTTGCAGCGTACGGTTGAGGCTACCGAGGACGATTTGATTGCCCAGGCGCGCCAGACGCGTGAACTCCAGCGCGACCTGTTGCGCACCCGCATGGTGGAGTTCGAGGGTATCTCTGACCGTCTTTATCGCGTCGTGCGTCAGGCATCCAAAGAAACCGGCAAGCAGGTCAAGCTGGATCTGCTGGGCGGAACCATCGAAATGGACCGCGGCATGCTGGACCGCATGACCCCGGCGTTCGAGCATTTGCTGCGCAATTGCGTAGCCCACGGCATTGAAAGCCCCGAAGTGCGTGCAGCGGCAGGCAAAAATGTGATTGGACTGATTACCGTCAACCTTCGCCAGGAAGGCAATGACGTATCGGTCGATTTCAGTGATGACGGCGCTGGCCTGGACCTGCAGCGCATCCGTGAAAAAGCGGTCGCGCAGGGCCTTGTAGCTGCCGACCAGCCCCTGCCTGACGCTGAAGCGGCAAACCTTATATTTTTGCCGGGCTTCTCGACGGCTTCCCAGATTACCGAGCTTTCTGGACGTGGTATCGGCATGGACGTGGTCCGCTCTGAAGTCAACGGCGTTGGCGGCCGGATTGAAACCTCAACAGTTGCTGGCCAGGGTACCCACTTCAAGCTGGTGCTGCCATTGACTACGGCCGTGACGCAGGTGGTGATGGTACGTGCGGGTAACCTGTCGGTGGGCGTACCTGCCAACGTGGTCGAGACCGTACGCCGGGCCACTGCCAAAGAGTTGCAGCAGTCCTACAACACCGGATTATTCGATGTTGCTGGCGAGCTGGTGCCCTTCTTCTGGTCTGGTGCCTTGCTGCAGGCATCGCGCCACAGTGGTGAAGCGCAAGGCAAGACAACTCCGGTTGTAGTTTTCAGAAGCGCCGCGCAGCGGATTGCGCTGCACGTGGACGAGGTGCTGGGTAACCAGGAGGTGGTGGTTAAAAACCTGGGTCCCCAGTTGTCCCGCCTGCCGGGTCTTGCGGGTATGTCGGTGCTCGCCTCGGGTGCCGTCGTGCTGATCTACAACCCGGTGGCGCTGGCAACGATTTATGGGCAGCAAGCCAGGGCATTGAGTGCCGACAGTGCAGAGCCGCACGTGCTTGAGACTCAGCCAGCTGACGATACTCCGAAGGTGTCGCAGGCCCTCCCGGTAGCGCCACCGCTGGTTCCGCTGATTCTGGTGGTCGACGACTCGATTACGGTGCGGCGTGTTACCCAGCGTCTGCTGCAGCGTGAGGGTTACCGTGTTGCAATGGCGGCTGATGGACTGCAGGCACTTGAACGGCTGCAGGAAGAGCGCCCAACAGTAGTGTTGTCAGATATTGAAATGCCGCGCATGGACGGCTTTGACCTGGCGCGCAACATCAGGGCTGACGCGCGTCTGAGCAATTTGCCGATTGTCATGATCACGTCGCGGATTGCTGAAAAGCATCGCGAGCATGCCAAAGAACTCGGTGTCGACCATTACCTGGGCAAGCCCTACTCTGAAGACGAGCTGATGAGTCTGGTGCGGCACTACTGCAACGCAGAAGTCGCGGCTTGATGCCTCTTGTCGCCAGAAGTTAAATGGCTGTGTGAGCTGGCCGCGTGAGCTGGTCATTTAACTGGCGTCGTTGATCGACTGCACCTCAAATGCCCAGCAAGGGTAAATTCGCCTTCTTGAGCGTCCTGAGCACAAAGCTAGACTTGCTGTGCCTGATGCCCTTGATTTTGTAGAGCTTTTCACGTAACAGGCGTTCGTAGTCCTTGGTGTCCTTGACGGCAATGCGAAGCAAATAGTCGTACTCACCAGACACCAGGTAGGCTTCGACAACTTCAGGAATACTGGCAAGTATTTCACCAAATTTTTCCAGTGTGTTGTCAGAGTGGCTGTCCAGGGTCACCTGAACCATCACAGTCTCACCCAGGCCCAGCGCCTCCGCATTCAGGTTAACGGTGTAGCGCTCAATCACACCGCTTTCTTCCATGCGCTTCATGCGCGTCCAGCAGGGCGTGCTGCTCAGGCCTGCGGCCTGGCTGATCTCCTGCAGGCTGGCGCGGCCATTTTTTTGCAACTCGGCAAGAATTTTCCGGTCTGTTTTATCCATGCGGGAAGGTTATCTGCATTTCGTCCCGAACGAAAGTATTTCCTTCTTCATTCCAATCCGGGGTAGTTAATGCTTGGCGGAATTGAGCGTGAAATGCCAAAATCCGCCGATTTAGGAGCCAAATAGCCTTCTGGCCCAATAAGAACGGCTATTAGTAGCTACAAAATAAATAGCAAATTAGGTGCTCGACGGCGCGCTTGTGCTTCACGCATGCTTGACAAAACCGTCGCAAAATATGGCGATGCAACTCAAGCCTCAACACATGAATCGCCGTCAAACGCTGACTTTGACACTGGGTGTCCTCGCATCGTCCTGCCTGCGTGCGCAGACTCCGGATGTTGTCGATGAAACCTGGCACGATGCGCGCCGCAAGCGTGAGGTACCGGTGCGCTTGCGCTGGCCGTCCAGCGCCTTGCCGACGCCCCCTGTCGGCTCGCCTATAGTTCTGTTTTCGCATGGCTTGGGTGGTACGCGCGCCGGTGGTGAGGTCTGGGGTGAGGCCTGGGCTGCAGCTGGTTTTGTTGTGGTGCACCTGCAGCATGCGGGCAGCGACCTTGATGCGGCACGGCGGGTGGCCAGCAGCTTTTCTGACTCCAGCGCGCTTCGGGGTCTGGGCACGGCGCAGCAACTGATCGCGCGCTTGCAGGACGTGGTTTTTGCGCTCGATGAAGTTGCGCGTCGCCGACAAGGCGGGCAGACCGGCTCGGACAAACGCTGGGCAACGGTGCGGGCTGATGCTGTCGGACTCAGCGGCCATTCCTTTGGTGCGCACACGACGCTGGGTGTGGGTGGCCAGTCCTATCCAGGTTACGCAGGCATGAACGAGCCGCGCATCGCGGCGCTGGCAGCGTTTTCACCCACCTTGCCGGTACGCGGTGACGCGCAGCAGGCTTTTGCAGGGATCAAACGGCCCGTGCTCTGTCTGACGGGCACGCTGGATGGCGATGTACTCGGTAACGGTGCCAGCGCTGAAAAGCGTGCTGGCGTGTTTGCCGCCTTGCCTGCGGGCAACAGAGCGCAGCTTGTACTCAAGGACGCCGACCACATGACCTTTGGCGGCCAGACCGGACGCGCCGCAGGCATATTGCCGCGCACCGCTGTGACCGAAAGCCTGCAGGCCGGGCACCATGCGCTGATAGCCAGCATTACCACCGACTGGTGGCGTGCGCATTTGCTGGGTGATGTAGCTGCGAAGGCTCGCCTGCTACGGCCATCCGGCTTGACCCCGCAGGACCTTTGGCAGGTAGGTTGACACATGATGCCGCGGTAATATTGCGGGCTGACCATATAGCCAAAAATAATGAAAAACTACCTGAACCTCGCAAGCACCCTTCCGTTTGACGCTGCCGACGCCCTGCTTATTGGCCGCATGTGGATCGAAGGTACCGGGCCAGTACTCGTTCTGGTTGATGCCAACGACATATTTGACCTGTCCGGTATTGCACCTACGGCCAGCCAGTTGCTTGACTTGCCCGACGTAGCGCAA
>JANOCP010000278.1:0-2056 GCA_031412235.1 Polaromonas sp.
GACTGCCGACGGTGTGGTGGTCATCACGCATGACCCGTATCTGAACCCCGCCATCACCCGCGATGCTTCGGGCCAGTGGCTTGCCGGACCAAAAGGCCCGCTGATCAGGTCCTTGAGCCTGGCGCAGGTGCAAACCTTTGATGTGGGCCGCATCAACCCCGCCAGCGCCTATGCCCGTCAATTTGGTGCCCAGCAGGCGCAGGACGGCCAACGCATACCTACACTGGCGGCGCTGTTTGATCTGGTCAAAACTCTGGGCGCAGAGCATGTGCGCTTCAATATAGAGACCAAACTCAACCCCCTGCAGCCCGGCGATACGGCCAGCCCCGAGGTGATGACGGCAGCGGTCATCGAAGTGGTGCGTGATGCAGGTTTGAGCAAACGTGTGACGGTTCAGAGTTTTGACTGGCGATCATTAAAGCTGGTGCAGCAACTCGAACCCGGCATGCCCACCGCCTGCCTGAGCATTGAGTCAGGCAATGCCAACAACCTGCGCGATGCAACCTGGACTGCGGGGCTGCGGCTTGCAGACCATGCCAGCGTGCCCGACCTGGTCAAGGCGGCCGCCTGCACGGTATGGTCGCCGAATAACGGCGCACTGACGCAGACCCTCGTCGAACAGGCGCAGGCGCTGGGCCTGCAGGTACATCCGTGGACTATCAATGAGCCTGCAGACATGCAGCGCCTGCTTGACTGGGGTGTCGATGGCATCATCACCGACTATCCCGACCGGCTGCGGGAGGTGCTGGGCAAAAACGGTCTGCCGCTTCCGCCCGGCAAACCCTGACTGCAGGCGCGATGGCCGCTATGGCCGTATTGACGGGCGGTGGATGGGCTGCGGACGCGCGCGACGCCCCGTATTTTCAGCGAATGTTACTAAATGTTAAATTAACATTTCATCTGCATGAGCGCATCTCCATCCGTTTGCATGCATTTCAATCCGCCAAGTAAGCCAAACACTCGCGCATCACCCGCCCAATACGATCTGGCCGGGACCAAGCTTCCAATAAAGTCGTTGATTTCATTGGATTTTTCAAATCTTCCCGGCCATGTAAAGCTGGCTTTACGCAGCATTCAGGCATTACGTGGCTTTTGTCACGCCCACGACTTGTCACATCACACGCTCTGTAACTATTTGTTAGCTTTTTTATTTACACTAGCCGTCGGGCTGGTGTGAATATTCACATTTTTGATCAGCGTTTACTTTTGTGAAAGACGATGTGATGAAACTAAACAAACTTCTCCTGGCTTTAGGTTTGTGCGCAAGCGCGTTCTCTGCATCTGCACAGGTAGTCAACGCCAACATGGCGGTGTCAGCAACCATTGCCGGCTCATGCAGCCTGATCGCCAACCCGCTGGCCTTCAGCGTGTATGACCCGCTGGCTGCAGGTGACCTGGACATGCAAAGCACCGTGGTGCTGACCTGCAGCACTGGTGCTGGCGCTTCGCTGGCCATGGGCATTGGTGCCAATTCAACCGGCACCGGCGCTACCGCCCAGCGCCGCATGCGAGTAGGTGCCACCACCAATTACCTGAATTACTCGATTTTCCAGCCACTGACCACCGCCGCCAGCGCGCCCTGCGGTTTCACGACGCCCTGGGGTAACGGCACCACCGGTGGTGCTTCGCTGGCAGTTGGCACCGCAGCATCGCCCACCGCGCGCACTTACAACGTCTGCGGCCGCATCCTGACGGGCCAGTCATCGTCCATCGGTAGCTATGTCGACACTGTTGTTGTCACTGTCACGCTCTGATCACAGCTGATCTGCCCCCATTACTCAAACGAAAGAAATCATCATGTTTTTGAAAAAATCCCTTATCGCTGCGGCCCTGGCTTTTGCTGCTTTTGGTGCATCTGCACAAACAACTGGCAACATCCTCGTTTCGGCCAACGTCATTGCCACCTGCAACATCAGCGTGGCCCCACTTGCCTTCGGCAACTATGACTCTCTTGCTGCTGCGCCACTGCAAGCCAGCACCACTGTATCCGCAGCCTGCAGCCAGGGCTCGATTCCCGTAATCTCGCTAGGTGCCGGCGGCAATCTGTCGGGAGCAC
>JANOCP010000279.1:0-4613 GCA_031412235.1 Polaromonas sp.
GTGCCTGGCCCTGGCGTAGCAGCGCCCAGGAGCGAATCAGTGGATTGCGTGCGAGGTTTATCAGGTCCGGAGAGGACTCCGCGCGTGCATCAAGTTCGGCCATGGCAGATAAAACGTCGGCGAAGCGCTGCTGCCCCGCCAGTGCGTTCTGCCGTTGCACCAAACTCATGACCGAAGGCGTCGACAGTTGCGCAGTGCCCGTCAAATGGTCGACAGGAGCCAAGGCCAGCGCTCGCGAGACCCACTGCTCCGACTCGACGAATCGACCCTGCTGGCTCCGCAACGCCGCCAGCTCCTGAAAGGTAGCGTACTTGTACCGAATGGCCGTATCGCTGCTGGCAACAACGGCCAGCGCGCTGCGCAGGCTCTTCTCCGCATCGTGCAGTTGTCCACTGCCACGCATTACACGGGCTTGGCTTAACAGCGCCTGCAACTGGTCCTGGCGCGCTACTGTGGCCTGAGCTGGGCCCATCATCTGTGCCAGCTCCAGTGCCTGGCTGGCTGCCAGCACGGCCTGCGCCGCCGACTCAAGCGCCGGCGCAAAGCGGCCCAGCTCGGACTGCAGGACAGCCTTGACACCAGCGATCTGGGATGCACCGCGCGCCGCCTGAAAGCGCGCTACATCGAAGCGTGCATTGCGAGACTCGACCACAAATCGCTCGCCCTGTGCCAGCAATTGTTGCGCGCGGGCAAAGTCCCCGACTACCTCAAGGTAGCGACGCACGAGCTCGGCAGTCAGGCGGGCGCGCGCACCCGGCGTGCCCGCCCGGGCGATCGCCTGCTGCCCGAGCTCCATAAAACTTTGAATATTGCCCACGCCAAGCTGACCAACCGCGAATTGCCAGGCCCCCTGCCAATCGGCTGGAAACGCCTCATGCCAAGCCTTCGCAATATCGCGTGCCAGCGCTGGCGCCTGCGCCCGCACAGCCATCGCGTGGCGCTGCACAAAGTTATCGCGCAAGGCCGGGCCGCCCAGTCCGGCGGGAGGCTCGGCGCGCGCGCGCTCCAGCAGCTGCTTGCGTTCTTCTGCAGTGACAACCTGCAGCTGAATCTGCTCTGCATCATCGAGCAAGGCAACGCTGGCACCGTTTCCGGGGCTGCTCTGGGCCGAAGCGCTGGCACCGCAGAACACCAGGGCCGCAAGCATGAAATTCAGGCACGACGATAGGGATCGATTCATCGGAAGGTCACCCCAACAGATAGAAAAGTTGACCGCAAAACCAAGTATTGCACGGATTCCAGACGGTTTGGTTAGCAGAAATGAGAGGGGTCGGGCGCTCAAAGCCTGGTGCTTGAACCCGGTTTCAGGGCAATTGGATGAGCGGATGCCGGCTTACTTTGCAGACCAACGGGGGGAGGTGCTTTTTCACCGTCTCATCGGGGCGGGAAGGCGCTGGTCAGCTTTTGCAGGTAGCTCTGCAGGCTGCTTGGGTCGAGAGTGGTCACAAGATAAAACCCTGAATCTTGCGGTTCATCCGAACGCTATATTTTTTATAGCTAGTTAAAGCCGTAAATATTGGGCACAGAACACATTCCACTAAAAATCAGAGCGAAATGTCAGTTGCCAGTCCCGCCACAGCAGATTCACAGGTACTGGTGAAAATGCGCGCTGCGTGCTCCAGCGTTGGCATAGTGGCCGGCGTGTACTGCATGCGCAGATAGCCCTTGCCGCGCAGCAGCATCAACATAAAAGGTACCTGTTCATCGGGGGAAGGTTCAGGCCAGGTCATCAGCAGGTCGGCCAGGTTCTGGTCCAGCACCGCCAGCGCGTGATTCCGATCGTCGGCCAGAACGGCATAGCGCTCCCAGAAGGCCTTGTCAAGGCTGTCCCAGCCCACTTCCGGGTACATCGCCAGCCAGCGCATTTCTTCAGGCAGGTTGGGGTCAGCAGTGGTTTGCAGCGTGTCGGTGTACATCGAATAAGCGCGTTTTTCGAGCGCTTCTTTCAGGGGCCGGTTCATGATGAGCACCGAAGCATCGTCATTAATCTTCAGGTCGGCGCGCGCCCTGAGCTCTTCACCATGGATGTAGTCGCGTGACGACCGACCACGCTCAAGCTTCCACGGCTTGCCTGCAATTTTTCCCGTCATGGCAAAGCCCTTGCCATCACCAACGCTGGTGTAAGAAAACCCTTGCGTACTGGCCCACTCGGAGACCGCATCTGGCGGGGCGGCTCGCACTAATGGAGATTTGGCGGACGGCGCAGCAGGGGCGCCAAATACCTTTTTGAGCCGGTCAAACATGGTTTCAGGTTTTCTCTTAAAGTCCAATAAACATCATAGTAGTAAAGGATTGAAAGTGATAAAAGTTTATTCGTGGCCCACGCCAAATGGCCACAAAGTCCACATCATGCTCGAAGAGTGCGGTTTTCGGCTGGGCCGTGACTGGGAAGCCATCCCCATCAACATCGGCACCGGCGACCAGTTCACGCCCGAGTTTCTGGCCATCAGCCCCAACAACAAGATTCCGGCCCTGGTCGACCCGAACGGCCCCGACGGCAAACCGGTTGCCCTGTTCGAATCCGGCGCGATATTGCTATATCTGGCCGCCAAAACCGGCAAATTTCTGCCCAAAACCGACCGGCTCAAGTTTCAGGTGCTGCAGTGGCTGATGTTTCAAATGGGCGGCGTCGGCCCCATGATTGGGCAGACACATCACTTTCGCCAGTACGCACCCGAAAAAATCGAATACGCCATCAACCGCTACACCAACGAAACCCGGCGGCTGTATGGCGTGATGGACAAACAGCTGTCGACCAGCAAGTTCATGGCCTGCAGCCAGTACAGCATTGCAGACATCGCGATTTTCCCGTGGCTGCGCAACTGGCAAAACCACGGCATTGACTGGGCTGACTTCCCGCACCTAAAAGCCTGGTTCGACCTCATCGGCGCCCGACCGGCGGTGCTACGCGGCGTAGCTGTTCTGGCGGACCTGCGCCGGCCATTGACGGACGACAAAACACGTGACATCCTGTTTGGCAAGACCCAATATCAAAAACGCTGACTTTGCCCTAAATTTTCAGAGTCAAAGCATTAACGCTGGTTTGTTCGCGCTATAATGCAAGACTTGTCGGAGTGTGGCGCAGTCTGGTAGCGCACCTGGTTTGGGACCAGGGGGTCCAAGGTTCGAATCCTTGTACTCCGACCAAAAAATTAAAAAAAGCTCACTTTGTGGGCTTTTTTTCTTGATGCTGCTGAGAATTCAGAATTTCGGGATGAAGTGCAAGGCGCCCGGAGCGCAGGACACCGGAATGTACTCAGGTACATGAGGATTCCGAGCACCGCGCAACGCGACAATTCGCCCGAAAAATGGATTTGCGGCGGCATCACTTTCTGCCCGTAGCTCAGTTGGATAGAGCATCAGCCTTCTAAGCTGAGGGTCGGGGGTTCGATCCCCTCCGGGCAGACCAATTCATCATCTAATACCGTCCCTGACACCCTATATCCGTCTGCCCATTGGCAAGCAGAGATACCCTGTAACCGTTTCCCTTCCGTCTCCCATTATGGGAAGGACCAAAGGGGCAACTTGATGCTTGTGCTGGTCTCGAAGATAGCGCTTAAGGGCTCAACAACGGGGAAATACCATACCGTTGTAAGGTTTCGCCATAGTGCCTGACCATATCGGTCAGTCCGTAAGCGGGCTCATATCCCAACTGTTCCCGCGCTTTTGAAATGTCCAGCACGTTGTAAGCGCCAAAACCAACGTTCATGAAGTCGAAGCCCGGTCCGATGTCGATCACGGCATCGGCGTAGCAGGTTTTGATCGCGCTGGCCATGTCATGCAGACTGAAAGGCTTTCCCTGGCCGATGTTAAGAATCGACGCGCCATGAAGTCCGCTGACGGTGGCCAGACCGATAGCTTGTGCAACGTCGTGGACGTAAACGATGTCATCGCGCTCGTCACCGCCTTGCAGAATCACGGTGGGCTGGCCAAGCATGGCGTTTTCGATCAGCCGGCTGTGGATCGACATCGGGCCATGACGCGTAAGTTTGCCTGGCGCGCAGATAGTGGCAAAGCGCAACGCAAAAAAATCAATGCCGAAGGAATTTTGGTAATTGAAGCCCAGGCCCTCGCCGGCGAACTTGGCATGGCCGTAGAGAGACAGGAAAGACGGCGGTGGCGGCAACCCCACATGGTCCTCGCGGACCGGCTCGTATACGGGGCGTGCATGCGTACCCGTTACGACGCCGTAAGCGCTTTTAGAACTAGTGAACACCACACGGGGCACGTCGCCGACTACTGCGGCTTCGAGTACGTTCAGGGTGCCACCCAGGTTGACGTCGTAGACCAGCTTGGGGTCGGGTCGGCCTTGGGGATACCCCACCAGAGCCGCCAGATGGACAATGCACTGAGGCTTGCGAGCATGGACCAAGCGCGAGACGAGGGCACCATCACGAATGTCGCCGACCAGGCTTTCGAACTGCCCTTTCAAATCTGGCATCAGTGAATAGTCTGTGACGAGATCGAAGGACGTCACTTCGCAGCCTCGGTGTAACAGGTCCCGTACTACCCAGCTACCGTTGACACCGCATCCGCCGGTTACAAAAATCCGGGAGATCATCGGCGAAAGCCTCTTTGCCAGACGGGGCAAGGCCTCGCGGCTACCCCAATCC
>JANOCP010000280.1:0-4378 GCA_031412235.1 Polaromonas sp.
GGTGCTTGCCATCGGGCTGGTGGTGGACGATGCCATTGTGATGCTGGAGAATATTTTCCGGCATATTGAAGAAGGCATGGACCCGTTTTCGGCGGGTATCAAGGGCGCACGCGAGATCGGTTTTGCGGTGATCACCATGACGGCAACGCTGGTGGCTGTGTATGCGCCGCTGGCCTTCACGCCAGGGCGCACAGGGCGACTTTTTATAGAGTTTGCACTGGCACTGGCTGGTGCCGTGGTGGTGTCAGGGTTTGTGGCACTGACGCTCACGCCCATGCTTTGCACGCAGTTGCTTAAGCACAACCCGGCTCCCAACTGGTTTGACCGCACCATGGAGCGCCTGCTGACCAGCATGTCGGATCGCTACGGGGCGATGGTGCGCTGGGTAGTGACGGCCCGGTATGCGGTACCTGTTGGCAAGCCAGGCATGAGTCAGCGTATCAAGGGCATGGTCTTGCAGGCGCGCTGGATCGTGGTAGGCGTCATGCTGCTTAGCGCTGTCGCCATTGCTTTGGTGTTTCCGACCATGAAGCAGGAGTTATCGCCCATAGAAGACCGTGGCGTGATTCTGGCCAATGTGACGGCACCGGATGGTGCCACGCTGGACTACACCAACCGCTACGCTCAAGCGCTTGAAAAAATGGGCCAGTCTTTCCCCGAGTTTGACCGCATATTTGCCAACGTCGGTAACCCCACCGTCGCCCAGGCAAGTGTGGTGTACCGGACGGTGGACTGGGACGACCGCAAACGCAGCACGGTTGACATGGCAAAAGAGCTGCTCCCGAAATTCAATGCGCTTCCAGGGGTAACCGCTTTTCCCATCACGCCGCCATCGCTCGGCCAGGGTTTCCGTGAGCGGCCTCTTAACTTTGTGGTTCAAACCTCTGACAGCTACCAAAATCTCAATGTGGTGGTGCGCCAGATGCTTGAAGAGATTGCCAAAAACCCGGGCATCGTGTCCCCCGACGTTGACTTGCGGCTCAACAAGCCCGAGCTGCGCATTGAAGTCGAGCGCGACAAGGCCGCCGATCTGGGCGTAAGCGTCGAAGTAGTTGCAAAGGCCATCGAAACGTTGCTGGGCGGGCGCAACGTGACCCGTTACAAGCGTGACGGCGAGCAATATGACGTGGTTGTGCAAACAGAAAGCCGTGGCCGCACCACACCTGAAGACATTGACCGCATCTACGTACGTGGCCGAAACGACACGATGATTCCGCTGTCTGCGCTGGTCAAGGTTCGTGAAAGCGTTTCACCGCGCGAGTTAAACCATTTTGGCCAGCGCCGCTCGGTCACCATCACCGCCAACCTGGCCAGCGATTATTCGCTCGGCGAGGCCTTGAGATTCATGGATCAAACCGCTGCCAAAGTACTTAAAACGGGCTACAGCACCGACCTGAATGGCACATCGCGCGAGTTCAGGAATTCACAGGGTGCCCTGGCGATTGTGTTTGTACTGTCGCTGGTGTTTATTTTTCTGGTGCTGGCGGCGCAGTTTGAAAGCTTTGTAGACCCCCTGGTGATCATGGTGTCGGTGCCGTTGTCGATGATTGGTGCGCTGTTGGCGCTTAAATGGTCGGGCGGCTCGCTCAACGTGTATTCGCAGATCGGGCTTATCACGCTGGTAGGGCTGATCACCAAACACGGTATTTTGATTGTCGAGTTCACCAATCAGTTGCGCGCTCAGGGTATGGAAATGACCGATGCGCTCGTCAAAGCCTCAACCCAGCGCCTGCGCCCCATCCTGATGACCACCGGTGCCATGGTGCTGGGGGCGGTACCGCTGGCACTGGCGCACGGTGCAGGTGCCGAAAGTCGCACACAGATTGGCTGGGTGATTGTGGGCGGCATGTCACTGGGGACTTTGCTGACAGTGTTTGTGGTGCCCACCATGTACGCCCTGTTTGCGCGAAAAGCGATTCCTGGTGCAAACAATGCAGTGGCAAAAGAGCAGCCAGACCCGCATGGCGATCACGGGCCTGGGGTACATCCTGAATACGTTGCCAAGTAATTGCAGATTGGATATGCGGTGCAACGCCCCGCGGTATGCATTTTCAAACAGGGGCCGTGGAACCGGCTTCGCCGGGCCACAGGCGCAGCGGCCCCCTCGGGGCTGGAGCCAGCGGCTCCGAACCTGCTCAAGCAGGTTTGGACAGGCGACAGAAGCGAAGCCTCTGGCGAGTGGCGGACTGCAAGGTGCAGGAGGCAACACGAAGTGAGCGTCCGTGTGGGTGTCTTTTCAAGCAGGGGCCGTGGAACCGGCTTTGCCGGGCCACAGGCGCAGCGGCCCCCTCGGGGGGCAGGGAGCTACACGAAGTGAGCGACCGTGGGGGTCATATCACCCCATCAAACATCAGTACATCTACCTCGTCGCCAACTGCGAAATTACCCTGCGCATGGTGCAGCACCATCAAACCGTTGGCTTCGGCCATGGACCGCAACACACCCGAGCCCTGATTGCCGGTAGTTTTGACCTGCAGTGAGCCATCAGCGGCAGTCGATACCCAGCCGCGCTGGTATTCAGTACGGCCTGGTTTTTTGCGAATGGGCTCGAGGCTGCGCGCCTTGAGCAAGGGCGCTGCGCTTGCCGTAGCACCCATCATCTGCAGCAGTGCAGGGCGTACAAAAGCCAGAAAAGTCACCATCACCGCCACCGGATTACCCGGCAGGCCAAACAGGATGGCACCCTCTTTGCTATCATTATTATAGCTATATATAGCCGAAATCATTGGGCTTAGAGCTGATTTGACACTAGAAATGCGTCCTACAGCCATGGGGCGACCTGGCCGCATGGCAATTCGCCAAAAGGCGACGTCGCCGAGCTTTTTCATCATGGTTTTGGTGTGATCAGCCTCACCCACGCTAACGCCCCCCGAAGTAATGATGGCGTCAGCACGCTCTGCCGCACTTAAAAATGCAGCCTCAAGCAAAGCAGGTTCATCACGCACTACACCCATGTCTATCACCTGGCAGCCCATGCGGCTAAGCATGCCGAACACGGTGTAACGATTGCTGTCGTACACCGCACCCTCGCGTGGTGCTTCGCCCAAAGACAGGATTTCGTCGCCAGTTGAAAAGTAGGCTACCCGCAACGGACGCCAGCAAAGCAGTGTTTTTAGGCCCAAAGAGGCCGCCAGCCCAAGGCGTGCGGGTGTAAGAAGCTCACCTTTTAATAGCGCTGGTTGGCCTTTGGTGAGGTCTTCACCGCTCAGGCGGCGGTTGTCGCCTGGCTTGAACATTCGAGGTGGGATGCTGACCTGGTCGGCCTGAACGGTCACCATTTCCTGGGGCACCACAGTATCCAGGCCCTGCGGCATGATGGCGCCCGTCATGATCTTGACGCACTGGCCTGGTTGAACGGTACCTTGCCAGGCCTTGCCCGCCAGTGCAGTACCGACTATTTGCAATTCAATTGCGGTATTTGCGCTCAGCTGATTGCCGCTAAACGCATAGCCGTCCATTGCCGAGTTGTCATGTGGCGGCACGTCAAAAGGCGAAATCACATCTTCTGCAAGCACCCGGCCCAGCGCTTCAAACAGGGGCAGTTCAAGCGAGTTCTTTACCGGGGTAACCAGTTTTGAAAGAAACGTTAGAACATCGGCGGCAGACAGCGCTTGCGGGTCGTATCCCTGCAGCTCGGCGGCTATTTGATCAAGTGTTTTCACGGCACAGTCACGGGATACGTGATTCAAGCTGGTGCAGCTCAGCCAGCGTATTGGCATTGCAAAACCCGTGGGCGTCGTCGCCAGCCTGGTCAAACGTCACGTGCACGGTTTTATGCTGCGCCGTCCAGGCATCAATTTTGCGCCCACCGTTTTTGGTAAAGCGCATCAAACTTTCAAGCATCTCGCAGCGGATCTGGCAAAACACGGGCTGCGGGCGAATACTGATGTTTTTCTGATCATCTTCTTCCGGTGCAGCGGCTACCGCAAAGTCAGCCCCATCGTGGGCAAGTGCTTCAGCCAGCCGTGCCACCAGGTCAGCCGGAAAAAGCGGTGTGTCACACGGCACGGTTAACAGATAAGGCGTCTCGCAGCGCTCCAGGCCCGTCATAAAACCCGCCAGCGGCCCCGCGTATTCACCCAGCGTTGCAGCATCGGGCCAAACCGGCACCCCAAATGATTCATAAGCCGCCAGGTTGCGGTTGGCATTGATCATGATGTCGCCCACTTGCGGACTCAGCCGAAGCAAAGTGTGCAGGGCTAGCGGCACGCCATTGAAGTTTTGCAGGCCCTTGTCGACGCCACCCATGCGTGAACCACGACCACCCGCCAGGATAATGCCGGTGATGGCTTCGGCGTGGAGTGGGGCGGTGAAATCGGTATTCAATTAGTACCTCAACTTGAAAAACAATTTTTCGACGGGCCGCCCCTAGAAAAAT
>JANOCP010000281.1:0-13904 GCA_031412235.1 Polaromonas sp.
TCAACCACCAGCACGCTGGTGATGCGGTGTTGCTCCATCAGCGCCACAGCCTCAACCGCGAGCGAGTCCACGCGTACGGTACGGGGACTGGCGTGCATGACTTCGGCGGCCTTGCTGCTGCGCAGGTCTACGCCCTGTTCAACCAGACGACGCAAATCGCCGTCGGTAAATATTCCCAAAACATGCTTCGCAACGTCGACCACGGCAGAAGCGCCCAGCCCCTTGGCGCTCATCTCTCGCATCAGCTCGCTAAAACTGGCCTCTGGCCCCACCTGCGGAATCGCGTCGCCACGGCGCATCACGTCACTGACATGGGTCAGCAGTTTGCGCCCCAGCGCACCGCCGGGATGCGAGCGGGCAAAGTCTTCTTCCTTGAAGCCGCGCGCGTCGAGCAATGCCACGGCCAGTGCATCACCGAGTGCCAGCTGCGCGGTGGTACTGGCAGTAGGCGCCAGATTCAGCGGACAGGCTTCTTGTGCGACGCTGCTGTCAAGCGTGATGCGGGCGTGTCGACCCAATGTGGACTGCACGCCACCAGTTATGGCCACCAGAGGCACACCCTGACGGCTCAGTACCGGCAAAATTGCGGTCAGCTCCCCGCTTTCACCGCTGTTCGATATCGCCAGTACGACGTCAATGGGCTGGATCATGCCAAGGTCGCCGTGGCTGGCTTCAGCCGGATGAACAAACATGGCCGGTGTGCCGGTAGAGGCCAGCGTTGCCGCGATCTTGCGACCAATGTGCCCGCTTTTCCCCATGCCCATCACGACCACGCGGCCGCTGCAGGCCAGCATGATCTGAACCGCCTGTGCAAACTCGGGACCCACCCGGCTGGCCAGACCAAGCACCGCCGCCGCCTCTATCTCAAAAGTTGCCCTGGCCAGGGCCTGGGCTCGATCAGCATCAAAGGGGGCGGCATCAAAACGCATCCCCGCATTCTATAGAGCCGCTGCTACCATCACCTTATGAGCGCGCTTGAACTGACCCTGCTTTACCTGCTGGCTGCGGTGCTGGGCGTTGTGGCCTGCCGGTCGCTCAAGCTGCCGCCCATGCTGGGATACCTGACGGTCGGCATCATCATTGGCCCGCACGCACTGGCCCTGTCACCCGACTCTGAAGGGGTACGCCACCTGGGTGAGTTTGGGGTCGTGTTTTTGATGTTCGTCATCGGGCTGGAGTTCAACCTGCCCAAGCTGCGGTCCATGCGGCGTCACGTCTTCGGGCTCGGGCTGCTCCAGGTGCTGCTGACCATTGTGCTGGCCACGCTGGGTTCGCTTTTTCTGGCAAGCCTGGCGCCCACGCTCTGGAAAATGGAGTGGCAAACCGCTTTGGCTTTATCAGGCGCTATCGCGATGAGCAGCACCGCCATTGTGGTCAAGCTGCTGGCCGAGCGCCTGGAGCTTGACTCGGAACACGGCAAGCGCGTGATGGGTGTGCTGCTATTTCAGGATCTGGCGGTGGTACCGCTGCTGGTGCTGATTCCAGCGCTGGGTTCAACACCCGATAAACTGTTCATGGCGCTTGCGCTTGCTGCCCTGAAGGCGACCGTTCTCGTCGGCATACTGCTTACTGGCGGGCAACGTGTCATGCGCTGGTGGCTCACCATTGTGGCCAGGCGCAAAAGCGAAGAGCTGTTTGTGCTGAACCTGCTGCTGGTGACACTGGCCCTTAGCTGGTTGACCGAGCTGGCCGGGCTTAGCCTGGCGCTGGGAGCCTTCATCGCCGGCATGCTGATCTCGGAGACCGAGTTCAAACATCAGGTTGAAACCGATATCCGCCCTTTTCATGATGTGCTGCTGGGCCTGTTTTTCATCAGCATTGGCATGATGCTGGACTGGCGTATTGTGCTTGAGCGTTGGCCCATGGTGCTGCTGCTGGCGACCATCCCGGTGCTGTTCAAGCTGGTACTGGTCACTGGGCTGGCGCGCGCATTGGGCGCAACGGCGGGCGTGTCGCTACGCACCGGGCTTTATCTGGCACAGGCTGGCGAGTTTGGCTTTGT
This sequence comes from Polaromonas sp., assembly GCA_031412235.1. Lineage (GTDB taxonomy): Bacteria > Pseudomonadota > Gammaproteobacteria > Burkholderiales > Burkholderiaceae_C > Polaromonas. Next base: position 2,003 of record JANOCP010000281.1, read on the forward strand.
GTTGCTGACGCTTGCAAACCAGAGCCAGTTGGTGCCGCCCAGTTTGTTGAATCCGATATTGGCAAGCATGGTTTTGTCGATGCTGGCTACGCCTTTCCTCATCATGCAAAGCAACCAGATTGTGATGAAGCTGGTCGCCAGCGAGTGGCTGCAGCAGTCCCTGCAAATGACCACGATTGCACGCAAGTCCATCAACGCCAACAGGCACGTGATCATTTGCGGCTATGGCCGCTGCGGGCAAAACCTGGGGCATATGCTGGAGCGCGAGGGCATTCCCTACATGGCGCTTGACCTTGACCCGGACCGGGTTCGGCAGGCCGCTGCGGCGGGTGATTCCGTGGTGTTTGGCGATGCATCTCGCCTGCAGGCCCTGATTGCTGCAGGCCTGGCTCGTGCCAGCGCAGTGGTGGTGACTTACCTTGACACCCCCAGCGCGCTCAAGGTGCTGGCCAACGCAAGCGCACATGCCCCCAGCGTGCCAGTGATTGTGCGCACAGTAGACGACCACGACCTTGAAAAACTGCAGGCCGCAGGTGCCACCGAGGTCGTACCCGAGGCCATTGAAGGCAGCCTGATGCTGGCCAGCCATGCACTGGCGCTGGTGGGGGTGCCCATGCGCCGCGTGATTCGCGTTGTGCAGGAGCAGCGCGACGCCCGTTACAACCTGCTGCGCGGATACTTTCGGGGTGCTGATGACGACACCGTCAATGAACTGGATGAAGAGCGTCTTTCGACCGTGACGCTCCCTTTGGGTATCAAGATTGCCGGGCAGCCGCTTGGCGCGCTGGCCCTGCACGCGAAAGGCGTACGTGTGGTCAGCCTGCGACGCAGCAACGGCAAAACCGTAGCGGCTGAAAGCGAAACACTGCTTGAAGGGGGCGACACGCTGGTGCTGTCAGGCAAACCCGAGGCACTGGCCATGGCCGAAGAAAAATTGCTGCGCAGCCGCCCGTTGAAAAGCGCGCCAGCAGGCAACTAATCCTGCGACCTGCACTCTGTCCATTCAATTTATGCTATTGAATATATAGCAAACTAAAGCCGTAGGCTTTGGGCACAGGCGCATTCTTGTTGAATTTTTGCGTTTTGAACCGCGTTAAACGTGCCGCAGCGTCAATTCAGTTCAAATCACCGTACTGGGTAGTGCTAAGCACCGGTGCAGCAGTCGATTCAGGCATTTCGGTGTCTTCAAAACCGGTCAGCAAGGTATATGAGCGCAGGCCGCTACGAATCTTGCCCGCTCCATCTGTAGCAACGGGGCTGTTGGCAGATGCAGCCGCGAGCGCCTGCTTGAAAGCGGCAACCTCATCGTCCTGGATGGGGTCGTAGCGGGAAGCCGGTTTCCTGGCCGCGAGGCGAGACGGCTCAACTGCCGGCAAAGCGGCCGTCTGGCCAGGGTCAGCCGCAGCAATTTTCGGTCTGCCGACCACCCCATGTGTGTCAATCCGCCAGTAAAGCGAGGTCACCAGAATTTCAAATCGCGCTTTGGCGGTCTGGATGATCTTGTTTTCAATCTCGGCCAACTTGTCTGCCTGATGGCCGAAACTTTGATCGACATCCATCATGACCAAAAACTGGTCGCCACGCTGATCCAGCGACAAAACCTTGAATTTATAGCTGGCCGACAGCACACCAGAGTGAGTCATGGACTCGCGAACCGCTACGTAAAGCTGTTCTCGCCGGGCGTGACGCTTCAGCTTGCGTTCTTCGCTGCGATTGGTCGGATCGGCCGCCGGCCTGGGCGGGCTCGAATGCTGCGGCCGGGTGCTGTCAGGCAGGGAGCGGCCCCGGCTGTCGCGGCCCGAAGCTTCACCGTCGTCGCCCTTTTTGGCATGGCTCGATTTGCCTGAAAACCAGTTAAACAAAGACATATTTTATTTTTCTCAAAATGACTCCCTCACCAGAATTGTGGGGCGGCTCAAGGGGCGATGCCGAAAAACACTAAACAGGCAACGCCCCATTGCGAGCGAATCGACAAAGTTTACGCAACCGCCAACCCAGGTGGCACTACCGCTCAACCTCTGAATTTAACCGCTTAGGGGCGAATATACCCATGTGTGGCAAAAAGTCACGCGGTAAACGCTTTGCCCGGGCCAAAAACCCATGCCTTCTTGACATGCAGCGATAACTGCCCAATTGGCCGGACGGCTTGAGCCAGACGCAACTGACGCCGACAATCAAGGTGTAATCAGGTTACTGCGACGCGCTTTGGGCGGTTGTAAAGCCGCTTGGCCATTACCGCGCCCATGGCCATGGTCAATTCGAGCGCAACCGGACTGTGCCGATTTGCCAGCTCCAGAAATCGGATGGGGGTGAGGCACCACAGCTTGCAGGCGGTTGACGCGTGCACTGTGGCGCTGCGCGGCTGGTGAGAAAAAAACGCACCTTCACCCAGTACCGTTCCGGCGCCAACCAGTGCCATGCGAACGCGAGCCTTCTCGTCCTCATAGTGAACGCTCAGGGTGCCACTTTCGATGAAATAGAGCGTTCGGTCCAATGCGCCTTGCTCCATCAGTACCTGACCGCTGTTGAGGGCAAACGGCTGCATATAGCTGGCCAAAATGTCCCAATGAGGCTGATTGAACTGACAGCGCAACGCGTCACTGGCATTGCAATGGGCAATGGCTTGCGACAGGCCGTGGATGTCGAAGCGGATGTTGGCGGGCAGTGGTGCGTTCATAGTAAACGGAAGATAACCGCCTGAGCACGGGTCCGGCAAGGGATGTTAACGCTCGCTTACACCTGATACATGAACACCTGAGTTGTATTTTTTCGCCGACTGCTGAGTCGCATCTGTCCGCCTTTAAAGGCTTTCAGCCGCTTATTTACCGATGCAAAACCTGGAAAAAATCTCGCCAAGCAAGTCATCGGCCGTGAACTGCCCGGTTATTTCGCCTAGTTGGAGCTGTGCCTGGCGAAGGTCTTCAGCCAGCAGATCCAGGGCCGGCACCGCTGAACGAAGTTGCGCAGCGGCCATGGCTAGCTGCAGTTCAACGTTTTGAAGCGCCCGCACATGCCGCTCACGCGCCATGAACAAACTCTCGGTTGCCGACTGCCAGCCAACAACCTGAAGTATTTTCTGCCTGAGCGTCTGAAGCCCACCGCCGGTTTTTGCCGAAATGGCGATGCCATCGATAGCCTGGGCCAAGGCGTCGGCACTTGCCATGTCAGTTTTGTTCCAGACATCAATAACGGGCGTGTTTTTGGGCAGTTTTTGGCCGATAGCCCAGCGAATACGGGCATCAGCAGCTATGTAATTAATAGCGTTTTGCTGGGTTAAATCGTGCAGAAAAAGCACCGCATCAGCGCTTTCAATCTCAGTCCACGCACGCTCGATGCCGATTTTTTCAACCTCATCAAGCGCTTCGCGCAAGCCGGCGGTGTCGACCACGTGCAGCGGCACACCATCAATCTGAATCAGCTGCGAGACCTTGTCGCGAGTGGTACCCGCTATGGGTGTGACGATGGCCAACTCGGCACCCGCCAGCGCATTGAGCAGAGAGCTTTTGCCCGCATTGGGCTGCCCGGCAATCACGATCTTGATGCCTTCGCGAAGAATTGCACCCTGCGTCGCGCTTTGCGTGATGCGGGCCAGGGTTTGTTGCAAACCCGTCAGTTGCCCCTGCGCATCAGCCTTTTGCAAAAAATCGATGTCTTCTTCCGGGAAATCCAGCGTGGCTTCGACCAGCATGCGCAGATGAATCAGCTGGTCAAGCAGCGTATTAACAGCCCTCGAAAACTCGCCCGACATGGAGCGTGCGGCAGAACGCGCCGCAGTCTCAGTGCTGGCATCTATCAGGTCGGCAATGGCTTCGGCCTGCGCCAGGTCTATTTTGTCGTTCAGAAATGCCCGCTCGGTGAACTCGCCCGGCTGCGCCACCCTTAACTCAGGCAGCCAGGCCTGCCCGGTCGCCGGGTTGATCGCTGCCGCGGCCTCCAGGCAGCGCGCCAGCAGCAACTGCAACACCACGGGCCCACCATGCGCCTGCAACTCCAGCACGTCCTCACCGGTATACGAATGAGGTGCCGGAAAGTAAATCGCCAGGCCCTGGTCGATCACTGCACCGCCCGCGTCAACGAAGGGCAGGTAGGTCGCGTGCCTTGCCGCCAGCGTACGACCGCAAATGGCAGCAATCACGGGCGAAATGTTTTTGCCTGAAACCCTGACAATGCCGACGGCGCCCCGACCTGGCGCTGTGGCAATCGCAACAATGGGGTGGTAATGGCGGGCAAGCATGAGACTGCGATGTTAAATCGGCAAGAGGGCAAGGAGTCGAAAGGCAAAAGGGCCGCCAGACATTTCTGCCAGCAGCCCTGTAGCTGTACTTTCAAGTGACAGCGTGGAACCGGCTCTGCCGGGCCACAGATGTCGCCCCCAAGGGGGAGGCGCCAACGGCGCTTCGGGGGGTTACTTAAACTTTGGCAAGTTGAACTGCGGCGGCACGCCCATGCGTGTGTTGATGACCCATTGCTGGGCAATCGACAGGATGTTGTTGGTGATCCAGTACAACACCAAACCAGCCGGGAAAAAGAAAAACATCACGCTGAAAATCAGCGGCATAAACCACATCAGCTTGGCCTGCATCGGGTCAGGCGGGGCCGGGTTAAGGGCCGTTTGCAGCATGGTTGTCAGAGTCATCACCACTGGCAAAATAAAGAAAGGGTCAGGCGCAGACAAGTCCCTGATCCACAAGACCCATGGTGCGCCGCGCATTTCAACGCTGGACAACAACACCCAGTACAGTGCAATAAACACCGGAATCTGGACCATGATGGGGAAGCAGCCACCCATGGGGTTGACCTTTTCGTCCTTGTAGATCTTCATCATCTGCTGCTGCATCTCTTGCGGCTTGTCTTTCAGGCGCTCACGCATTTCCATGATTTTGGGGTTGATCGCCTTCATCTTGGCCATGCTCGAATAGGCCTTGGCATTGAGCCAGTAAAAAGCGATTTTGAGCAGCAAAACCAGCGCCACAATTGACCAGCCCCAGTTTTGGATAAACCCGTGCAACTTGTCGAGCAGCCAGTACAGCGGCTTGGCCAGAATGGTCAGCCAGCCATAGTCCTTGACCAGTTCCAGGCCAGGAGCAAGCTTTTCGAGCATGTTCTCTTCCTGCGGCCCGACAAAGAGTTTTGAGTCGATGGCTTTGGCGGTGCCCGGAGCGATGGAGTCCAGCGGCGTAATCATGCCCACGGCATAAAGATTGGCATCGACCTTGCGCTCAAAAAGATCGCGCTTGATGCCGTCACCCAAAAGCCAGGCGGAGGCAAAGTAATGCTGCACCATGGCGACATAGCCATTGGTGGCTTGCTTTTCAACCTCGACCTTGCCTTTTTCGATGTCCTTGAACTCAATCTTCTGGTATTTCTTGGCGTCGGTGTAGACCGCAGGGCCGGTGAAGGTTGAATAAAAAGAAGATTCACCCTGTGGCGGATTGCCATCACGTACCAGTTGCAGGTACAGCTGGGGCGACACTGTCGTGCTGCCCGCATTGATCACTTCATGGCGTACGCCAATGTCGTACGCACCTCGCTTGAATGTGTAGGTTTTAACCAGCTTGACGCCACCAACTTCGGCCGACTCGAACTTTAGGACCAACTCGTTTTGTCCGTCTTTCAGGCTGCGCTCGCCCGGCACCGCCGTCATCAGCGTCTTGTGCGTGGGCAGTGCAACGCCGCCAGCACCGGAAATAAGTCCTGTCTGCGCTACATAAACCCGGTTGCTGCTTTCATCAAGCAAGACAAAGCCGGTATTTTTATCGTTCATGTCCTTGAACTTGTTGAACGAAGACTTGATCAGTGCGCCACCTTCGGTATCAAAGGTCAAATTGAAAACATCGGTAGTGACCAGCAGACGTTCTTTTGTCGCCAGTGGTGCCGTAGAAGGCGCGCCTCCTGGAACAGCCGCAGAACCGGCTGCAGCTAAAGGCACCGGAACCGGAACCGACAGCGAGCTACCTGAAGGCACCGACGCAGAGGTCGCAGCAAGCGGTGGTCCAGCCTTTGCAGGGGTGTTTGCACCAGGAAAGAATGTAGGTTTCTGGCCATTGTGGACCTGCCACTGATCCCATAACAAAACCATGGAAAAACCAAAAATCACCCACAAAATGGTGCGGCGGATGTCGTTCATGACGGCTTCTTTGTAGAGGAAATTGAGGCCACGGGTGTGACCAAACGAGTGAATACCGATGCAGGCACGGGGTCATGCCCGCCGTCGCACCAGGGGTGGCAACGGCCCAGACGGTGCAATGTGAGGTAGCTCCCAATGAGCGCACCATGCTGCTGCAACGCCTGCAGTGAGTAGGCCGAGCAGGTCGGCTCAAAGCGGCAAGCCGAGCCGAGCGACGGGCTCAGCAACAGGCGGTAGCCTTTGACCAGCACGATCAAAGTATTTTGCGGCATGCACGCAATGGCGGTCAGAAAATGATTCATGGATGGGTTACGCCAGCCCCCGCTTTAAGGCAGCACCAGCGTCCATCAGGGCCCTGACTTCGGTTCGCACAGCTTCTTTAAGTTGTGCGGATGTGGCGCTGACAAACTCTTTGCGGGAAAACTCTTTTCGCAAGCGAACCAGAAAGGCTGCCTGTGGATAGAGGTGCAAAAAATCAGCGCTCACGGTGTAAATTTGCCTTTTGATGGCGTTGCGAGTCACGGCCCGTTTTGCCCAACGCTTGGGCACCATAGCGCCTATCCACGTGTCCTGAACAGGAAACAGGACATGTGACACGCAGAGCTCTGCTACGCGCTTGCTGGGCTTGCCTGAGTCAGGAGCCGTAACATTCAGCGCATTGCTATGCAATGCAAAATGCTCGGTCCTTGAGACAACGTTACCCGCCAAGACGGCCTGATACTGGGGCCGGGTTTTAAGCCGCTGCACACAAGGCCCTGCTAGAGTTTGCAAAAAATTGCGGGCCAGGCTTGAGAGCCCTACCCACGGCCTGCTAGAAGCCTTGGGCGGACAAGCCTGTACGTCCAGATTTATACAGCCAGACGCTTGCGGCCTTTGGCGCGGCGTGCAGCGATAACTGCGCGGCCGCCACGCGTTTTCATGCGGGTCAGAAAGCCGTGCGTGCGTGCGCGCTTGACTTTGGAAGGTTGGTATGTGCGTTTCATGATTAATCCTGCTGGCTACTTCTTGAGATCTTGCGACTTCAAATTTCTAATGAACTTTTTTACCCCTCAATTACTGCTGAGCCGCACTCGCTGCATTGTGTAGACTTCGCCCACGCAATACCTGTCGGCCTTCCCAGAATCAGGGAAACCCATGATTATCACAGATTTCCCAAGCCTGGCAACAGCTTAGGCGTCTTATTTGGCGTAAAGACTTAGATAAGCACGCTGCCATGCAAGCGCTTGAACCTGCTTTCAACCCTTACCAATTAATTTGTGGATAACTGGGTCTGCAGACTACAATTACGGGTGCCAAAAATAAATAATATCCACAAGCGCAAGCTGAGTCAGTATTGGCGCCTGCAAACGCTTTTGATCTGCGGCGCGACCCGCCAGATTTGTCATGAATGATGGGCCTACACCCAACTTGAGCCATAGTCTGTGGCAGACCTGTGTCGACCATTTGGCCCAGGAATTGCCCGAGCAGCAGTTCAATACCTGGATACGTCCATTGGCAGCCGAGGTGGCTGACGACCTTTCAAAAGTCACCATTCAAGTCGGTAACCGCTTTAAGCTTGACTGGATCCGGGCACAGTATGCCGGCAGGATTGCCACCCTCCTTGAAAAAGTTTCTGGTCACAATATCCCGCTTGAGTTAGCGCTCGCTCCGCGCGAAGCGCCGGTCAAAACTGCTTCTTTAAGCCGCAGTTTTGAAGGACCCGGTACTCCTGAGCCGGCCGGTTTGGGTGTTGCCGAAGAAGTTGCCGGCGCGCCATTTAAAAATCGCCTCAATACCGCCCTGACTTTTGACACCCTGATTGAAGGCACCGCCAACCGCATGGGCCGTGCCGCCGCCATGCACGTTGCCAGCAGCTTGGGCCAGCTCTACAACCCTCTTTTTATCTACGGCGGCGTTGGCCTGGGTAAAACGCACCTGATGCACGCCATCGGCAACAAGCTGCTGGCAGACAACATTAATGCCAAAGTTTTATACATTCACGCCGAGCAGTTTGTGTCAGATGTGGTCAAGGCCTACCAGCGCAAGACTTTCGATGAATTTAAAGAGCGCTACCACTCTCTTGATTTGCTTCTGATTGACGACGTGCAGTTTTTTGCCAATAAAGACCGTACGCAGGAAGAGTTTTTTAACGCGTTTGAGGCTTTACTGACCAAAAAATCACACATTGTGATGACCAGCGACACCTATCCCAAGGGCTTGACCGACATCCATGAGCGGTTGGTTTCGCGCTTTGACTCGGGCTTGACAGTAGCCATTGAGCCACCCGAGCTTGAAATGCGCGTGGCTATTCTGATTCGCAAGGCCGAAGCCGAAGGCACTGTCATGCCTGAGGAAGTCGCGTTTTTTGTAGCCAAAAACGTGCGCTCAAACGTGCGTGAGCTTGAAGGCGCACTACGTAAAATTTTGGCTTATTCGCGTTTCAATCAGAAAGAAATCTCGATCCAGCTGGCGCGCGAAGCGCTGCGTGATTTGCTGTCGATTCAAAACCGCCAGATTTCGGTTGAAAACATCCAGAAGACCGTCGCCGACTATTACAAGATTAAGGTCGCTGACATGTATTCCAAAAAGCGCCCGGCCAGCATTGCAAGGCCGCGCCAGATTGCCATGTACCTGGCCAAGGAACTGACCCAGAAGAGCCTGCCTGAGATTGGTGAGCTGTTTGGCGGCCGTGACCACACCACCGTACTGCACGCCGTACGCAAAATGTCTGCAGAACGCCAGCAAATGACCGAACTGAACCAGCAGCTGCATGTGCTTGAGCAAACCTTGAAAGGCTAAAAGGACTGGAAATGGACGACAAGATGCACAAAAGCGCAATTTTTATAACTTTGGGTATAACTTTTGAACAACCGCATAGTTATCCACAGAAAAAGCGACAGGGTCAAAGTTATTCATATTCTGGGTCATGGTTGCAGGGGTTCATGACACAAGGTTAAACACTCGCCAAGTGCATGATCAAAAAGGGGAAAATAGTGTTGTCCACAGAAAAGCGCTGCCCTTACTACTACTACTAGTTTGAATTAAAGAATTAAAGAGAAACAAGAGGAAGTCATGATCGTTCTGAAAGCCACCCAGGATAAAGTTTTGTCGGTACTGCAATCCGTAGCCGGAATCGTTGAGCGCAGGCACACCTTGCCCATTCTTGCAAACGTACTGATTCGCAAAATCGGCGCGCAGTTGCAGTTGACCACGAGTGACCTTGAAATTCAAATTCGCACTACTGCTGAGCTCGATGGCGACGCTGGCAACTTCACCACCACCGTAGGCGCGCGCAAGCTCATTGACATTTTGCGGTCCATGCCCAGCGACCAGACAGTGTCGCTCGAGTCGGCGCAGAACAAGCTGATTTTGAAAGGCGGAAAGAGCCGTTTTACGCTGCAAACCCTGCCTGCTGAGGACTTTCCGTTGGTACAGGAAGCCGCCAACTTTGGCCCTTCCTTCTCGGTACCGCAAAAGGTCTTAAAAGAGCTTCTCAACCAAGTTTCTTTTGCCATGGCGGTGCATGACATTCGCTATTACCTCAACGGTATTTTGTTCGTCGCGGAAGGTAAACAGCTGAGCCTGGTGGCAACTGATGGCCACAGGCTGGCGTTTTCGTCCGCTACGCTTGATGTTGAAGTGCCCAAGCAAGAAGTGATATTGCCACGCAAAACCGTGCTTGAAATGCAGCGTTTGCTTAGCGACAAAGAGGGTGCGATTGAAATGCAGTTTGCGGGCAATCAGGCTAAGTTCAGCTTTGAAGGCATGGAATTTGTCACCAAGCTGGTCGAAGGCAAGTTCCCGGACTACAACCGCGTCATTCCAAAGAACCACAAAAACATCATTACCTTGGGCCGCGTGCCGCTTCTGGCCAGCCTGCAGCGTACGGCGATTCTGACGAGCGAAAAATTCAAGGGCGTGCGTCTGAACATTGAGCCCGGCACCTTGCGCGTGGCGTCAAACAACGCCGAGCAGGAAGAAGCGGTTGATGAGCTCGACATCGACTACGCCGGTGATGCGATCGAAATCGGCTTTAACGTTACCTATCTCATCGATGCGCTGGCCAATATGGACCAGGATATGGTGAAGATGGAACTGGCTGATTCCAACAGCTCTGCGCTGTTGACGATTCCTGATAACGCCGCCTTTAAGTACGTTGTGATGCCGATGCGAATTTAAACGCATTCACCACCACGCAAGAACAAGCCGAACCCGCTACCAAAGCGGGTTTGGTCATTCAAGAGATTGAAGAATCCCGGTAAATCGGGAAAGAAATTGGGAAGACCAGCCAGCCATGACCGCAGAAAACAAGACTAAAGACCCAAACGAAGCAGCAAATGCAGTCAATAACGACGATTTGGTGAATGTCAATAACGGAGTTGCGGGCGAAGAAAGCTCCAATTTCCAGCCAAAAATTGACACCAATCAGGCCGGCGCATCCGAAGCCTATGGTGAGGGTTCAATCCAGATCCTTGAAGGCCTGGAGGCCGTGCGCAAGCGCCCTGGCATGTATATCGGCGACACATCTGACGGCACCGGCTTGCACCACCTGGTGTTTGAGGTGGTTGACAACTCAATTGATGAGTCATTAGCCGGCCATTGTGATGACATTGTTGTCACGATTCACTCCGACAATTCCATCAGCGTTACCGACAATGGCCGCGGTATTCCAACCGGCATCAAGATGGACGACAAGCATGAGCCCAAGCGTTCTGCAGCCGAAATTGCACTTACGGAGTTGCATGCAGGCGGTAAATTCAACCAGAACAGCTATAAGGTTTCAGGCGGTCTGCACGGCGTGGGCGTGAGCTGCGTTAACGCACTCAGCAAGATGCTGCGCCTGACGATTCGCCGTGACGGCAAGGTGCACGTCATGGAGTTTTCAAAAGGCTTTGTACAAAACCGCATTATTGAAACGGTGGGCGGTGTTGAAGTTTCACCCATGAAGGTGATGGGCGACACCGACAAACGCGGCACGGAAGTTCACTTCTTGCCTGACCTTGAAATCTTTCAGACCAACGCTGATTTCCATTACGAGATTTTGAGCAAGCGCTTGCGTGAGCTCAGCTTTTTGAACAACGGCGTGAAGATTCGCCTGAAAGACGAGCGCACCGGCAAGGAAGACGACTTTGCCGGTGCTGGTGGCGTGAAAGGCTTTGTTGACTTCATCAACAAAGGCAAGACAGTGCTCAACCCCAATGTGTTTGCCGCCATGGGCGACCGCCAGAGCGACCAGGGCACCAACATCGGTGTTGAAGTCGCCATGCAGTGGAACAGCGGCTACAGCGAGCAGGTGCTTTGCTTTACCAACAACATCCCCCAGCGCGACGGTGGCACCCACCTGACCGGCCTACGCGCAGCTATGACGCGCGTGATCAATAAATACATTGACGACAGCGAAATTGCCAAAAAAGCAAAAGTTGAAGTGACTGGCGACGACATGCGTGAGGGCCTGTGCTGTGTGCTCAGCGTAAAGGTGCCTGAGCCAAAGTTCTCAAGCCAGACCAAAGACAAGCTGGTGTCCAGCGAAGTGCGTGGCCCGGTCGAAGACATTGTCAGCAAGCTGCTGCACGACTACCTGCAAGAGCGCCCGGCCGACGCCAAAATCATCGTCGGCAAGATCATTGAAGCAGCACGCGCGCGTGAAGCTGCCCGCAAGGCGCGCGACATGACGCGCCGCAAAGGCGTGCTCGACGGCATGGGTTTGCCTGGCAAGCTGGCAGACTGCCAGGAAAAAGACCCCGCAATGTGCGAGATCTACCTGGTCGAGGGAGATTCCGCCGGTGGTTCTGCCAA
>JANOCP010000282.1:0-3350 GCA_031412235.1 Polaromonas sp.
GCGCGTATTTCTTGAGCGATTTTCATGGAATGAGCCTTGTGCGGAAATGCGCAGAAAGTCTACGCAAAGCCTAACATTCTAGCTGGTTTTGTCGAATTTCCAGGGTCTGTGTGTCATGGATTTGTCATCCATCGGTCACAAAATATCGTGGGTGTCAACTTGGGGGTGGCGCAAATCGCGAATCCGTGGCAACGGCGATTTCAGTCGTGCAACCGCTTATTTTTCCTTTCCGCGTTTTTCTGGACTTTCCCGTCATCATTAACTTGGCCATCTTTACTTTATGTTTCCTAAACAGACGCTAGTTCGTTCCACTCTTTTTTTGGCCTTATTCCCTGCAAGTCTTACGGCGCAGGCCCAGCCAGTGAGCCCGGCCACCGGACTTCATTTCAATCGGATAGCGATTTTTGAAGCTCACCGCAATGTGCCAGCAGGCCGCAACGTGAGTAAAAAATCCGTAGCAGAGATCGTTGCTGCCAGCGAAGATGGGCGCTTTCTGGCGTATACGGACGGCGACCAGCAAGGCATAGGTTTGATTGACATCATGGACCCCGCCAATCCCAGGCCTGCAGGTTTTATTGCGGTTGAAGGCGAACCTACATCGGTGGTGGTTTCAAAAGGCAAAGTCCTGGCGGTCGTCAATTCATCAAAGCAGTTTTTTCAGCCCGAGGGGCATCTTGCCGTGATTGACCTGGCCAGTCGCCAGATCATCGCAACCTGCAATTTACAGGGCCAGCCTGATTCAATAGCGCTTGACAAAGACGCGCGCCATCTTGTGATCGCAATGGAAAACGAGCGGGACGAGAAGCTGAATAAAGGTGCGTTACCCCAGTTGCCTGCTGGCAATGTGGTGATCGTGCCGCTGGGCTTGGCTGGCATGCCCGACTGCACTGCCATGCATCCGATTTCAATGACCGGCCTGGCAGAAGTTGAACCGACCGACCCAGAGCCCGAGTTTGTCAAAGTCAACAGCAAAGGCATCGCCGTGGTGACCTTGCAAGAAAACAACCATATTGTTTTGATAGACGTGAACAAGCGCGCGGTGATAAAACATTTTTCGGCCGGCACTGTGGACTTGAAGAATATTGATCGCAAGCGGGACGGCATCATCAACCCGTCCGAATCAGCCAATGGTGTCCTGCGGGAGCCTGACGCGGTAGCGTGGCTTGACGACAACCGTTTCGTGACGGCTAACGAAGGTGACTACAAGGGCGGATCGCGAAGCTTCAGCATCTTTAATGTGGACGGAAAAGTTGAATTTGACAGCGGCAACATGCTGGACCACCTGGCTATACGTCTGGGACACTACCCTGAAGCTCGGTCAGCATCCAAAGGCAACGAGCCTGAAGGCATCGAAGTGGGTGTATTCGGCAAGGATCGCCTGATTTTTGTCGGCTCCGAGCGATCCTCGCTTGTGTCAGTGTGGCGTGACAACGGGCCAGGGAATGCACCAACCTATCTGCAGGCATTACCTGCTGGTTCGGGTCCTGAGGGCCTCCTGGCGCTGCCAAAACGCGACCTGCTTGTCGTTGCATCAGAAAACGATGGTGCGGCCCGTTCCAGCGTGTCAATTTACCAGCGCAGTGGAGCAGCGCCTTCTTACCCAACCCTGGTATCTGCCAACAGTGCATCCGGCACGCCAATTGGCTGGGGCGCAATTTCGGGTACTTCAGCCGATATTCGGCAGCCTGGCCGGCTATGGGCGGTTACCGACAGCGCGTACGCTACAACCACGATATTGCAAATTGACGCCACACAAACGCCGGCCTTGATCGTGAGCGCCATCAACGTGACCAAAGACGGCAAAGGTGCTGGCTACGACGCCGAGGGTATCGCCCAGCGCTCCGATGGCGGTTTCTGGATTGCGTCGGAGGGTGACCCTGATAAAAAAGAAGGTCCAGTCAAAGATCTGCTGGTGCGAGTGAACGCCCAGGGTGAAGTGCAGGAGGAAATCTCACTGCCCGAAAGTTTGGCGCGCCACGCAGTCCGTTTTGGTTTTGAAGGGGTCACCACCACCGGAAGCGGTGTTGGCGAGACAGTCTGGATTGCCGTACAACGCGAATGGAAAGACGACCCTAAAGGCATGGTCAAAATACTGAGCTACTCGCCTGCCTCCAAAACCTGGAGCGTGCTGCACTATCCGCTGGAGACCACAAAGGCCCAGGGCGGCTGGGTTGGACTGTCGGAAATCACGTCGGTGGGTAACGATGCTTTCGTGGTGATTGAGCGTGACAACCAGTTTGGAGACGCGGCCATCAAAACCCTCCATGCTTTTTCTGTAGCCGGGCTGGCGCCCGCAGCGCCTGGCGAGCCCAACGTACCAATACTGAAAAAGCGCCTGCTTCGTAATCTGGTGCCAGACTTGCAGCTGCCGCGTGGTGTGGTGCTCGAAAAGGTTGAGAGTTTTGCAGTGGACGCAGCCGGCAATGCTTTCGTAATTACTGATAACGACGGCGTTGAAGGTGGTGCCAGCGGTGAAACGCAGTTTCTGCGCTTGGGTGTTCTGCAGGGCATGCGTTAAGTCGAACGGTCGGTTCTGCCGCAGATCATGAGGCTGCGTGCCTGCTGCTGACAAACTCGAGCAACCGGGTTGCCAGATCATCTTGCGCAAGCAGCCTTTGGCGGGCTTTCAAAGCTGTAAGTGACCAGTCACGCGTGTTCACGCACGGCAAGTCTTGCGTCAACAGGCCGTTCCACGCCAGATGAAACTGCCGCAGGTCGGCGGGCGCCTGCAACCAATCCAGAAATGCAATCAGCTTGGCGGCATGGGCACCGTCATCTTGCGGGTAGATCTGCCAGACAAACGGTTTTCCTGCCCAGAGTGCCCTGATAACCGAGTCTTCACCGCGTACAAAGTTGAGGTCACAAGCCCACAGCAGGTGGTCAAAGTCGGTTTGAATGAGTAAGGGTAAATATGAAATTGATAGCAAGCTATAGCCGTTATCGCTGGGCAGCGGGCTCTTTTGATTATTATTTTGGGTAATTTTCAGGTTGGCGATAGCTTTTACCGCCCGCTCAGCCCGGCCAGCAGCAACCAGCAGGCGAACTGGCTGGCCTTTGATGCCCTCGCTTGCCAGTTGGGCCAGCAATGTGGGCAGCGCGAGCGGTTCATAGCAAAACAGAGACACCAGGGTTTCACCGCGCCAGTCAATGCCCTGGCTGTTTAGCCAGTCAATGCGGTCAAACGCAGCCTGCCGCTGCGCAAGGTCAGGTTCACGCAGCAGTCCGCCTGTTGTTGGGGTAAATCCAGGGTAAAAAAACCATTTGGTCCAGCCCGCTGCCGGGCCGGAATGAACCGGCGAGGGAAGGGCATGGTGACGCTCTGCCTGCGACTCGGCGGTGAGGTACTCAAG
>JANOCP010000283.1:0-3074 GCA_031412235.1 Polaromonas sp.
CCCTTGTCTTCACGGAAGATGATTTCAACTGCGCCTTTGGCACCCATCACGGCAATCTCGGCATTTGGCCAGGCAAAGTTGACGTCGCCGCGCAGGTGCTTTGAGCTCATCACGTCATACGCACCACCATAAGCCTTGCGGGTGATGACCGTGATTTTGGGCACCGTGCATTCAGCATACGCATAAAGCAGCTTCGCACCGTGTTTGATGATGCCGCCGTACTCTTGCGACGTACCGGGCATAAAGCCAGGCACATCAACAAAGGTAACGACCGGGATATTGAAGCAATCGCAAAAACGCACAAAACGCGCCGCCTTGATGGACGATTTGATGTCCAGGCAACCGGCCAGCACCAGCGGCTGGTTGGCAACGATGCCCACAGTCTGCCCTTCCATACGGGCAAAGCCGATGATGATATTTTTGGCGTATTCGGGCTGGATCTCGAAAAAATCACCGTCGTCCACGGTTTTGACGATCAGCTCCTTCATGTCGTAAGGCTTGTTCGGGTTCTCGGGCACGAGGGTGTCCAGGCTCAGGTCCATGCGCGTGGCCGGGTCGGCGCTCGGCCTGACCGGCGCTTTTTCGCGGTTGTTGAGCGGCAGATAGTTGTACAGGCGGCGCAGCATCAGCAGTGCTTCAACGTCGTTTTCAAACGCCAGATCTGCAACACCGCTCTTGGTGGTGTGGGTGATGGCACCGCCCAGCTCTTCAGCCGTCACGCTTTCATGCGTCACGGTTTTGACGACCTCCGGGCCCGTCACAAACATATAGCTTGAGTCTTTGACCATAAAGATGAAGTCAGTCATGGCCGGGCTATACACCGCACCGCCTGCGCTGGGCCCCATGATCATGCTGATTTGCGGAATCACGCCGCTGGCCATCACGTTGCGTTGAAACACATCGGCATAGCCGCCGAGCGAAGCCACGCCTTCCTGGATGCGTGCGCCGCCCGAGTCATTCAAGCCAATAACTGGCGCGCCGACCTTCATGGCCTGGTCCATCACCTTGCAGATCTTTTCGGCATGCGCTTCGCTGAGCGCGCCGCCAAATACGGTGAAGTCCTGACTGAAGACAAATACCAGGCGCCCATTGATCATGCCGTAGCCCGTGACTACGCCATCACCCGGCGGGCGGTTGTCGGCCATGCCAAAGTCTGTGCAGCGGTGTTCGACGAACATGTCCCACTCTTCAAACGTGCCTTCGTCGAGCAGCAGCTCAAGCCGCTCACGTGCCGTGAGCTTGCCTTTGCCGTGCTGCGCATCTATGCGCTTTTGACCCCCGCCAAGCCGGGCGGCGGCGCGCTTTTGTTCGAGTTTTTCGAGAATGTCTTGCATTGATGGCTTTCTGTCGTATTTGACTATGCTATTTATTTAATAGCTGCTTATGCCCGATTTAATTGGGCAGAGAGCAGATTTCGTGCTGCAGTTGAGGCTGGAAGCTGTCCGCTGGCCACCTGGGCCGTGAGGGTTGGCAACAAGGCGCTGACAGCCGGGTTTTGCCTGAAGGCCTGCTTCAGCCCGGCTTCAATACGCTCCCACATCCATGACAGTGACTGCTGCTGGCGGCGGCTGGCAAACTTGCCGTTGGCGGTTTGCCGCGCTTTGAAATCAAGTACCTCGGCCCAGAAGGGCTCTACGCCCTCACCTTTCAAGGCGCTGAGCTGTATGGCTTTGGGGTGCCAGTTGGTTTCAAGGTAACCGCTGAACATGCCCAGCAACTGCATGGCTGACGTGATTTGCAATTGCGCACGCTGCGCGGCAATCGGGTCAATATCGGCCTTGTTGATAAGCACCAGGTCGGCCAGTTCCATCACGCCTTTTTTGATCGCCTGCAAGTCGTCACCCGCATTGGGCAACTGCATCAGTACGAACATGTCGGTCATGTTGGCCACTGCGGTCTCGGACTGGCCAACGCCCACGGTTTCAACCATCACCACGTCATATCCGGCGGCTTCGCAGACCAGTATGGCTTCACGCGTTTTTTCAGCCACGCCGCCCAGCGTGCCGCTGGAAGGGCTGGGGCGGATATAGGCTTTTTCATGAACCGAGAGCATTTCCATGCGCGTCTTGTCGCCCAGAATGGAGCCGCCGGACACCGTTGAAGAGGGGTCAATCGTCAGCACGGCGACGCGGTGCCCAAGCTTGATCAGGTACAGGCCAAGCACTTCAATAAACGTGGATTTACCCACGCCAGGTACACCGCTGATGCCGAGGCGAAAGGCCTTGCCAGTGTGGGGCAATAGCGCAGTCAGCAGTTCATCGCCTTGTGCGCGGTGGTCGGCTCTAGTGGACTCAAGCAGGGTGATCGCTTTGGCGATGGCTCGGCGCTGGGTTGGCAAGTTGCCTTGAAGAATACGGTCCAGCAACGCTGCTGCACGAGCCACATCCACCCGTTCGGACTGAGCCTGTCGAAGCCTTGCCTCAATTTGAGACCCTTCGACAAGCTCAGGGCGAACGGTATCTATAACGGCATCTGCGGTTAACCCCACCCGTTCGGGCTGAGCCTGTCGAAGCATTGCCTCGATTTGAGACCTTTCGACACGCTCAGGGTGAACGGTATCTGTAACGGCATCTGCGGTTAACCCCGTCCGTTCGGGCTGAGCCTGTCGAAGCCTTGCCTCGATTTGCGACCCTTCGACACGCTCAGGGTGAACGGTATCTGTAACGGCATCTGCGGTTAACCCCGTCCGTTCGGGCTGAGCCTGTCGAAGCCGCCTGTGCTGAGCGGAGTCGAAGCAAGCCTGTCGAAGCATTGCCTCGTGTTGAAACCCTTACAAGCTCAGGGCGAACGGTAGTTGATTTTGACTTGGCAAGTTCCTGAATCCGGCCCCACTCTCCTGCAATCAGCGCTTCCTTCTTGGCGCGCGACCAACCTTTGATCTGCAGCTCAAACGCAAGCGCTCCCTCGCGTGTTTCAAACTCGCCTTGCCAGATCAGCTCTACCGGCTTGCGAGTCGCGGTGTAGCCTGAATCGGTAGTCTGGTGCTGCTGAAGTCGCGCATCCAGGTCATCGGTGTGACCAGCGTAATACGAACCGTCAGCGCAGCGCAGTAGATAAACAAAAAATGGTCGCAT
>JANOCP010000284.1:0-12048 GCA_031412235.1 Polaromonas sp.
AAGGGCTTAAAAGTCGGCAATGGTTTCTCCGAAGGCGTGACCACCGGCCCGCTGATTGAAAACAAGGCGGTTGCCAAGGTAGCCCAGCACGTGGCGGACGCCATAGCCAAAGGCGGCAAGCTGCTGGTGGGCGGAAACAAGCTTGACGGCCAGTTTTTTGAACCGACCCTGATCGGTGATGCAACGGCGGACATGCTGTGCGCCAAAGAAGAAACCTTTGGCCCGTTTGCACCGGTGTTCAGATTCAAGGCCGAGCAGGAGGCGATTGATGCTGCCAACAATACCGAGTTTGGCCTGGCCAGTTATTTTTACAGCCGTGACGTAGGCCGTATTTTCCGCGTGGCTGAAGCGCTTGAATATGGCATGGTCGGCATCAACGTCGGCGTGATTGCCACCGAGCACGTGCCTTTCGGCGGCGTCAAGCAGTCGGGCCTGGGGCGTGAGGGTTCAAGTCACGGCATGGAGGAATACGTCGAAATGAAGTACCTTTGCCTGGGCGACATTCAGAAGTAATCGCAAGGCGAGGCAGCATGACCGTCAGCGTTTATATAGAAGCCGCCGACCTGCTTGTCGTGCGCGCCAGCGGCGTGCTGATGCGCGCTGAAGTGGACGAGGCCAAGCACAAGGTGTTTGCGCACATCATGGAAAACGGCAAGGCACAGGTCCTGATCATGATCGAGCATGGGTTTTCAAATCTGCAGGCCTTTGTGAATTGGGACGACATAGCCATTGACAAGTACATCCAGCAAAACATCGTCCGTATGGCCATCGTCGGCGACTTGCGCTGGCGCGACAGTGCGCTGCTGTTTTTCCTTAATAGCGTGGTGCCTTTCCAGATGGAGTATTTCAAGGCAGATCAAGAGGAATTTGCCAGGGCATGGCTAATGGGTTAAGCAGGCCGCGTCCACATCTGCCCCTACAGACAGGCTAGTCAAGATCCGGAGACTGAGATGAAAACAATAAGGTGGCTGGTCAATGTGGGGTGCGCAATCACCATCGTTATGGTTTTTCTTTACTTTTCAATCTCGCTGGCAATACTTGCTTTTATTGTCATGGGCGACCTGACGCCGGGTCAGCCAATGTATTTCGACGCTAACACACCCACACTTTGGCAAGTCATGGCGTTTCAACTCATCTGCATGGCAATCATGGCTTCAGGCTTTTTCCTGCGTTCAAAAATCGGGCAGAAAAATGACTTCAAATTTCTGAGAAAAAACTGAACTGGCCGCAAGTCAGGCCAAGCCTGTGGTGCGGCTTGCGGGTTTACGCGTAGCACGGGGCATCCGAAGGTAATGCCGGGTGTGGTGTTGCATGCTTACTGCACATATGCGGCAGGCGGGTTGAATACGATTGCCGCCCGGTGACCAACCCGCTAAGCTAAGGCGGCGACCACCCATGCACCTCCATTGCATTCAATGAACCTGACCACAGACCCACCCCGACCGCTACGCGCCACGTCGTCAGGCCGTCGCATCGCGCTCGGTGGCAGCAGCGTGATGCTGGACCGGGGCCATGTTGCCGTCATTGAGTGGCCAGATGCAGCTGCACTGGCATCGCAACTTACCGCTCTCTGCCAGCTGGATTCACCTGTTGTGCGCTACGCTGCAGGTACGCTGATTGACGATTTGTCGCTACAGGAAAACCTGATGCTTGAATCTGCTTTGCATGATGGCCTGCTGCCCATGCAACTACTTCCCGAGATTGAATCCCTTTTTGAACTCACCGACTGGCCCATAATCTGGTCGGCATGGGCAGGCACATGGCCTCAAGGGGCAACTCTCCAGGCTTTGATGCAGGTTCGCGTGGGCCGCGCCCTGATGGCAGATCCGGACCTTCTCCTGATGGATGCGACACATTGGGACGACGAACTGCTGCATCCCCTTTATTTCAGTCAGCGTTTTGTGACCCAGTACCCCTGGCGCACCCTGGTCTGGGCCACACATGACAAGGCCCGCGCTGACGCACTTCGCGAGGCGCTCGACGCGTGCATCCAGCAACTTGCACTGTCATGACCACTATCCCAGACGCCGACCCATCAGACCTGCCGGCAGACGATGCGCCCGTCATGCGGGCACCGAAAAACCCTGGCCACGCCTGGCTGGCACTGGCCATCGTTTTTGGCATTGTGCTGGTCCTGACGTCCGCCTGGCGCCAGGGCTGGTTTACGCCTACCAGCCATGTATACCTCGAACTGTCGGGGGCAAACGGCATTCAATGGGGCACGCCGGTGCGCCTCAAGGGCTTCAAGATTGGTGAAGTTGATGAGATCAGCCTCGAAAAAAACCTGAGTGTCCGGGTACGCCTGCGCCTAGAAAGCGAAAAAATGGCGTTGCTTGGTGCCAACGCCAGTGCCAAATTTGGCCGCGATAGCCCAATTACCGGTAAATATATTGAGCTGCTGCCCGGCGATCGTGAAGGCCGCCGGATGGGTGCAGGGCAAACCCTGCCAGTTGATGCCGGAAGCGAACTTGAAGACGTGATGGCCACCGTCAAGGTTGCCGTTGAAAAGCTGTCATCTGCGCTTTCCAAAATCGACCCCATCCTGGAAGACACCCGCAAGCTGACCGGCGAAGCCGTTGCCATGCGTGAAACCATACGCAGCTCGCTGACCACTACCCTGGCCAATATCCAGGCCATGTCGGCGCAGTTCAGGCAGACTGGTGAAACCACGCGCGTGCTGGTGGGCAATATAGACAGCGACCGGGCCAAGGTGGTTGGCGATGTTCGCAGCATGCTGCAGCAGGCTGACGCGGCTACGGCCAGCGCGGGCAAGGCACTTAAAACACTGGAAACAGATTTGCCGCAAGCCCTGGATAAAACCAAAGATCTGCTGGACAACGCGCGTGCAGCCAGCGCAGACATCAAGCAGATCCTGCGGGAATCGCGCAATGATGTGCCCGCCATCGTGCGTTCCGGGCGTAATGCAGCGCAAGACGCGGCTGACATCACGACTGGCCTGAAAAACACCTGGCCGCTTTCAGGATCAGTAAAAGAGCCTGAAGCCGGACCGCTTCCGCTTGACAGCTTTGAGGGTCGCAAGCCATGAACCGGCGCGCGAACATCCTGATTACAAGTGTCGCCCTGGGCTTGCTCTGTGCTTGCGGAACGCGCCCGGCCATCAGCCCTGCAGCCACCCTTGCACAGACCAGCACGCTACGCGGCGCGCAGGCCTTTGCGCGCGGCGATTTGACTGGCGCACAGCGTGAATACACCACTGCCCTGCATATTCATGAATCGCTGGGTGATACACAAGAACGGGCTGCCACGCTGCTTAGCCTGGCTCGGGTGTCGGCGCAAGCCGGTCAAGGTGCAGATGCATTGGCAAAGGTAAATCAGGCGCTCGCAGATCAGGCACAGCTGGGCGCACCCATGGTGATAACCGCGCATGGCCGCGCTGCCGCGCTGCATCTGGCCCAAGGCGATACACAGCGCGCAGACCAGCACCTGATGCAGGCAACAACAGCGTGTGCGGCTGTTTGTGCTGATGCCGGTGCGCTTACAGTATTGCGCGCACGACTTGCACTGGCGCAGCAGCAGCCCGCGCAGGCCCTGAAGCTGGCCGCAGACGCCCTCGCGATGCCCGGCCTGGCCACAGCCACGCCCCCTACACTTCGCCCACAAACGAGCGCCGAGCGTGCCAATGCCCTGCGCGTGCAGGCCCAGGCGCTGTCTGCACTGGGGCAGCACGATGCGGCGGCTGTTGCTGCCGGTGCGGCCCTGGAGCTGGACCGCCCCTTAGGGCTTGCCGACCGCGTTTTGCTCGACCTGCAACTGCTTGCCAATGCGCATAAGGCACTGGGAGCTACCGCGCTGGCGAAGCAGTATCAGAGCCTCGCTGAACGCGCGCAGGCTGCTGGTTTGGCACTGCGCGGCGAAGTGCTGGCGGACTGAGGACCGGCACATGCAATGGATCAAGGCCCACTTCAGACATTTTGAGCTCTGGCTAATTGCCGGCGGGCCGAAAGTTGGCGCGCTCGGCTACATCGCTGTGGTTGTAGCAGCGCTGGCACTGCAAAGCTGGCCCGGCTTTCAGTACGCCGAGTGGAAGCTCTATGACGAAAGCCTGAAACTGCTGCGCAAGATAACGCATCAGCCGGTTGCCACAGATGTCATCATCGTTGCGGTTGACGAAGAAAGCTTTCGGGCCTTTGACGAACCTTTTGCGCTGTGGCACAAGCGGCTGGGCGCATTGGTCGATGCCATGGTGGTGGCGCAGCCCGGAGTCGTAGGTTTTGACATCGTGCTGCCGTCCAAATCGTTTGACAGCGTGGTGCCAGGCATCGACCGCGAGTTGATGACTCCTTTGCTCCGTGCACGCGGAAAACTAAATCTGGTGGTGGCGCAAACACTTGATGAAGAGCTGCGTCCGCGCCTGATCTTCCCCGGCTTTACGGCGCTTATAGGCGCCCAGCAACTTGCATCGGCGCTGGTGTGCTTTGATGAAGACTCGGTAGTGAGGCGCGTCATGTCGTCCAAATGCGGCGGTACTGGCGAGCACCAGGGGCTGGCCGAACGCATGGGTACTTTGCTTGGTGCACCAGGCAGGGGGGCAGGCCTCATCGACTTCCGTACGGGGGACCCTTTCAAAACCATTTCAATGGCGCAGGTTGTGCGTTGGCATGCAGAAGGCGATGCAATAAAGTTGCGCGAAACCTTCGGGGGCAAGGCCGTTCTGGTGGGGATAGTGGTGCCACTCGAAGACCGCCTGCGGGTGCCGGTCGACCTGTTTGCGGCAGAGCCTGGCAATACCCGCATACCCGGCGTGATGCTGCATGCACAAATCCTGCGATCTATCCTTAACCAGGGCTACATCCAGACGGTACCGCGCTGGTTGGTGGCAACACTTACGGCACTGGTTTGCCTGTGCTGGTTCGGCTATGGTTTTAAAAAGAACCTGGCGTACTGGACCCTCTTTGCGATGTTGCCGGCCGTTGGTCTGTATGCCTTGTGGCTGGGCTATGCGCTGTCACCGGCGGCGCTGCTGGTGGCAGCCAAACTGGCCTACGTGGCCAGGCAAACGCTGGAGTCCATGAGGCTGTCACACCAGCGCTCACGCCTGACAGAAGCCTTTGCCGGACATGTCAACCCGCGCCTGCTTCAGCGGGTCATGGCTTCGGACCTGCACAAGGGCGTCAGTGAGCTGGCGCCGCGCCGCCAGCCCGCCACCGTCATGTGGGTGGAAATCCCTGAACATAACCCCGTACTAACCAGCGCCCAACCCGAAGTCGCCCTCAGATCGCTGTCACGCTACTTTGACGCGGTACAGCAAGCAGTTCAGCGCAGCGGCGGCATGGTGGACCGCTTCCAGGGCACCGGGGTACTGGCTTACTTTGGTGCCCCGCTGCCGCTGCGAAACCCTGCACGTTCGGCGCTTGAAGCTGCACTCGCAATTTCTCGCTCACACAAATCCTGGGGCGCTGCGGTGGCCGGAGATGCCGGCGCATTGCCAAAGCTATCCATTGGTATTGCTACCGGACCCGTGGTGACCGGCCAGGCACCGATGAAAAAATCAAGCCCCTTCGTGGTTGTGGGCGAGCCGGTCGACCAGGCGGTAAGGCTGGCGGCACAAGCAGCCACTGGCCAGCCGCAAGTGCAGGTTCTTGTGTCGGCACAAACGGCAGCGGCAGTTGGCCAGGCAGGCTTGCAACGCGTCGAAACCAGTGCTACACCCATCTATTTATTAAATGTCAAATAAACCCTCAACGAGCCTTTACCTATTCATCATGAAAACGCACAAATACAAATCAATTTCGCGCTGGCTTTTGGCCTGCCTGCTCCCCTTTATGTTGCTGCAAGGCGCAGCGCATGCGCAGGGTGTAGCGATGGCAGTAGACCGAACCGGTGAGGTGGATATTGCAGTTGGCCCGAAGACCGCCCGCCTGAATGTGCTGGACTACCTGCCGCCGAATACTGAAATGCGTTTGACATCTGGTGCAAGCGCTACGCTGGTTTACCTGTCGACATCGCAGGAATGGCTGTTTGTGGGTCCAGGGCGCTACCGGCTGCAAGCTGGCCAGCCTGTCGTGATACAGGGCGCACCGCCCAAAGCACGCGGAGTTCCCGCACCCTCAACACAGGCCATGGCAAAACTTGAACCTGCGCAGCGCGAGCGCATGGGACTGGGAGCCGTCGTCATGCGATCGATTGGCCCGCTACGCATCGTCAGCCCCAACAATGTGGATGTGCTTAATCAGCGCCCAACCCTGCTTTGGCACGTGACTGACAAACGCGAAGTACGGGTGACAGTGTTTGGTAACGCGTCGGCAACAACACCCTTGGCACAAACCACAACTACTGCGACGCAATGGACTCCGCCTGCAGACCTGCCGCCGGGCGACTACACATGGCGCGCGGAAATAGCATCCGATACGCCAGGTGTGGCGCGTACCGGACGCTTTCGCATCATCGAGTCCTCTGATCCCAGACGCAGCCGCATTACGGCTTTACCCGCAGAGTTTGCACAACGTGTTGCCTACGCCGTAACACTGGAAAGCGAAGACCTGCCACACGATGCATTGCTGCTGTGGCGAGCGCTGGCGGCCGAGCGGCCTGACGAAGAGTCGCTTCAGCAATGGGCGCGCTAGGCATACGCAGTTCAGCACCCTACCAGGCGGCCCGCCTGCGCGGCGCGGCGCTTGCGCAGTTGTGGCTGCACCGCGATCAATGGCATTTGCCACTTCCACGCGCGCTGATGCGGCGGGAGCGCGACAGCCAGCTTGCAGATTTGATGCCAGCCGTTCTGGTGATCTCGCTCATGGTTGGTGCACTGCTGTTCGTAACCTTGCCCGGCATTCTGGGAGATGCTTACATCGGCGCGCTGAGTACCCTATGGCCAGTGTGGGTGATTCAGGCTGCACCCATTGCGGCCGCCCAGGTGCTGGCGATGCAACGTGCGCCAACATTGGCGCTTGAGTTGTCGCATCGCCATATTCGGGGCGAGTTCGACGCCTTGGCCTGTCTGCAGGCAACACCAGCAGCCTATCCCTGCGTGCCGCTTCTGGCGGCGCATGCATCGGTAACCGCCGCAGCGAGTTTTTTGCTCATTGCCATGACACTGATTCTTGGAGTAGCCGGTGCTTTTGTGCTGGCTGTAGGTGATTTGCGGCAGTCAGTAGACGCCATATTCAGCCTGGTTTCGCCGCTCGACTGGCTGCGCAGCCTGCTTACGGCCTGGCTACTGGGCCTGAGCTGTAGCCTGGGTACGATGCTTTTCGCATGGCCGGGTACGCAAACTGCAGTTGCGGGGGTGAACGCTCACCGGCTGGGTATGCATGCCATGATCGTCAGTTCACTGGCAACGATTGCAGCAGCACTGGTACTGAACTGGGTTTTTGCATTGCTGGGTTTTCTGAAGTGGTGGTCATGACCATGCAATCTCAAAGCAACGCATCAGGCTGGCGACGCAATCTTTGGGCAACGCTGGTAGTGATAAGCGCAGGCAGCGTGTTCGCACAGCAGGCCGCACCGCTTATGGACGAGAAAACTTCAGCTGAAGTCTTTGTGCAGACTGGCAACTCACTGCATAACACCATGGTGCAATTCTCACCCGACGGGCAGCGGGTGGCATCCTGCGACGGTTTGGGTTCAGTGGTCGGATGGGACGCGCAGAGTGGTCGCCAGTACCGGGAAATCCATCGCCATACTGGAATGTGCCTCGGCCTGTCGTTCACCCCTGACGGAAAGCACCTGATCTCATCTGGTGGCGCACGAAGCGGCAACGATGTTGTGCTGTCACGCTGGGTCGATGGCGTGGCTGTCCAGACCTGGGAGGGACACAAAGGCCAGGTCAGGGATATTGTTGCCACCCTCGACTCCAAAGGCGCCTGGTCGCTGGGCGAAAGCGACGGACTCAGGTTGTGGGCGGCAGGACAGGACAGGCCAGTGCGAAATCTGCCACTGCTGCTGCCCGGTGAAGACCCTGCCAAGGCGATCTTCAATGCCAGCATGGTTATGTCGCGCGATCAGAAAACCGCTTACATTGCCCGCACCGACGGCACGCTTCTGGCGGTCGACCTAGCCGCAAATCCGGCCCTTCCACCGGTTTTGCTGGCAAGACTCGGCGAAGCAGTTTCATCGTTGGCGCTTTCACCAGACGGATCCAAACTCGCGGTTTCAAGCGGCAACATGATGGGCTCGACCAGCCGGGATGTGCTGCTCCTGCGCACAGCCAACGGGCAGGAACTGCGGCGACTCGTAGGCCACACGGGCAACGTATTTGCAGTCGCCTTCTCGCCAGACAGCCAGCTGCTTGCATCGGCCGCCCAGATCGACACCACCTCCATGCTGAATGGCGGCATGAGGGCTGTAGAAGGACATGAATCGCTGCGGCTTTGGCGCGTTGCAGACGGTGCCCTTCTTGCTGAAGCACGCAACCAGCGCAATCGCAATGGCAGCCCTTTTCTGCGTGGTAGCCTTGATTTTTCGGCTGCATTGTCGGGCGCTGCCTCCGGGTCCCCGGCGCGGCTGGCCCTGGCTTTGTGGGACGAGGCGGTGCGCGTTTATGAAGTATCTTCCGACAAGCTTCGGCTCCAGCACACACTTGAAGGCCGGGGCCTGTCACCACGCCAGCTGCGCGTAAGTGATGCGGTCTCGAAAATGATGGTTTCAGATGGCAGGCCGCGCATTGCGCCTAAAACCAGCTACTTGCAGGCCGCTGAAGTCAGGCGCGAGTTCGGGCAGGACGCTGACTGGACGGATGCCCGGCAAAAACGTGTCGACGTCGTTTACAGCGCGCGGGGCATGAGCACGAATGTGCAGCGCGCCTCGATGTGGGACCTCAAGACCGGCAGGCTGGAGCGCGTGCTTGACTGGCAGCGCGGCCCCACCAGCGCCCTGGGTGTCGATGCCAAAGGCCGGTTCACGTCGGTTGCGCCCCTGTTTCCGCACACGATCATGATCGCGCCCCTTAAAACCCGCATGGTGCGGGAAGCCACCGCCGACGCCGATGGGCAGCTAAGCCTGCGGCACTTTGGTTACGAGCCGTGGGACGGTCGTCCCGATGACATCTTTACGCCGCTGGTGGATCCCGCTGCGCCAAAAGTCGAACCAGTCAACGTGCCGCATGAGCGCGCTTACGGCACCGAGCTGATCATCCAGTCGCCCGGCCAGCAGTGGACGGTAATCGCGGGCGAGCCGATTGGCAATGCCAAAGTCATCGCTGAAACTGGAATGTCGCCGCGCATCTTTGTGCAACAGCGGATGGCGGACGGCGTGCAGTTGAGCCGGTATGACATTGCGATGCCTGGGATCGTCCGGGCCATGGCTATCGCCAAAAACGAGCGCACGCTGTGGGTCAGCGGCACCAGAGCGGGTTTGCCCCAGAACATGGATCACCAGTCCTGGCTCATGGCCATTGATCTTTCAGACGGTACTGTTCAGCGGAGTTGGGACCTGGTGAGCGGCTTGACCGTGGACCTCATCATCGCCCACCCCGGCGGGGACATGGCGATTACCAATGGCGGTACAAATCTATCGATCTGGGACCGGCGGCAGGCTGAACGCAAATACTTCGTGAAAGCCTCCAACAGCCTGCGCCCCGTGAAGGCAATCGCGCTGACTGACGACGGCCAGACGATTGCTGCCGCTGACAACGCTGGCTGGATGGTGCAGTGGCGCTGGCCTGAAAACGCCGAGCCTGTACCCCTGTGGACCCGGCAACTGGCATCGCCCAGCCCTCACCTCTTGAGCTTCATGGGAGGGGACCAGCGGATTGCTGCTGGCGCCAACGACGGCTCGGTCCGCCTGCTCAAAAGCACCGACGGCAGCGAAATTGCCCGCATGATACGGTTTGATAACGATGAGTGGATCACGATCATTCCCGAAGGCTACTTTGTGGCGTCGCAGGAAGGTGACCGCTGGGTCAACGTGCGCATGGGCGGCAAGGTCTACGGCATTGACCAGTTCTATGACGTTTTTTATCGTCCCGATATCGTCGAGCGCCGTCTTGCCGGCCAGCCTATCGCCCCGCTGATTACCGTCACCCTGACAGACGCTTTACGCAACCCGCCGCCACAGGTCACCCTGCAGCTACCGGCAAATGGAGCACCCGTTGCCGGTAAAACAATTCGCCTCAGGTTTGAGGCGAATACCCAGGGCGGCGGCGTCGGCGAAGTACGCATATTGCACAACGGCAAGCTAGTCGAAGTACTCAATCGCACGGGCATACGCACTGGTCTCGCCAGCAGTGCGCTGCTAGCAGCAACACTCGCAGCGCCGGTTGTAAGCGCACAGCCTCAGGGTGCAACGCGCGGCGAAGAAACAGTTACCCGCGCATTACGCCTGGCAGTGCAGGCCCAGCAAGACAGTGTGGCGCTTGCGCCACCCCTGCAACAACTTGAAAGCGAGCTTGATGTTGAATTGATACCCGGTGAAAACTCTTTCTCGGTGATTGGTTTTAACACTGCCGGTAACCTCAATGCAAGACCTGTCACACGGTCGATCGTGGCAACGGGAACAGCACCGGCACCGCGGGTTTTTGTGCTGGCAGTTGGTGTGGATATTTTCAAGAATCCCAACGCTGCACCGACACTTCAATTTGCGGTCAAGGATTCCAGTGATTTTGTTGCGGCACTTCGCCAGCGACTGGAGAGCCTGGGTAGCGCCTATCGCAATGCTCCGGTGGTCATCAAGATGCTGCAGAACGAGCAGGCTACCCGCAGTGGACTGGTCAAGGCACTGAACGACTTGCAAAAACAAGTGCGCTCCAACGACCTGCTGGTATGGTTTGTCGCCAGCCACGGCACCCTGGACAACAATGCGCAGTACGGCATCGTGCTGCAGGACTGGGACGGCAAGGCAAACGCAGACAGCCTTTTCTCAACCACCAGCATTCTTGACGCATCACGCCGTATCAAGGCCTTCAACCAGTTTGTAATTCTGGATACCTGCCACGCCGGGGGCGTAAGCTCACTGGTACGCGGCCTCTATGACGCGAGGCTGGCAGTGCTGGCGCGCAATATGGGCTTGCATGTATTTGCGTCTGCCAGCGCAACTGAAGAAGCACTTGACGGCTATCAGGGCAACGGGCTGTTTACCCACACGCTGCTAAAGGGCCTGAACACCAGCTTCGCAGACAAAAATGCCGACAAGCAGGTCACTGTCAATGAATTGGGGGATTTCGCCAGGCGCGAAACCATGCGTATTGCGCGTATCTTGCGCCACAACCAGGAGCCCCTGCTTCTGAACTTCGGAAAGGACGTTACGGTCTATGGAATCGAATAAATACGCGCCATGGCGCCTGGCACTGGCTGGCGTTCTGCTCGCACTGACTCTGCCGGTTCTGGCGCAGACCGAATACGGCCTGGTGCGTCGGCTGGGCATGATGTTTGCCGAACCCAGCCTGTTTGCCACAGCCATTGGCTCAGTGCCGCAGGGCGAAAAGGTCGAGTTCTTGCAGCGCGACGGCATCTGGTGGAAGGTACGCTGGCAGGGCAAGGAAGGCTGGATGAACCGGGTATCAGTTGACAAACTTGATAACAGCGTGGCAGCTGCAACGCCAGTCCCCACCGCAACGCCGCCAGCCCCGGTAGCACCATCGATAGCCGCCCAGCCAGCCATGGTGCCGGTGCCAGCCGCCCCACCCATCGCGCTGGCTCCCGTGGTAGCGCCAGCCGCAGTTCCAACTGCAGCTCCGGCGCTTGTCGCCGCCTCCAGGCCCTCAAAGGGCCGCGCAGTAATTTTTGGTATTTCCACCTACCAGCCGGGCAAAGGCATCAAAACCCTTGAAGGCGTACCCCGGGACATGGACAGCGCCGTGATCATGGCGCAACTGATGGGCGTAACATCAGACCGCATATCCATTTACCGCGACGCTGACGTGACCAAGGCATCGATGACGGCCATCCTCACCCAGCTGGCCAAAGAAGTCAGCGAAGGTGACCCGGTTTTACTGTACTTCAGCGGCCACGGCAGCCGCAGCGCCAACCCGCAAAACCCGGCTGGATGCATCGAAGGGCTGGTCACACACGACGTCAACCTGATCAGCAACACAGAAATGTCGCAGCTCATTCAACCCCTTGCAAAAATTACTGACGGGCTGTTTGTGTTTTT
>JANOCP010000285.1:0-7336 GCA_031412235.1 Polaromonas sp.
TACCGCCGCCGTGGTGTCGGCCTACGGCGCGGCGGGCTCACTGGTGGTCATACTGATGTGGATTTATTTTTCGTCTGCGGTACTGTTGCTGTCAGCCAGCGTGGCCCGCGCCCTGGCTGATGAAGCCGCAGCTACAAAAGACCAGTGAGGAAAAGTGCGGCTGACCTGCAGGCCTGGTCAATCGGCAGTAGGCACCTGCGCCTGCCCGCATTTGACCTGAATCAGCTCAAACTCACCAGCTGCCGCGCCCAGCCGCGCCGCACTCAGGCAGCCGCCCCACACGCAGCCCGTGTCCATCGGCAAAGTGTTGCTGCGCATGCTACCGGCCAGGCCTTCAGTCACCAGCGTAGACCAGTGCCCAAAGGCAACCGGGGTGCCAGCGCTGGCCCGGCCGGGCACCGCAAACCAGGGCAGGTAGCCCGCTGGTGCGCCGCTGGCAGCCTCACTGCTGGTGAAGTCCATCTCGCCTGCCGCGGTGCAAAAGCGCAGCCGCGTCAGCGCATTCACAACCACCCGCAACCTGTCATGGCCCGCCAGAGTGTCGATCCATTGCGCTGGCGTATTGCCGTACATGGCCGTCAAAAAGCTTTTGATGCCCGGCCCGCGCAGCACGCTTTCAAGCTCGCCCGCCAGCGCCATGGTTTGCGCCACACCCCACTGCGGCAGCACACCGGCATGCACCATCAGCCAGCCATGCGCATGCATCGCCATGGCGCGGTGGCGCAGCCAGTCCATCAGCGCATCGCAGTCTGGCGCTTGCAGCACCTCAGTCAGCGTGTCTTTGCGCCCTGGCTTGCGCACGCCTTGCCACAAGGCCAGCAGGTGCAGGTCGTGGTTGCCTAGCAGGCACTGTGCAGCATCGCCCAGCCCCATCAGGCTACGCAGCACGCCCAATGAGTCCGGCCCCCGGTTGACCAGGTCACCCAGCAGGTAAAGCGTGTCGCGGCTGGGTGAAAAGTCAATCGCCCGCAGCAGGCTTTGAAACGGCGCGTTGCAACCCTGCAGGTCGCCGATAAGGTAGAGTGACATATTGGCAATTTTGCCCGACTGAGCGGAGCCTGGTAAGTGGTCAGTGGCAAGTGGTGAGTGGGAAATTTAAATCCACCACTCACTACCCACCACTCACCACTCACCACTCACTAGTCACCACTATTGACCCGGCACGAGTTATCAATGAACCCGTTCGGGCTGAGCTTGTCGAAGCCTTTCGACAAGCTCAAGGCGAACGGAGTTTAGATTCCGTCATAACTCGTGCCGGATCAATAGCGACTCACCAAACGGAATCCATGGACTTTTTGCTGATTGCCTTTTTAACGCTGCTCAACGGCGTGTTCGCCATGTCTGAACTTGCCCTTGCGTCCAGCCGCAAGGCACGGCTGGTGGCCATGGCCGAGTCGGGCGACAAAGGTGCCCACGCGGCACTCGGCCTGCTTGACAACCCCACCCAGTTTTTGTCGTCGGTACAGGTCGGCATTACCTCTATTGGCATGATCAACGGCATCGTGGGTGAGGCCGCTTTCAGTGGCGGGCTGGCCAGCTGGCTGCAAAGCCTGGGTGTCACACCGCGCCCGGCTGAAATCTCGGCCACCGCCATAGTGGTCGTCATCATCACCTTTATCACCATTGTGTTTGGGGAGCTGGTGCCCAAGCGCATTGGCCAGCTCTACCCCGAAACCGTTGCCCGGCTGGTGTCGCGGCCCATGATGTGGGTGGCAACCGGTGCCAAGCCCTTTGTCAGGCTGCTGTCCATCAGCACGCTGGCGGTGCTCAAGCTGCTGCGCATCGACAACACCGCCGAGCGCGCTGTGACTGAAGAAGAAATAGCCGCCAGCCTTGAAGAAGGCGTTGACGCCGGCCTGATAGAGCAGCACGAGCACCAAATGGTGCAAAACGTGTTTTTACTCGACGACCGCCTGCTGACGTCACTGATGCTGCCGCGCTCTGACATTGAATGGCTTGACGCCTCAGACAGCCTGGCCGAAGCCATTGAAAAAGCCGGCGTCACCGGGCATTCGTGGTACCCCGTGTGCCGCGGCAGCCTGGACGACGTGGTCGGCGTTGTCAATGTAGCCAAGTTGCTGGTGGCCCAGCGCGGGCAGGCGGGGGCGCTGTCAGACCGTATTGGCCCCCACGCCGTACCCGCCGTGTTTGTGCCTGAAACCCTGACAGGTATGGAACTGCTGGAGCAGTTTCGCGCCCGTTCAACGCGCATCGTGTTTGTGGTTGACGAATACGGCGTAGTGCAGGGCATGATGACGCCCATGGACATGCTGGAGGCCATCACCGGCGAGCTGCAGCCCGGTGCGCAAATCGACGCCTGGGCCACCCGGCGCGCCGACGGCAGCTGGCTGATTGATGGCGTCATGCCGGTGTCAGAACTCAAGGCAAGGCTCGACATCAAAGAGCTGCCCGAAGAAAGCCGCGGCCGCTACAACACCGTGGCCGGCCTGCTGCAAAGCGTGTCGGGCCGCCTGCTGGCAACGGGTGAAAAGGTCGACTGCGCAGGCTGGAGCTTTGAGGTGGTTGACCTTGACGGCAAGCGTATTGACAAGGTGCTGGCGACGGTTTCAGTGTCGTAAAAGTGGTAACTGCAAAGGTGCTCTTGCGGAGTTACTCCCTCTCTTTTTGGGAGAGGG
Source organism: Polaromonas sp. (assembly GCA_031412235.1). GTDB lineage: Bacteria > Pseudomonadota > Gammaproteobacteria > Burkholderiales > Burkholderiaceae_C > Polaromonas. The sequence continues at coordinate 2,637 of JANOCP010000285.1, forward strand.
CAGGGGTGAGGGCCAGCGGCATGGGCACGCAGCAGCGGTTTTGTTAGGTCCCCGGCCCTCACCCCAACCCTCTCCCAGAGGGCGAGGGAGCAAGAAACCGCAGGTAGTGTGACTGCTACGTTATCAATAGCTACCTATAGCCGTACTCATTGGGCACAGAGCACTTTTGGCATAAAAAAGCTGCCAAATCTGGCCCAGCCAGGGTCGATCAGCGCGGCCCAACCCCTGCCGCTGCCGCCATCGCCCGTGTCAGGTTGTTCCAGCGGTTTTTGGTGATCTGGTTTTCAGCACCCAAAGCCACATAGGTAATCGCGGCTGAATGCTGCAGCATGGGCAGGGCCTCGGTAAATTTGCCCTCGGTAAACAGCAGGGCGCCCAGGTTGTTGGTCATCTCGGCTACCTGCAGGTCATTCAGTCCAAATGCCTTTTGGCGAATCGCCAGCGCCCGCCTGAACATCGCATCAGCTGCAGCCGGTGCCTTGGCAGTTACAAACAGCAGGCCAAGTTCATTCAGCACCGCCGCCACTGCCGGGCTTTCAGCGCCCAGCCGGGCCTCTTTGATGGCCAGCGACCTGCGCCACAGCACCTCAGACTCTTGCAGCTTGCCGCGCAGCGCGGCCACCCGGGCCAGGCTTTCAATGGTGTCGGCCAGCGTAGGGTCGTCCACACCCACCGCAGCCTCTTGCAGCGCCAGCGCCTGGCGGTATAGCGGCTCTGCCGCCTCAACACCGCGTGAGGTTTGCACCGCCACCGCCATATTGGTCAGGGTTCGGCCAATCAGCGGGTCTTTGGGGTTAAGGGCTTTCTCGCGTATGGTCAGCGCCCGTCGAAAAAAGCCTTCAGCCGCCTCTGGCTTGCGTGCGGCCACCGCCAGCAGGCCCAAAGAGTGCAGCGAGTTGGCCACCTCTTTGCTTTGCGCGCCAAAGCGGGCCTCCCTAATACCCAGTGACCGGTTAAACAAAGGCTCGGCATCAGCCAGCCGTCCCTCACGCATGGCCACATTGCCCAGGCTTTCAAACGACTGCGCCAGCTGGGGCGTGTCGCGTGCGCCAGACCTTTCGAGCAAGGCAACCGTCTTTTTGTAGGCCGACTCAGCTTCTGCATACTGGCCCTGCGCCAGCAACAGGTCAGCCAGGTTGTCAAAAGCCTGCGTTTGCGCCGCCAGCGCGTTTTTACTGCCGTCACCGGCCTGGGTAGCAGCTTGCCTGCAGTCGCGGTTAGCCGCCGCCAGGTCGCCCTTGTCCATGGCCGTGGTGCAGGCCAGGTTTACCTGGGGCAGCTCGGCGGCATGGGCTGCACCCAGAAAGCTCCAGGCCCATAGACAAACCCCAAAAGTACGCCGCGCATGCCAGCCAAGCCTTGAACTCATAGTGTCTGCACCGCGCCTCAAGGCCCTGGCGCGGCTTTCATCACCCGTTGCAGGTTTGCCCAGCGCGTTTTGGTGGTTGGGTGGTCAGGGCCAAGCGCAATTTGGGTCACGGCAGCGGCGTGCTGCATCAGGGGCAAGGCCTCAGGCACTTTGCCCTGCGTAAACAATATGGCCCCCAGGTTGCTGGCAACCTCGGCTACCTGCATGTCATTCATTCCGAGCGCTTTTTGCCTGATGGCCAGCGCCCGGCGAAACACCGTATCGGCCTGGGGCAGGGACTTGGCACCCGCATAAATCAGGCCCAACTCGTTCAATGGCGTACCCAATGAGGAATGTTCAGCGCCCAGCCGCTTTTCGCGGATGGCTAGCGACCTTTTCCAAAGCGCCTCTGACTCCTGCGTTTTACCCAGCTCCCCGGTAACCCGAGCAAGATAGTCAACGGTATCCGTCAGCGAAAGGTCATCAGGCCCAACGGCTGCTTCCTGCAGGGCAAGGGCCTGCCTGAAGAGGGGCTCTGCCGCTGCGTCACCCTTGCCGCCCGTGTTGTTCAGGCGCACTGCTGTGGCCAAACTGCTCAGCGTGCGGCCAATCAGCGGGTCTTTGGGGGTCAGGGTTTTCTCGCGTATCGCCAGGGCCTGGCGAAACAGGCCCTCGGCTTCTGCACCCTTGCGCCGGTTCATCAACAAGATACCCATGTCATTCAGCGAGGCCGCTGCTTCCTTGCTTTGCGGTCCAAAGACCTTTTGGCGAATAAAAAGCGATTTGTTCATCGCAGCCTGCGCATCGTCGTGCTTTCCCACCCGGCTCAGCAAGGCGGCCAGCTGGTCCAGCGACAGGGCGACATCGGCGCTGTCAGGGCCACTGGCTTTTTCACGCACCGCAAGGCCGCGCCGCAGGGACGCTTCTGCTTCTGCCGTTTGGCCCTGCGCCAGCTGCAAGGCGCCCCAGTTGTCCATGGCCTTGGCTTGCGCCGCTGGGGCCCCGGCGTTTTGTGTGGCGGCCAACACAGCCTGACGGCAGTCGCGGTTGGCATCTGGCAGGCTGTTTTTTTGCAGGGCGGCTTCGCAGCTGCGGTTGATGGCCGGCAAGTCAGGGGCGGCAGTCTGTGCCATTAAAGCCGTTGACCAAAACACCAAGCAGGCAGAAAAAACGTACGGCACCGCAAGCAGTCTTGGCGTCATGTTGGTAACCATTGAGTCAATTGCATGACGCCATCTTAGCCGAGGCATTTGGGCTTGGTGGCGGGTAGGCAATGTGAGCAAACACTCTGCCCGCAATCCATTTCACGGCCGTTTAGCCGTACTTTTATAAACAGCGCATTGGCCAGGCGGGCGGTTACATATTTTAATTAACCCCATACAAACCCGCACCCGTTACAAGATGCTGCCTACTATTTCCTAATGTGTGGCAAAAGTCACACGCTCACTGGTAACTTTGCCGCCAACACATGTTGTTGAATGTAGAAATCATCGAGTAAGATGCAAACCAAGTGACCGGATGTAGGTCGCCTGAATGTTTATCTAACCGTTTTCTGGAGGCTTCTCATGTCTGTTTCACTATCATCAGTCAACACCGCACTGTTGCCCGTACTTGCCGACACCCCATCGCTGGTTCAGCGGGTCGGTTTCTCTTACAACACTTTTCTGGGCGCAGCCAACGAGTCTGTTTCGACCGACGGCTTTCTGATTCGCCAGCCTACTGCAGCGGGTACTGCCTACGCCGCTGGGCTGCCTTCAACCGCCGGTGTCATTCAAATCAATCTGGGCACCGTTTCTGCGCCCAACTACCGCGCCATCACTTTCTCTGCTGACGGCCTGACCGCCAGCCTGACCGGCACTGCACTGACCGGCATGTTGACGGTGCGCCAAACCGGCGTGTTCATCAACAACACCAAAATCGGTATTTCAGACGCCACCGTGTACTGGGCTTACACCCCACCAGGCGGCCCTGCTGGCCCCGTAACCGCGTTTTACACCAACGCCATTGACGACGTCAACGGCAGTTTTAACGACGTTGGCGCCGGCGCTGACCAGTTCTCAGTCAACACCCCCGTTTTATCGACCATGCTGGCTGCTGGTTTGAGCACAACCGCAGGCAATGCAACCCCCGTGGTTATCACGGTGGCTGACACCACGCCACCGGCGCTGCCAATCATCAATGTTGTGGCTGGTAATGATGCCGTTAACGCAACCGAAAAAGCGCTTGGCGTCACCATCAGCGGTACTGCTGAGGCCAATTCAACGATCCAGGGCACCTGGGGCGGCACTGCAATTAACGCCGTAACCAACGGCGCAGGCGTGTGGACAACCACCATTGCTTCCGGCAGCGTGCCTGCCGACGCAGCGTCGACCACGATTTCGGTTACCGCGCGAGACGCCGCCATGAACACCAGCGTTGCGGCTACGCGTACTGTATCCATCGATTCAACGCCACCAGCCGCGCCGTCGGTCAACACAGTAGCTGACGACAACATTGTCAACGCTGCTGAAAAGACGGCTGGCGTCACCATCAGCGGCACTGCCGAAGCCAATTCAACCATCAGCGGCACCTGGGGCGGCACCGCCATCAGCGCCACTACTGATGCGATGGGCGTATGGACCACCACCGTGCTGACCGCCAACGTACCTGCCGACGCAGCTTCGACCACCGTTTCGGTTACTGCTACTGATGCAGCCGGCAACGTCAGCACAGCTGGCACCCGCACTGTGGCTATCGATTCAACGCCTCCAGCCGTCCCTGTTATCAACGCAATAGCTACCAATGACATCGTCAACGCTGCCGAAAAGACAGCTGGCTTCACAATCAGCGGAACCGCTGAAGCAAACTCATCCATCAGCGGCACTTGGGGTAGTACCTCTTTCACCGTGACAACCAACGGGGTTGGCGTATGGAGCGTTTTTTATGGTTCAGGCGTTGCGCCTGCGGACGCAGCATCAACCACCTTTTCAGTTACCGCGACCGACGCAGCCGGCAATGTGAGCGCCCCTGGTACCCGCACCGTGGCAATTGACACGGTTGTACCAGCCGCACCAACAGTTAATGCAGTAGCTACCGACAACGTTGTCAACCTGGCCGAAAAGACTCTTGGGGTCACCATCAGCGGCACGGCCGAAGCCAACGCCACCGTCAGCGGCACCTGGGGCGGCACCGCCATCAGCGCTACTGCTGACGCGATGGGCGTTTGGACCACCACCGTGTTGACGGCCAACGTGCCTGCTGACGCAGCATCAACCACCGTCTCGGTCACCGCAACTGATGCAGCCGGTAACGTCAGCACCGCTGGCACCCGCACTGTGGCCATCGATTCAACGCCGCCAGCAACTCCTGTAGT
>JANOCP010000286.1:0-9113 GCA_031412235.1 Polaromonas sp.
CGCCTTCCACCTTCGCCTGCTTGGCGATCTCGAGGGCGCTGCCGTCGGCCAGGATGATGCGCTGCATGTCCTCGCTGATCGGCATCACCTGGTAGATGCCCACCCGGCCCTTGTAGCCGTTGTTGCAGGCGGAGCAGCCGACCGGGCGGAAGGGCGTCCAGCTGCCGTCGACATCCTCTTCCTTGAAGCCGGCGTCGAGGAGCGTCTCGTGGGGAATGTCCATCGGCTGCTTGCACTGGGGGCACAGGCGCCGGGCCAGCCGCTGCGCCGTTATCAGGATAACGCTGGAGGCAATATTGAAGGGCGCTATACCCATATTGCGCATACGTGTCAGCGTCGTCGGCGCATCGTTGGTGTGCAGTGTCGACAGTACCAGGTGACCCGTTTGCGCGGCCTTGATGGAGATGTCAGCAGTTTCAATATCGCGAATCTCGCCCACCATGATGATGTCCGGATCCTGTCGCAGGAAAGCCTTGAGCGCGACAGAAAAGGTCATGCCGGCCTTGTCATTCATGCTGACCTGGTTGACCCCCGGCAAGGTAATTTCAGCCGGATCTTCGGCTGTTGCGATATTTACGCCTGGTTTGTTAAGGATGTTCAGGCAGGTATAGAGCGACACCGTCTTGCCCGAACCCGTCGGCCCGGTCACCAGCACCATGCCGTAGGGCCTGCCGATGGCTGCCAGCAAGCGCTCTTTTTCTGCCGGCTCGTAACCCAGCGCATCAATGCCCAGTTTGGCGCTGCTCGGATCCAGAATACGGATCACGATTTTTTCGCCGAACATGGTGGGCAGCGTGCTGACCCGGAAATCGATGACCCGGTCTGGCCCTATCTTGAGCTTCATCTTGCCGTCCTGCGGCACGCGCTTCTCGGAAATATCCAGCTTGGAAATAACCTTGATACGGGCGGCCAGCTTTTCCTTGATAGCCACTGGCGGCGACGCAATCTCGCGCAATTCGCCGTCAACCCGAAAACGGACGCGATAGGTATGCTCAAAAGGCTCGAAGTGCAAGTCAGACGCCCGCATGCTGAAGGCATCCAGCAGCATTTTTTGCAAAAACTTGACGACAGGCGCGTCTTCAACTTCGGCAACGCTGGTGTCGTTGCTCTCGGTAGACATTTCGGCGCTTGACTCGTCAAACTCGAAGTCGTCGCCAATGATGCTTTCCATCGCCTCGGCTGCTGTGGTCGTTGAGGCCTCAACCAGTTTCGACAGCTTGTCGTACTCGGCGATAACCCAATCCACGCCCATCTGGGTGGAAAACTTGATTTTTTCAGCGGCTTCCTGGTCCGACGGGTCTGCTGTGGCCACAATAAGGCGGTTGTTACGCTTGCTCAGCACAACAATCCGGTAGGTCTGGCAAATTTTGGCGTCCAGCAAACCCTTTGGCAGGCGCTGGTGGTCTATGGCTTCGAGATCGAGCAGCGGCGCAGCAAAAGCCGAGGCCATGGTGTGGGCCAGATCGAACGGTGAAACAGCGCCGGAACCGGTCAGTTCGGCAATAAAACTGGTGCGACCATTTTTAGCCTTGCGAAAAATGTCTTCTGCAGCCTGTTGTCCCAGCTTGCCAGCAACTACAAGCGCCCGGCCCAAACCGGGCAAGGCCATGGAAGAAGGCTCGTTGATTAGCGTCTCGACAGCTGCCATGGGTCCTTAAAAATCGCCTAAATACATATCATCGCCTATAGCCAGGGAGGTGTAAATCTAAAAGCCCTTGAACAACCGTCCGTTTGTTGGTACGAGGCGAACCGGAAATCCAGCCGGTTCCCGATCCGCGGCGTCAGGAACGCCGATCCAGAAGCTGCGCTGCAAGATCCATCATGGCTGCACTGTAAGGATTTTGCGGCAAACCTGACAAGGCATCCATCGCCCGCGTTGCTTCCACGGCAGCCGCATCCCGGGTGGCCTGGAGGGCTCCCGTTTGCTGCACGATAGCCATAATTTGGGCCATTTGCTCTGTTCCGCCAGTTTCTATCGCGCGCCGTATGGTCGCACGTTCTGCCTCGGATCCGCGCTGCATTGCAATAATCAGGGGCAAGGTTACCTTGCCTTCGCGAAGGTCATCGCCGAGGTTTTTGCCCATTTCCGGCGCATCTCCGTCGTAGTCCAGTACGTCATCAATAACCTGAAAAGCGGTACCCAGAGCCTGACCGTAGTCGGCGCAACACTGCTCGATGGAAGGTGGCGATTTGGCCAGCAAGGCAGCCAGCCTGGCACTGGCCTCAAACAACTTGGCCGTTTTGGACCGGATCACGCGCAGGTAAGCTGCCTCAGACAGCGAGGCGTCATGCATATTCATGAGCTGCAGGACTTCCCCTTCGGCGATCACGTTGGTAGCCTCCGCCAGCGTTTGCATGACGCGCATGTCGCCGGCATCAACCATCATCTGAAACGCACGGGAATACAAAAAATCTCCGACCAGCACGCTTGCCGGGTTGCCGAATGCCTCATTCGCCGTCGCCCGGCCCCGGCGCAGGGTTGACTCGTCCACCACGTCATCGTGCAGCAAAGTGGCGGTATGGATAAATTCCACCACAGCAGCCAGGTTGAAGCGCTGATCACCGCGGTAGCCAAGCGCACCGCACATTAAAAGCAGCAAGGCGGGCCGCAGGCGTTTGCCACCAGCGGCCACGATGTACCTGGAAATCTGGCTGACCAGCGGAACTTCGGACTGCAGGCGACGCTCGATGACGGCGTCCATTGCCAGCATATCGTCGGCAATAAGTGCAAGGGCAGCGGCAGTACTTGTTGAGTTGGCAGACAAAGGCGATCCAGACGTTAAGCTTGGCGAGATTATAGAAAGGCAGCGCAGCCGCGAAATCATCCGTGCCAGTCGGAAGTAGCCTCCGAATCAGCACGGTCGCCTTTTCAGCATAGCCATGCTAGAATATTGGGCTCTGCGGAAATCCGTCTGCAGAACTCAAATAAAGAGGTCTTACATGTACGCGGTCATAAAAACCGGCGGCAAACAATACAAAGTTGCTTCCGGTGAAAAAATTAAAGTAGAACAGATTGCTGCGGACGTAGGCCAAGAGATCGTTATTGACCAGGTATTGGCTGTCGGAGAAGGCAGCACTATCACGGTTGGGACGCCCTTGGTGCTAGGTGCCACTGTGACAGTCACGGTTCTTTCTCACGGCAGGGGCGACAAGGTTCGCATTTTCAAAATGCGCCGTCGCAAGCACTATCAAAAGCGCCAAGGTCATCGGCAGAACTTCACTGAGCTGCAAATCGGCGTCATCACGGGCTAAGGCCGGTTAAGCACCAGGAGTATCTAAAAATGGCACAGAAAAAAGGCGGCGGCTCTACGCGAAACGGGCGTGACTCACAGCCCAAAATGCTTGGCGTCAAGAAATTTGGCGGCGAAGTCATCAACGCAGGCAGCATCATTGTGCGCCAGCGCGGCACCCGGTTTCACCCCGGCGTGAATGTCGGCATCGGCAAAGACCACACCCTGTTTGCACTGGTTGATGGTCAGGTGTCGTTTGCTGTCAAAGGTGCGCTGAGCAAGCACACCGTGAATGTGACAGAAATCAGCGCAACCCCGGCCTGACCTGATCACTTCGGCAAGTCACGTCGACTTCCACGAAGCCCCGACCAGTCGGGGCTTTTTTGTTTAAAGCCACTGGCACCCATCCATCATGAAATTCGTTGACGAAGCCTTTATTGACATTGCAGCTGGCGATGGCGGGGCTGGCTGCGTCTCGTTCAGCCACGAAAAGTACAAAGAGTTTGGTGGGCCAAACGGTGGCGACGGTGGACGCGGTGGACACGTTTACGCCGTGGCAGACATCAACCTGAACACTCTGGTGGATTTTCGTTTTTCCCGTCGTCATGACGCTAAAAACGGCGGCCACGGCATGGGTTCTGACATGTTTGGTGCTAAGGGCGACGACGTTATCCTGAAAATGCCGGTTGGCAGCATACTGACCGACGCCGAAACCGGCGAAGTGCTGTTCGAGTTGCTGGTGCCTGGTGAGCAGGTCCTGATTGCCAAGGGTGGCGACGGCGGCTTCGGTAACCTGCGCTTCAAAAGCTCAACCAACCGCGCGCCACGTAGCAAGACACCGGGTTGGCCCGGCGAGCGCAAAAGCCTCAAGCTTGAGCTCAAAGTGCTGGCTGATGTAGGCTTGCTCGGCATGCCAAACGCAGGTAAATCTACTTTTATCACGGCTGTTTCAAACGCCCGCCCGCGCATTGCCGACTACCCTTTCACCACACTGCACCCTAATCTGGGCGTGGTTCGCGTTGGTCCGGAACAAAGCTTTGTGGTTGCCGACTTGCCCGGCCTGATTGAAGGCGCCTCTGAAGGCGCAGGCCTGGGACATTTGTTTTTGCGGCACCTGCAGCGCACCCGACTGCTTCTGCACATTGTTGATCTGGCCCCCTTTGATGAGACCGTCGACCCGGTTGCGCAGGCCAAGGCGATTGTGAACGAGCTCAAAAAATACGACGCCGCGCTGCACAAAAAACCGCGCTGGCTGGTATTGAACAAGCTGGATATGGTCGATGGTGACAAGCGCGCCGCCATCGTTCAGGACTTCGTCAAACGTTTCAAGTTTAAGGGCCCGGTGTTTGAGATCTCTGCACTAACCCGTGAAGGTTGCGAGCAACTCGTCAAGACGATTTACAAGCATGTCAAGGAAGTGCAAAAAAGCGAACAGCCCGTGGAAGAAGTTGATCCGCGATTTGTCGTGCTGCCGCCAGAGGCGCCCGCAGCAGATTGAGTTGCAGCTCAAAGCACTTTCGTTTGCTATAAAAACAGTAGCTGTACATAGCCGTACTTATTTGGCCAAAGCGCTAAAAAGGTATAAAAGTGCATCCATCGCCACAAAAAAATGCAACAACAGCCAGGCTCTTCCGTACTTCTTAACGCCAGACGCATTGTGGTCAAGGTGGGCTCCAGCCTGGTGACCAATGAAGGCCGGGGACTTGATGCGGACGCCATTGGCCACTGGTGCGAACAGCTCGCGGCTCTGGTCAAGGACGGGCGTGAAGTGATCATGGTGAGCAGCGGCGCCATTGCCGAGGGCATGAAACGCCTTGGGTGGAGCACCCGTCCCAAGGGGATTCACGAGCTGCAGGCCGCAGCAGCCGTCGGGCAAATGGGACTGGCGCAGGTCTACGAAACAAAATTGCGCGAAAACGGTATCGGAAGCGCGCAGGTGCTGCTCACGCACGCCGACCTGGCCGACCGCGAGCGCTACCTCAACGCACGCTCTACCCTGCTCACCTTGCTGCAGCTGGGCGTGGTGCCCGTCATCAATGAGAACGACACCGTCGTCAACGACGAGATCAAGTTCGGCGACAACGACACCCTGGGCGCGCTGGTGGCCAACTTGGTCGAAGCCGATGCACTCATCATCCTGACGGACCAGAAGGGCCTGTACACAGCCGACCCACGCAAAGACCCAACTGCCCAGTTTGTACACGTTGGCAAAGCTGGCGATGCAGCGCTTGAAGCCATGGCGGGAGGTGCTGGCTCAAGCATTGGCAGTGGCGGCATGATTACCAAAATTCTGGCGGCCAAGCGCGCTGCCGGTTCGGGCGCATCTACCGTGATTGCCTGGGGCCGCGAGCCGCAAGCCCTGATCCGTTTGACGCAAGGTGAGGCGATTGGCACGCTGCTGGTCGCGCAAACCCAGAAAAATCAGGCCCGCAAGCGATGGATGGCTGACCATCTGCAAATGCGCGGCTCAGTCACGGTCGATGCTGGTGCGGCCATCAAGGTACGCGACGAGGGTAAGAGCCTGCTACCCATTGGCATGACCGCCGTACAGGGAGACTTTTCACGCGGTGATGTGATTGGCGTACGCGATGGTGACGGCCTTGAGATTGCGCGCGGCCTGGCCAATTACTCCAGCTCCGAGGCCCGCATGATTTGCCGCAAGGCGTCTTCAGAATTTGAAAAGCTGCTGGGCTACACCGCTGAGCCGGAAATGGTTCACCGTACCAATCTCGTGTTGAGTCGCTGAAACGCGGTCCGCTGATTTGCCAGGTCGCTCGTTGAAGCGCTACGCTGCTTAATTGTTGCCAACGCCAATTCTGAAGTTGGAGTCCTTCAGCCGACTTGCAAGCACACCGACTGATGGCGGTGCTGCACCACTATCACAGCCGCCGGCCCTGGCAAAGTACAGCGCATGCTTGGACGGCATATTGTCAAACATGGACTTCCACTCGGCATTGGTTACCATGTTCCAGCGCCCGTCTGAGGAATAACGGGCATAAGTTTTAAACTCGCCGGTTGCGCAGCGTATGCCTTCATACATCACGTTTCTTGCCCCGCTGGCTCCAGTGGCAACCAGCACATAGCGCACCACACCGTCCACGTTTGAAATCCGTACCGATGCCGGATCAACGCCGTAAACCAGCGATGACGATATTGCGCCCGAAAAATTAATCAGCTTGCCAACATCAAATGCCGGAGGCGCCGGTACCGCTGACTCTTTCCAGTCAGGGTCCTCCGCAATCTGTGCACGGCTGGTACCGCTCAGGCCAAGGGCAAAAAAAACGAGGGCGATGCATAAAACCGAGGCGGCAAATCCCTGGTGGGACAATTTATTCATGTTTTGTTGATCAGGGTATCCGCATTCAGGCTGGTCTGCGGATCGGGTTCAAAAGTGGCGCCAGGGGGTAATTCAAACGATGCGCCCTGCCTCATTGAAGGCGTTTGGGACGGGAAATACGCATCGCCTGCATGTCCCGAAGACTGGTCATGCGCATGCATGCCGGCACGAAACTGGCGGGCTCTGGGGTCAACCCGCAGGTCCATGCGGCAATCCAGTCGCGGCACAAAGCGCGACAGTTCTGTCAGCGCCATTTCATAAACGCCGCGCTTGAACTCCACAACAACGTCAAGCGGCACCCAGTAATCGTTCCAGCGCCAGGCATCAAACTCGGGGTGATCTGTGGCGCGCAGGTTTAAATCCCAGTCGTGACCGACCAGTTGCAGAAGAAACCAGATTTGTTTCTGGCCTTTGTAATGTCCACGCGCATCGCGGCGGATGAACCGGTCAGGCACCTCATAGCGCAACCAGTCTCGGGTTCGGGCCAGCACGTGTACGTGCTGTGGAAACAATCCCACCTCTTCATGCAACTCACGAAACATGGCCTGCTCGGGATTTTCGCCCCGGTCAATGCCACCCTGCGGAAATTGCCACGAGTGGGTACGGATACGTTTGCCCCAAAATACCTGACTTCTCTGGTTGAGCAAGATGATGCCGACGTTGGGCCTGAAGCCGTCCCGGTCGAGCATAATCAAACCTCAAATTTTTTAAACTGAGTCCATTATGCACAGCGCAGGCCGGCAAGCAAGCTTGCAATGCCGCGCGCCGCCCGACTCTGGCACCCCAACCCAAAAAAATCGCCCATGAAAGCTTCGCAGTTCTTCATTTCCACCCTCAAGGAAGCGCCCGCCGACGCCGAAGTCGTCAGTCATCAACTCATGATGCGCGCCGGCTTGATTAAAAAACTGGGCGCCGGCATTTACAACTACATGCCCATGGGCCTGCGCGTGATTCGCAAGGTTGAAGCCATCGTGCGCGATGAAATGAATAAGGCCGGCGCTATAGAGATGACCATGCCCGTCATTCAGCCCGCCGAGTTCTGGCAAGAGACTGGCCGTTTTGAAAAAATGGGCCCCGAACTGCTGCGCATCAAGGATAGGCATGGCCGCGACTTTGTGGTGCAACCCACCAGCGAAGAAGTGGTGACTGACGTCATGCGCCAGGACATCAAAAGCTACAAGCAGCTACCCAAGAACCTGTACCAGATTCAAACCAAGTTTCGCGACGAGCGCCGCCCCCGTTTTGGCCTGATGCGCGGGCGCGAGTTCACGATGAAGGACGCCTACAGCTTTGACCGCGACGAGGCAGCCGCCAAAGTCAGCTACCAGAACATGTCTAGAGCCTACCGCAAGATTTTTGACCGTTTTGGCCTGAGCTACCGCGCCGTGGCAGCTGACAGCGGCGCCATCGGTGGCGATTTGAGCGAAGAGTTCCAGGTGATTGCCGCCACCGGCGAAGACGCCATCGTGTATTGCCCGACCAGCGACTACGCGGCAAATATGGAAAAAGCCGAGGCCCTTGATCCAAGGTTGTCGCCATCAGGTGAGCGCAAGTCGGCGTCACAGCCCCTCACAAAAACACCTACGCCAGGCAAAGCTACCTGCGCCGATGTAGCCGAACTGCTGGGCATCCCGTTGCAGTCCACGGTCAAATCACTGGTTCTGGCGACAGACGAGTTCGACGAGGCAGGCAAAACAGTCGTCAAGTCACAGGTCTGGCTACTGCTGCTGCGCGGCGACCATGACATGAATGAAGTCAAGGTCGGCAAGGTGGCTGGCCTGGCGGGGTTTCGCTTTGCCACCATTCCTGAAATTGAAGACCACTTTGGCTGCAAACCCGGCTACCTCGGCCCGCTAAACCTGAAAAAACCCGTCAAGCTAGTGGTTGACCGCGAAGCTGCCGTGCTCTCCGACTGGATTTGCGGTGCCAACGAAGTAGATGTTCACCTTACTGGCGTCAACTGGAGCCGCGACCTGCCCGAGCCCGACCTGATTGCCGACATCCGCAACGTCGTCGCAGGCGACCCTTCCCCCGACGGCAAGGGCGTGCTGGCGATCGAGCGCGGCATTGAAGTTGGCCACGTCTTCTACCTCGGCACCAAATACAGCAAGGCCATGAACGCGACGTTTCTGGGTGAAAATGGCAAACCGCAATTTCTGGAAATGGGCTGCTACGGCATAGGCATTACCCGCCTGCCCGCTGCCGCCATTGAGCAAAACCACGATGCCAAAGGCATCATCTGGCCGGATTCGATTGCGCCATTTACCGTAGTGCTGTGCCCCATCAGCCCCGACCGCTTTGCAGATGTCAAAGCTGCTGCCGACAAACTGTATGCCGAACTGATGGCCGCTGGCGTGGACGTGATTCTGGACGACCGCAACGAGCGCCCGGGTGCCATGTTTGCCGACTGGGAACTGATTGGCGTGCCGCACCGCGTCACGATTGGCGACCGCGGCCTGAAAGAAGGCCAGCTTGAGTACCAGCACCGCCGTGATGCCGAGTCCACCAAGATAGATGCGGCAAGAGCGCTGGATTTCCTTAAAGGC
>JANOCP010000287.1:0-2141 GCA_031412235.1 Polaromonas sp.
GCCGGACTGGACACGGCGACATCGGGCAATGTCTTCATGGACAACCGCGAAATTTCTGGCCCCAGCCTGGAGCGCGGTGTGGTGTTTCAAAGCCACGCGCTCATGCCCTGGCTGACGGTTCGGAAAAATATTGCTTTCGCCGTGATTTCACGCTGGCCCGACTGGAGTGCCGCGCAGGTAAACGAGCATGTTGAAAAATTTGTGGCGCTGGTTGGACTGTCTGCCGCCATCGACAAAAAGCCCTCGCAGCTATCAGGCGGCATGAAGCAGCGCGTAGGCATTGCTCGTGCGTTTGCGATTCAGCCAAAAATGCTGCTACTGGACGAGCCTTTTGGCGCACTCGACGCCCTGACACGCGGCACCATTCAGGACGAGCTGATGACCATAGTGCGCGAAACGCACCAGACCGTTTTCATGATTACCCATGACGTGGACGAAGCCATTTTGCTGGCTGACCGCATCCTGCTCATGAGCAATGGCACGGAGAACGACGGTGGCTACTCCGCAGGCAACATCGCCGAAGAAGTTGTCAACCCACTGCCCCGCGAACGCACCCGCGCCGGACTGCACCACTTGCCGGGCTATTACGAACTGCGCAACCACATTGTTGATTTCCTCGTCTCGCGCGCCAAGGCGCACTGACATTTTTCAAGCCTTCAACCCTTCACCCTTTCAACGCATTCTCTGCAAATCACCACAACAGGAGCCATCATGAACCGCAACGACATTACCGAAAAAATCATCACCGTCAAAGTAGCCAAAGGCATCAAGTGGGACGACGTGGCGAAAAAAGTGGGTCTCAGCAAAGAATGGGTGACCGCTGGTTGCCTGGGTCAAATGACTTTTGATGACAAGCAGGCAAAAATCATTGGCAAGATTTTCGGCCTGACTGCCGATGAGCAGAAGTGGTTGCAGGTTGTACCGTATAAAGGCTCATTGCCCACCTCTGTGCCCACTGACCCGCTTATCTATCGCTGGTACGAGATCGTCAGCGTCTACGGCACCACCATCAAGGAACTCATCCACGAAGAATTCGGTGACGGCATCATGAGCGCCATTGACTTCAGCATGGACATCGTGCGCCAGCCCGACCCCAAGGGTGACCGCGTGAATGTGGTTTTGTCAGGCAAGTTTTTGCCCTACAAGCAATATTGAGAACCATGAGCAGCACTGTTTCCGGGCGAGTGCACCGTGCTGGCCGTCTCGGTCAAAATGGTGCTCATGAACTTACCCCACTCACCCAATTCACTCGATGGCATCCGCGTTCTTGACCTATCCCGCGTTCTAGCGGGCCCTTGGTGCACGCAAACGCTGGCTGACCTTGGCGCTGACGTTATCAAGATTGAACGCCCTGGTACTGGAGATGACACGCGTACCTGGGGCCCGCCTTTCTTAAAGGACGCACAAGGCGCAGATACGCAGGAAGCCGCGTACTACCTGGGATGCAACCGCAACAAACGCTCCGTGACCTGCGATATCTCGCAAGCCGCAGGGCAGGCCTTGATACGCGAGCTCGCCGTTCATTGCGATGTGTTTGTTGAAAACTTCAAGGTTGGCGACATGACGCGTTATGGGTTGGACTATGCATCCCTTAGCGCAATCAACCCGCGCATCGTGTATTGCTCAGTCACCGGTTTTGGGCAGACCGGGCCCTACGCCGACAGGGCAGGTTACGACTACGCGATTCAGGGTATGGGTGGATTGATGAGCGTGACAGGCGAGCGTGACGATTTGGGTGGTGGGCCGCAAAAGGTAGGTGTCGCAGTGGCAGACCTCATGACCGGCATGTACGCTACGGTGGGCATACTTGCCGCGCTGCGCCATGCGGAAAAAACCGGGGAAGGCCAGCACGTCGATATGGCCTTGCTCGACACACAGGTCGCCATGCTGGCAAACCTGGGAGCCAACTATCTGGTCAGCGACAAGGTACCTGGCCGGATGGGGAATGCCCACCAGAACATAGTGCCCTACCAGGTGTTTGAAGTGGCCAGTAGCGCAGACGGAAGCAAGGACCACATCATCATTGCCGTCGGCAATGACTCACAGTACGTCAAATTCTGCAAGGTCGCCAATATCCCCGAGCTGGGTGTAAACGCCTTGTTTGCGCTTAACCGTGACCGGGTTACCAACCGCGACAAGCT
>JANOCP010000288.1:0-6538 GCA_031412235.1 Polaromonas sp.
CAGGCGGCTGGGGTGATCACTGGACGCTGTTGAATCTGAGAATACCCAGCCTTATTTACACCTGGGCGGTGGCCCTGATGGTGGGTTTGCTGACGTGGCGGATAGTTCTAAATTCTGGCAACGCACAGACACAAGAAGGCAGGCAAAGCCACCATGCCGTCACCTCGGGCGCCATTGCTGTCATTGCCTATCTCTCGTTTTTCAGTACCTATCGTTACGGTAGGCCCTATCTGACCAGCGGGCCGGAAACCTTCTGGCTGTTTGGTGTGTTTTTTGCCATCGCCTGGTCGCCCGCAAAGCTGCTGGGCTCACGCTGGAAGTTTCCGCTGATTGCCGGGCTGGCAATTGGTCTGGGCTGCCTGTATAAATCTTTTGCCATGGTCGTGCCTGTTGGTTTTGGCCTGGCGCTTTGCTATCAGGTGGTGGGGGCACACAAGGCGCCGTGGCAAATTTTCAGGCGCGGGCTGTTTGTTGATGGTTTTAAGGTGGCCGCAATCTGCGTACTGGCACTGGCGGTTTTTGGTTTGTGGTTTGCCCTTGACCCGCAACCCGGTGAGGTTTGGCGCGAGTTTGTGGTCGGTGAAAACGCTGGCAAGTTCAAGTCATCACCAGGCTACCTGGCCGTGGCATTTAGCGGCCATGGCGTCATCACCATCATCACCGGCTACTTTTCCAACGCCGGCCTGTTGCTGCCGGTGTCGGTAGGTTGCGCCTGGGCCGCATGGAAGAGTTATCGCCAAAAACACATCATCAGCGATTCCGAAAAGGTGCTTTGGTTGTGGCTGCTGGCGCTGGCACTGGTTTTCATGCTGCCCAATCAGCGCTCTACCCGTTACCTGATTCCAGCCATGCCCGCAGCGGGTATCTTGATTGCGCTGTACTGGAACCGCATTGGACGCATCTGGTTTGGCCTCACGCTGGTGTTCTGCGTCATTGGTGCGCTCGCCATGGGTTTGATTGCCTATGGTGCCGTGCGTGCAACGCAAGACACGGGGCTGTATCCGGTTTTTTACTGGCTCTTTCTGGCGTTGATTTTTATCGCCTGCCTGACAGGCATGGTTAAAAAACAAGCCACCCGTCCCGTAGCTGCGCTAGCTGGCTTTGCGGTACTGTTTGCCCTGGCCTGGGTAACACAGCCCTTCAATGGCGAGCTGGGGCGCTTCAAGCCCGCAAGTATCGCCAGACTGCAAGGGCAGACGGTGGCCGTGCCCAGCAATTTCAACGGGCATTTTGAGCGTTATGAATTCATCATCACCGGCGCCAGGGTACAACCCTATTTTGCGGCGCAACCGGTTGACTTTACAGACGTGGACGAGCTGTTTAAAACCAGCCGCTACGCCCTCGTGCAGCGCCGTGTCGGGCAGTCACCCTGCACGCAGTGCCGCATCATTGATGTGCGCTGGGATTTGCGTTCACGCCAGGATGAAAAGGAAGGCACCATGGCGGCTTTTAAAACGCCAGAAACCTTTTGGTACGCACAGGAATATCTGGTTGAGCGGCAACCGCCGTAAATAGCCCTGACCACCGCCTCAATACAAGGAAATGATCATGTCCAGTACCACACAGTACCGCCGCCTCGGCAGCAGCAACCTGAAGGTTTCAACCCTTTGCCTCGGCACCATGATGTTCGGCCGGCAAACCCCTTTTGAGGAAGCTGCACGCATCGTTGCTTCGGCGCGCGAGCATGGCATCAACTTTATTGACAGCGCCGATGTGTACAACAAGGGCCAGTCTGAAATTGATGTGGGCAAGCTTCTGCAGGGTCAGCGCCATCACTGGGTGCTGGCCAGCAAGCTGGGTAACGCTGTCAGCGATGCTGTCAATGACGGCAACTATTCACGGCGCTGGCTGATGCAGCAAACCGATGCCATTTTGCAGCGGCTGCAAACCGACTACCTGGACATTCTTTACCTGCACCGTGACTACCACGACGCCAACCTTGAAGAAGCTGTAAGGGCCCTGGGCGACCTGATCAGCGCGGGCAAAATTCGCAGCTTTGGCCTGTCAAACTTTCGTGGTTGGCGCATTGCCGAAGTCGTGCACTTGTGCAGGCAACTGGGTGTTCCGCAACCGGTGGTTTGCCAGCCGTATTACAACCTGCTGAATCGCGCGCCAGAGGTTGAAATCTTGCCTGCCTGCGCGCACTACGGAATCGGCGTAGTGCCCTACAGCCCGCTGGCGCGCGGCGTACTCACCGGCAAATACCTGCCCGGCCAGCCGCCCGCAGAAGGCACACGCGCGGGCAGCGGTGACAAGCGGATTTTAGAGACCGAGTTTCGCGAAGAGTCATTGGTGATTGCGCAAAAAATCAAGGCACGCTGCGATGCCAAAGGCATTCTTGCCGGGCAGTTTGCCGCGGCCTGGGTGCTGGCCAATCCCGTCATCAGCTCGGTCATAGTCGGGCCGCGCACACTTGCGCATCTGGAGGATGTGTACGGGGCGACCGGGATGGTACTCGGCGCGGAGGACGAAGCCTTCATTAACTCGCTGGTAGTACCCGGCCACGCATCAAGCCACGGCTATAACGACCCGAGCTACCCATTTTTCGGACGCCCCGTTTGATGGGGGCTCCTCAAAGGCATCCTTTTGCTATTATATTTATAGCGGGTTATGCCCATAGATATTGGGCACAGCCGCTAAACAGCTAGAAAATCGTTAATTTTGCTTCTGAAACAGTACCAGTCTGGATTCGGTTGTCAGATCCCCGCTGCGAGAGTTCAAGGTGATTTCATAACGCGTGCCGGGCAGTGGCAGGCGCGGCGAAAAGCTGAAGCCAAAGTTGCCGCTGCCGTCGGCCTGCACCCGCTCAGACAGCACGTCTTGCGTCACACCAAACAGGCCCGCAAGCGGTGCAATGGCATTGACCCTGACTTCCACCGCTGCGCCCGGAGCCGTCCGGCCACGAACGGTGGTTGAGTTACCTTCCACCACGGCATTGTTGGCATGACTGGTGATTTGTAGCGGTACGGTGAGCGGCGCTGCGGCCGCAGGCCGGGCTACGTCAAAGGTCCACACCTTGCTCATGGTGTTGCCAACCAGGTCTTTGGCGGACACATCAACGGTGTAACGTCCTGGCCCAAGGTCAGCGCGGTAGCTGAAAAACTGCGCCGTGATATTACTTTCGCCCGTAACGTTACGGCCCGACAAAAGGATACGAACACTCTTGGGTTCCACGCCAACGCCACCCGCGTCATCGAAAGACGCCGAAACTGACGTGGCGACATTTCCCGCCACAACTTCGCCTTCGCGTGGCGTCAGATTGCGCAGCACGGGTGCTTTGGCATCTATCGTCAGTGGCTGGTTCAAAGTCGAAGTCACCACCTTGTCGCCCATGCGCAGCCGGGCAACTATAGGGCGCGAAGGCGCCAGATTGTCGAGCCGGCGAATGGTGTAGCTGCCCTCGTAAACGCCGGGACGCGTCTCACGCATGGCGACATTGTCAATAACTCCAGGGATGTCAAACGAGGCCACTGCGCCAGCCATACCATTCAGCAGGAAACGCAGCTCGGCACCCGGCTCTATTTTCTCCACTGGAGTCACGGCAAAGCGATCGATCTTCAACACGGCCGGTGGCGGCGCTGCAGGTGCAGGCGGTACGACTGCAACAGGTGCGCCAGAAAACCCCGCAGGGAAACTGTAATCGGCGGACGCGCTGCGGTTACGCACCTTGATCGTGGCGCGGATCGGGCTGGTCTCGGTGATCCGGTCCTGACGCCTGACGGTGTATTCACCGGTGTAAACGCCGCGAGAAATCTCCCTGAGTGGAATGTTGCGCTGGACCCCACGAATCCTTACGCTGGCTTGCCCGCGCGGCGTGGCCTCTACCGTGAACTCAAGGTCGGCGCCAGAACTGAAGCCGCCATCGGAGGCGACCTGCAGGGACCGGAGTTCGGGCATGGCGGGTTGCGCCATGGCTGTGGCAGGCAGCGCACTGATCGCTGCTGACAAGGGTAAAAGCAGAAAAAGTGCTGCCACCTGATGACGAATGTGTGCTTTCATGATGGACCCTTTGTAAGTTAGATGTCCAAATGTGCGCGCGCACTGCAACATCGTCTGTAGGCAAAGGTGGGGGCGACAAGTAGGCGGCCTGCGCCGCTACAACGCGTGAATAAGGGACATCATCAAGGCGTAGCCGCGTCCTGCATGGGGCCCTTGGCAGTTGTGCCGCAAGCATGGCAAAACCTGGCGAATGTACTTTTGCGCGTCGTACATTTAATGCAGTGCTCAAACAGGCCTATACCGCAGTGCGGGCAAAAATCAATCTCTGTATTTTTCAGATCTACGGTGCGCTCGCAACCCGGGCAAACGCTTTTGGACAGGCGCGTCAACGCCGTGTCGTAGCTGAGCTCTTCGCGTCGCTGCGCATCCGGCAACTGCTCGGCAAGTTTCTGTTTTTCGAGGTAACGGTTTAGCGACACAATTGCCTGCCGCCCTACCAGCACGGTGACCACAATGCCGACCACGTAACGCACGTAGCCGCCGTAGCTGGGCAGGTAGGGGACCAGCTCCACAAAAAATGCAAACAGCGCAAAGATAATGAAGCCCCAGACAAAGGGCCAGTAGCTTGTTTTGCGCTTTTTCACAAACAGCCAACCCGCGATTGCCAGCAGCGGCAATGTCAGGGCCAGGCGATACAAAAATACCCGCAGCTCCAGGCGGCGGGACTCTGCATTGAGTTGCAACTGGGCCGCTTCTTCCATTTCGGCCAGCTGGCGGCGCGCGCGTGTGGCCGTTTGCCGGGCATCAAGAGCGGCCTGTTGTTGGGCTTCGACTGCCGCACCTGCGGCACGTTCTTTTTCCTTCAGTGTGTCCAGCGCCCGGGTACGTGCTACTAGTTCCGGGTCCTGGTCTGCGAGCTGCGTTGCGCGGCGTGTGGACAGCCAGTTGTTGAAGGTCTCGCGCGCCGCAGCCGAGTCAGCCTGCGCCACCCTGCGCTTGAGCTGTGCCTGCTCTAGCGCAGACCCGGCATCGCGCTCGGTAACTTCAGATTTTTTGATCTCGCCTCGCACCGCGGTGCTGGTTGCCGTATCCATGTAGTCGTCCAGCGAAAGGCGCTTTTCAACTTTGGGCAAATCACCGACAACGGTTGAACCCAGCCCGATCAGGAAGCCCGCAAAAACAATGGCCACCAGCCACAGCCCGCGCCGCATCCACTTTTCTGTGAGTCGAAGGGATTTGCTCATGTTTAAACTCTTTCAAAGGTAACAACCAGTGGTTGCGAGCGAAGGCCACGCCCGATCTGGTCGGCAAGGGTGAAGCTCTTGCAGCTAGCCATGTCGGCCATAAAGTTTTTGTGTCCAGCAGATAGTTTGATCCCGTATCACCATAAAGTCGCGACAATAAGTACAAGTATGGGTTTGATGTGCTTTCAGTATCCTTGGCCGCTACCCTCCATATCGCGTATTGTCTTTCCGAGGATCAGGAATGCCACCATCAGACCCTAAATACGTAAGCTCGTCGCGCCCCGTCAATAGGCGCACTGCAAAACCCGATGACCGAACGGAGCGAATCAATCCGGTGGTTCAGGAGCGGCTGGCGGCCAAGTGGGCAAGCCAGCAGCTCAAAGGCCGGTTTGGTGCGCCGCTGGTCGAACAGTTGCATCTGTTGGCCAGACCAGCGCAAACGCCAGCCATGATCCCCTTGTTTATCACTGGGGGCGTGGTTTCTGCGGTGTCGGCTGTCAGCCTGCTGTTGGCCGCGATTCAGCATTCCCTGCTTTTGGCCGGGGCTGGCACGCTTGCGTTGGTGGGCGGTGCGGGTCTGATGTTCTTTAGTCGGCGTTCAAGGGCCCTGCATGAACCGGAATCGCCTGTTGCCACGGCACTTTTTGATGACACCAGCCTTCTGGCTTTTGACCGGGCCCTGGAAAGCATGGCGGCTGAGGCGCCTGATGCTGTCGTCACCGCGTTGACTGCCATCAAACAGCAACTCGCACGCATCGCACAGCAGGCCGCCAACGCCCCGGTTGGCGAACATTTCACCATGGATGACAGGCTGTACCTGACTGAGTTGATGCGACGTTACCTGCCGGACTCGCTTCACGCCTACCTGATGGTGCCCAAGGAGCAACGCTCAACCCAGGTGCTGGAACAAGGCGAAACCGCATTGTCCCTTTTGCTTGACCAGCTCCAGTTGCTGGGTACAGAACTGGACAAGCGGGAGCAAAAACTAACAAAAAGCAGAGCAGAACACCTGCTCAGACAGCAGCGCTTTCTGGAGTCAAAAAGCAGCCGCTAAAACACATACACGACAAGGGTTATGGCCTGCCAGTTTCAGTAGTCGGCCCCGAGCGTTCCATCAACTCGGCTTCATGGCCGTCACGAATCGTTTTTGCCAGAGTAAAAGTGCTGCTGACCAAAAACAGCCAACTCACCATCATGTAGTTTTTCTCCGTGCCCGGAATGTTCATGCGCCATAAACCCCAAGCCGTCAAGGCTACGGCAGCGGCAAAAGCGACCCAGACCGTCATCACCCATGACTTGGTATCAACCTGGCCATCGCGGTTGTCACGAATGGTTTTGGCCACGGCAAAGGCGGC